>CBDFAZ010000021.1:0-21017 GCA_965245685.1 uncultured Streptococcus sp. | reverse complement strand
CATTTGAAAGCGTTTATGGACCTGCTAATACTTGGAACCAAATGCCAGATCGTGGCAGCGTAACAGAAAACCACTACGACCACGTTCACGTATCTATGAATGAATAAGATGAAAACAAGCCCAGAAATGGGCTTTTTCTTATATTCTCTGTGAAAAGCGAGAATTTTCTGATAAATTTTGGTATAATAAAGCGAACTACAGATAAAGGATGAGAGAGAATGACCTTAGTTTATCAATCAACACGCGACGAAAAGAATAGAGTAACAGCCAGCCAGGCAATTCTGCAAGGTTTGGCGACAGACGGCGGGCTCTTTACGCCTATTACCTATCCGCAGGTCGATTTGGACTTTGCCAAGCTCAAAGACGCTTCTTATCAGGAAGTAGCCAAGCTGGTTTTGTCTGCTTTTTTGGATGATTTTTCTGAAGCAGAGCTGGATCACTGTATCAACCATGCCTACGACAGCAAGTTTGATGATGCAGCCATTGCTCCCTTGGTCAAGCTGGATGGTCAGTATAATCTAGAGCTTTTCCATGGAGCGACCATTGCCTTCAAGGATATGGCTTTGTCTATCCTGCCTCACTTGATGACAACCGCAGCCAAAAAGCACGGCTTGGAAAACAAAATTGTCATTTTGACGGCGACTTCTGGCGACACAGGCAAGGCGGCTATGGCAGGATTTGCGGATGTTCCTGGGACTGAAATCATCGTCTTTTATCCGAAAGACGGTGTCAGCAAGGTCCAAGAGCTACAAATGACGACACAGACAGGTGCTAATACGCATGTGGTTGCTATTGACGGCAACTTTGACGATGCCCAGACCAATGTCAAACACATGTTCAATGACACAGACCTAAGAGCTCGTCTCTTGGAGCACAAACTGCAGTTTTCATCAGCTAATTCCATGAATATCGGCCGTTTGGTGCCGCAGATTGTTTACTATGTCTATGCCTATGCTCAGCTGGTGAAGACGGGAGAAATCACAGCAGGAGACAAGGTCAACTTTACAGTTCCGACTGGGAACTTTGGTAATATTCTAGCTGCCTACTATGCCAAGCAAATCGGTCTGCCGGTTGGCAAGCTAATCTGCGCTTCGAATGAGAACAATGTCCTGACCGACTTCTTCAAGACTCAGGTTTATGACAAGAAGCGGAGCTTCAAGGTGACGTCTAGTCCGTCCATGGATATTCTGGTTTCCTCTAACTTGGAGCGTTTGATTTTCCATCTGTCTGGTAACAGCTCTGAGAAAACAGCTGCCCTGATGGCGGCTCTGAATGAGCATGGACAGTATGAACTGACGGACTTTGATGCTGAGATTTTGGAACTATTTGCAGCTGACTACGCAACAGAAGAAGAAACAGCTGCTGAAATCAAGCGGGTCTATCAAACCTCTAACTACATCGAAGACCCTCACACAGCTGTTGCGTCCGCTGTCTATCAAAAGTACTTGGCAGAGACAGGTGATCAGCGCAAGACTGTTATTGCGTCTACCGCTAGTCCATATAAATTCCCAGTTGTTGCTGTTGAGGCTGTGACTGGTCAAATAGGACTCAGTGACTTCGAGGCTTTGGCTCAACTGCACGAACTTTCTGGCGTAGCCCTTCCACCAGCCGTGGACGGCTTAGAAACAGCCCCAGTGCGTCATAAAACGACAGTCGCTGCAGATCAAATGCAGGCAGCGGTTGAGGATTATTTGGGGTTGTAAAAAACAAAAACATCAGCTTATTCATTGGCTGATGTTTTACAATCTATTTCAACACAATCAACTGCTTGCCAGCTAGACTGTAACTGTCAGCTAGTGGTGCGATTGGTTTTTGTGCATCAATGGATGGGTATTGGAGGTGTAGCTTTTGCTTGTTTTTGTTTTCGTAGACAGCTTCTTGGATGCCAAAGTTGATGACAATGGTCATGCTCTCCTTGCTGTCTTGAATCTTGTACTCCAATAAACTGTCTGTCAGCCAGTTGACCTGACAGGCTTGCTTGATGGCAGTGCGGGTCTTTAGATGGAGCAACGGATGCGCCTTGCGAAAGGCAATCAGCTTTTTGACGAAAGCAATGTCTTCTGTGTAATGCAGGGAGCGCAGCCAGTCTAGTTTATTGATCTCGTCGGGCATATTATAGGTGTTATCAATCAGATTTTTAGTCCGGAAAAATTCCTGACCGCTGTGGATAAAGGGCACACCTTGAGCCAGTAGGACTAGATGGAGAGCCAGCCGCGAATTGGCCAGCCGATCCCGCAGGGTGATAGCAGGATTGACGATATCAAAGTAATCAAAAACTGTTGCATTATCATGGCACTCGACATAATTAATGGCCTGCTGGGGTGCTGTGAAGTGTTCCTCACCTTTTAGACCGACATTGGCTGTCAGGACATTTTCAAGCTGACTGGTAGGAGTCTTGCTCTCAATTTGCCGGCCTTGGGCAATGGTCTGTTTGAGACTGTCACGGAAATGGTCACTGAAAAATCCATAATCCGGAAGCTGGGCAGCATTGTACTGATGGGCCAATCGCTCACTTGCCAGTCCAGTATCCATCTGCCAGCCTTCACCATAGAGATAGATGTTAGGATAGAGAGCCTTGAGTTCGTCAGCTATCTGCTGCATGGTTTGGATATCTAAAATCCCCATCAGATCAAAGCGGAAACCGTCAAAGCCATAGAGACTGACCCATTGCTTGACCGATTGCTTGATATAACGGCGGACCATGATTTTCTCACTGGCTACATCATTACCACAGAAGGTTCCGTTGGTCCGGTAGCCCATGTCATTGAGTCGGAAAAAATAGCCGGGCACTATTTTTTCAAAAGCATAGCTATTGGCATCATAGACATGATTGTAGACCACATCCATGATGACGCTGATATCAGCATTGTGGTAGGCAGTAATGGCTGCCTGCAGCTCTAAGATACGGGCATAGGGGTCTCGTGGGTCGCTGGCAAAACTGCCGTCTGGGACATTGTACTGGACAGGATCGTAGCCCCAGTTGTAGACGAGCTCAGGATGCTTTTCATCAACGCTGCCAAAATCGTAGACAGGCAGAAGCTGCACGTGGCTGATACCTAGCTCTTTCAGATAGTCCAGACCAAACTTCTGACCGTGAACGACTGGAGATTCGCTCAGCGAGGCAAACTTCCCAGGATAGGAGAAACCAGCTTCTTTCTGCATAGAGAAATCGCGGACGCTCATTTCATAGATGACGGCTTCTGTCGGATCCAATTGTGTTTTCGCTCGTTTGATAGGTTTTTTAATCTTGTCTAAATCGATGACATAGCTGTTGCCCGAATTGACATCTGAGGATAGGGCGTAGGGATCATGGACTTCCACCCACTTGCCATTGATCTTATGGAGATAAGAATAGGAGGCTCCCTCTAAATCTCCCTCAATCCGTGTATGCCAGACTCCCCTATCCAGACGTTTGAGGTGATGAACCTGGTCTTTCAGATGCAGAAGGACTTTTTCAGAAATAGGTGCCCAGAGTCTGAAGTCGGTGGCTTGGGGGCTGTACTGAGCTCCCAAATCGTCGCCTGCATAGTCAAAAATCTCATCGAAAATAGGCTTTTTCACGATATGGCGGTACTGCAGGTCAGTATGGTTGCGGTCTTGGTCATAGACCTTGTAGGACTGCGTCAGGTCAATGGGCTCATTAGCCGATACAGTGTAGATAATCCGCTCTTCCTGATTGTTGATGTTTTTGATGGTTAAGGGGCTGGAGCTGTGCTTGTCTTCCAGTGTAAAGTGGATGGAGTAGGCATCAAAGCTCTTTTCCAGTTCGATAGTGATGATATTTTCGTCATCTAAATAGGCTTGAAAAATGCGAAAGGCCATGTTTTTCCTCTTTCTTTGTCAGTTTCTCTTCGGGTAATTGTTTTGAGTTCAGGCTCTTCTCTGGTTTAGAAAAAGGCCGTTCAGTGAATCGTTGATAAATGAGCAAAAGTACTCGGATTAGCGAGTGCTGATGCTATGCGGAATCAGCTGGCGATAGCAGATTTGCTTGTCTTCTTTATTGTCCTTGATGATTTGGAAGAGGGTCCGGAAGGATTCTTTCCCAAGCTCGAGAGCATTGATATCGATATAGGCATCCACATCAATGCGCGGTTTGATAGAATCAAAGGTGATAATGGGAATCTGGTAGTCCTGATCTTTGAGATAGTGCAGGGCTCCTTCTGCTACCAAGGTATCGGAGGTTACGATAGCTTCAATCTCATCCAGCGGCAGCTCCTCCATAATCTTATAACTGTTGTCTTCCAGAAGGAAACCGAAGGCGAATTTGATAATGCGTTCATCCAAAGGCCGTTCTGCTTCATTCAGAGCTTGCTTGTAGCCTGTGTAACGATCCTGGGAAACGACCAGCTCCTTATTTCCGGCCAGAAAGGCAATTTTCTGATAGCCCTTGTCTAGGAAGTATCTGGTCGCGTCGTAGCCAGCCTTGATATTGTCATTATCCACCAGAGAGATGAAAGGTGAGACAGCTTTCCCTAGGATAAGGAAAGGGAAGTTATTCCTAACTGCAAAGTCGACCAAAGGATCGTCCTGCTTAGAATAAAGGAAGATCAGTCCGTCAACTCGCTTGCCCAAAATCATCTGCTTCATATTTTCCAAGCGATGCTCTTCATCTTGCCCCGTGCTGATCTGGATGGCATAGGCATAATCAGAAGCTATTTGAGAAATCCCCCGCAATACAGTTGGGAAAAAAGGGTTTTGATAGAAGACATCTGAGTCGTCCGGCAGGACCAAGCCGATGACCTGGCTAGACTGACTGACCAGACTTCTGGCATTGAGGTTGGGATGATAGTCCAGCTCCTTCATAGCAGCACGGACACGTTTTTTAGTTTCTTCACTGATGGTTGATTTATTTTGCACGACGCGGGTCACGGTAGAGGGTGATACGCCTGCTAGTTTTGCGACTTCTTTGATAGTAACTCGCATAAAAACCTCCTACAAGGCCTGCATTTGCTGGAAATCTTTTCTATAACATCAACTATTTTGAATCTACTAGTAGAAGCACTTACTTTCTAAGAGTCATGCAAACCTATGCCAAAAATAGCTATCGTAACCAGTGATTTTGCTTAACTATTGTGGTCAAAAAAGCAAGTATGAAGCAGTTTCTCTGCAAACGCAAACGTTTTCTGTTTGTAAGAACATTTTAACACAAAAAGAGAACGCTTGCAAGAAGAGAAAAACGGTAAACAATTGGGGCAGTAAGAGAGTCCTAAAAGAGCGTTATATCCTTTAACCATTAAATTGAAAAAAATCTCAAAAACCCCTTGCACTTAAAAAAAAAATAGGTTATAATCAAGTCGACGCAAACGTTTGCATTAAGTAAAAATGAAAAGGCGTAGAGGAAAAAAATAACGAGGTGACAAAATGAAAAAACGTCAAAGCGGCGTGCTCATGCACATTTCATCCCTTCCGGGCAAGTACGGTATCGGATCTTTTGGCCAAAGTGCTTATGATTTTGTAGACTTCTTGGTTCGCACCAAGCAGCGCTATTGGCAGATTTTGCCACTGGGAACTACCAGCTATGGTGATTCTCCTTATCAGTCTTTCTCTGCTTTTGCGGGGAATACCTACTTTATCGATTTTGATATTCTGATAGAAGAAGGTTTGCTGGACGAGGCGGATGTTAAGGGAGCTGATTTTGGAGATGATCCTAGAAAAGTGGATTATGCAAAGATTTTCGATGCTCGCCGTCCAATCATGGAAAAAGCAGTAGCTCGCTTCTTGAAAGCAAACGATTTGTCTGACTATGAGAGCTTTGTAGAGCAAAATGCAGCTTGGTTGGAAGTTTTCGCTGACTACATGGCTATCAAGGAATATTTCGATAATCTAGCTTGGACAGAGTGGCCAGATGAAGCGATCCGCCGCCGTGAGGCTGCTAGTCTCGCTTCTTATCGTGAGAAGCTGGCTGACAAGCTGACCTATCATCGTGTGACCCAGTATCTCTTCTTTAAGCAGTGGTTAAGATTAAAAGCCTATGCTAATGAACATCACATCGAGATTGTCGGTGATATGCCAATCTATGTGGCAGCTGACAGTGCTGATGTGTGGGCACAGCCGCACTTCTTTAAGACAGATGCTGTTGGCAAGCCAACTTGTGTGGCAGGCTGTCCGCCAGATGAATTTTCAGAAACTGGCCAGCTTTGGGGCAATCCTATCTATGACTGGGAAGCTATGGATAAGGATGGCTATGCTTGGTGGATTGAACGCCTGCGTGAAAGCTTCAAGATTTACGACATTGTCCGTATCGACCACTTCCGCGGCTTTGAGTCTTACTGGGAAGTACCTGCTGGCTCAGAAACATCTGCTTCTGGTAAGTGGGTCAAAGGTCCAGACTACAAGCTCTTTGCAGCGGTTAAGGAAGCCTTGGGTGATTTGAATATCATCGCAGAAGACCTAGGCTTTATGACGGATGAAGTGATCGAGCTGCGCGAGCGCACTGGTTTCCCAGGAATGAAGATCTTGCAATTTGCCTTCAATCCTGATGATGAAAGCATCGACAGCCCGCATCTGGCGCCAAACAACTCAGTCATGTATACAGGAACCCATGATAACAATACTGTTCTGGGCTGGTACAAGGATGAGATTGACGACGCTACTCGCCAGTACATGGCACAGTACACTAACCGTAAGGAGTACGAAACAGTACCCCATGCAATGCTACGCACAATCTTTGCTTCGGTCAGCTTTATGGCCGTTGCGACCATGCAAGACCTGCTGGAATTAGACAGTGCAGCACGGATGAACTATCCATCCACTATTGGTGGCAACTGGACTTGGCGGATGACAGCTGAAGAGCTGAATCCAATCGTCGAAGGTGAGCTTTACAGCTTGACTAAGACTTACCGTCGTATGAATACCGATTTAATTAACAAATAAAGAATAGCTAATTAGACTTGAAGGGAGTAATCATGTCAAACTTACAAACTTATATCAAAAATACTTATTCAAAAAATCTTGCTGATTGCAGCAACGAAGAACTCTACCTGGCTCTTTTGAACTATACTAAATTAGCCAGCGCTCAAAAGCCAGTCAATACTGGTAAGAAAAAACTCTACTACATCTCAGCTGAATTCCTGATTGGTAAACTCTTGTCTAACAACTTGATCAACCTTGGACTTTACGATGATGTGAAGCAAGAACTGGCAGATGCTGGCAAGGACTTAATCGAAGTAGAAGAAGTTGAGTTGGAGCCGTCTCTGGGTAACGGAGGCTTGGGCCGTCTGGCTGCCTGCTTCTTGGACTCTATTGCAACACTGGGTCTCAATGGTGATGGTGTAGGACTGAACTACCACTTTGGTCTTTTCCAACAGGTTTTGAAAAACAACGAACAGACGACTATTCCTAACTTCTGGCTGACTGAGCAAAACTGGTTGGTTCGCTCTAGCCGCAGCTACCAAGTGCCATTTGCTCACTTCACTCTGACATCTACTCTTTATGATATTGATGTGCCAGGTTACAAGACAGAAACTAAGAACCGTCTTCGTCTCTTTGATTTGGACTCAGTGGATGCAGATATCATTACAGACGGTATTGACTTTGATAAGACAGATATCGCTCGCAACTTGACCCTCTTCCTCTATCCAGATGATAGTGACAAGCAAGGGGAATTGCTCCGTATCTTCCAGCAGTACTTCATGGTTTCAAATGGTGCTCAGCTGATTATTGACGAAGCGATTGAAAAAGGCAGCAACCTGCACGACTTGGCAGACTACGCTGTCATCCAAATCAATGATACCCACCCATCTCTGGTTATCCCAGAAATGATTCGTCTCTTGACTGAACGTGGTTTGGATCTGGACGAAGCAATTGCTATCGTACAGAAGATGACTGCTTATACGAATCACACGATTCTGGCAGAAGCTCTTGAAAAATGGCCTCTGGAATTCTTGAAAGAAGTAGTGCCGCATCTGGTACCTATCATCAAAGAGCTTGACAAGCGCGTTAAGGCTAAATACGCAGATCCAGCAGTGCAAATCATTGATGAAGACGATCGTGTACACATGGCTCACATGGATATCCACTACGGTTACAGTGTCAATGGGGTTGCTGCTCTGCATACAGAAATCCTGAAAAACTCTGAGCTCAAGGCTTTCTACGATATCTACCCTGAAAAATTCAATAACAAGACCAACGGTATTACTTTCCGCCGCTGGCTCATGCATGCCAACCCACGTCTGTCTCATTATTTGGATGAGTTGCTGGGCCGCGACTGGCACCATGATGCAACTAAGCTCGAAGGCTTGTTGGAATTCACTGGCGCTGCAAATGTTAAAGAAAAATTGGAAGGCATCAAGGCTCATAACAAGCGTAAATTGGCTCGTCACTTGAAGGAAGCACAAGGCGTGGAAATCAATCCAGAATCTATCTTTGATATTCAAATCAAACGTCTGCATGAGTACAAGCGCCAACAAATGAACGCTCTCTACGTTATCCACAAGTATCTGGACATCAAGGCTGGTAACATCCCTGCTCGTCCAATCACTGTCTTCTTCGGTGGTAAGGCTGCTCCTGCTTACACAATTGCACAGGACATCATCCACCTCATCCTTTGCTTGTCAGAAGTGATTGCTAATGATCCTCAAGTTGCTCCACACCTGCAAGTAGTTATGGTAGAAAACTACAATGTTACAGCGTCTAGCTTCTTGATTGCAGCTGGTGATATTTCTGAGCAGATTTCCCTGGCTTCTAAGGAAGCATCTGGTACTGGTAACATGAAGTTCATGCTCAACGGTGCTTTGACTCTTGGTACTATGGACGGAGCCAATGTTGAGATTGCAGAGCTGGTCGGCGAAGACAACATCTACATCTTCGGTGAAGACTCTGAGACTGTTATTGACCTCTATGCAAAATCTGCTTACAAGTCTAGTGAGTACTATGCACGTGAAGCTATCAAGCCGTTGGTTGACTTTATCGTCAGCGATGAAGTATTGGCAGTTGGTAAAGCTGAACGCTTGGAACGTCTTTACAATGAACTAATCAGTAAGGACTGGTTCATGACCCTGCTGGATCTAGAAGACTATATCCAAGTCAAAGAGCGCATGCTGGCGGACTATGAAGACCGCGATGCTTGGATGGACAAAGTCATCGTCAATATCGCCAAAGCTGGCTTCTTCTCATCTGACCGTACTATCGCTCAATACGAAGAAGAAGTATGGCACTTGAACAGCTAATATTCTTTGAATCAAAAAAGCCGAGACAGCAGTGTTTCGGCTTTGATTTTGAATAAAAGATATGGATAGGGAATTAGCTATTGTGTGGGCTTCTGAAAAGGCGACAGCCTCTTGGCCTTGTCAGCTTTTTCTTTTCGGTGTATAATAAGTGAAAATATTTCTTTACAGGAGGCGTTCATGAAAAAGAAACCAATTTATCTTTATGTTTTGCTGGGCTTGTCAACCGTGGGAACCTTGTGGGGACTTTTTAGCAAGTTCACTTCTTCTGATGCTGGAGTGAAAAGCATTCTTGAGCAGATAGAAGAACCAGCAAAATCCCAGTATGCAACTTATTTTAGCAAGAGTGCAGAAGTGGCGAATTCGCTAGCCAATAATTTCTTTTTTTACGGGCACATCGTTCTCTTAATAGTGGCTATTTTCTTCCTTTTTAGGAAAGATATATTTAAGGCCAATCTTATCTACATTGCCGATGTTCTTGTGGGCTTGATTTCGACAGCCTATGCTTATGTGGTATCAAAGGGAATTATAGCTTCTTCTTTTTCAGACTCAACTCTTCTTTCGGCACAGATGACGGGGTTGAATTTCTCCATCCTCCTTTCAGTAGTCATTAGCCTAATCTTCCTTTCCATCGTCATCTTTAAGCTAATTCAGCAGCAAAAAGAAGCTGAAAAAGCAGAACTGGCTGCAAGCGAATAAGATTTGACAAATAACAGATAAGTGCTTACAATTTTAAGAAGCAATATCTGTTATTTTTTAGAATGGAGAATACAATGACAAAGGTTTCCTTGGTTTACATCAGCTTGAGCGGCAATACAGAGAGTTTTGTCCGTCGGCTGACAGACTATTTGCTGGAGCAGCATCCAAGCCTAGAAGTGGAGAAGATCCATATCAAAGACCTGGTAAAGGAAGGGCAGCCCTTTTTTGAAATGGACAATCCTTTTATCGCTTTTCTGCCGACTTATCTGGAGGGTGGCAATGGTGTGGACAATGGCGATGTAGAAATTCTGACAACCGATGTGGGGGATTTTATCGCCTATGGTCAGAATGCTAGCAAGTGTCTAGGTGTCATTGGCAGCGGCAATCGTAACTTTAACAATCAGTATTGTTTGACCGCTAAACAATATTCAGAGCGCTTCGGATTTCCGGTGTTGGCAGATTTTGAAATGCGCGGCATGTTGGGAGACATTAAGAAGATTGCAGGCATTATTGAAGAACTTTATCATATTGAAAAAAACGAAAACCAGTGAGGTTTTCGTTTTTTGATGTTTCTAAATCAAGCTTACATCTTTTCTGGTGCTTCTACTCCTAGCAAACGCAGAGCTTCTTTGAGGACAACAGCTGTTGAGTAGCTGAGAGCCAGACGGCTGTCGCGCTCAGGGCTTTCGTCCAGAATCCGAGTGTGTGCATAGTATTTGTTAAAGGCTTGGGCCAGACTGATAGCGTATTTGGCAATCAGAGATGGCTCATAGTTATCAGCAGCCCGTTTGACAACGCGACCGAAGTCTTGGAGCAGCTTGATAATTTCCCAGCTTTCAGGATCGTTCAGGCTGTATGTAGCCTCTTCATCTGGCTGGAAGTTCGCCTTGCGCAGGATAGACTGGATACGAGCATAGGCATACTGGATGTAAGGGCCTGTTTCTCCCTCGAAGGAAACCATAGCTTCCAGATCAAAGTCGTAACCATTGCGGCGGTCAGTTTTGAGGTCGTAGAACTTAACTGCTCCAACCCCAACTGCACGAGCAACAGCTTCCTTGTTTTCCAAATCTGGGTTTTTAGCTTCAATCTGGCTCTTAGCCCGGCTAATAGCTTCCAGCAGAGTTGGTTCGAGAAGAATGATGTTTCCTTTACGTGTAGACAGTTTTTGACGGTTCTTAGTCACCAGACCAAAGTCAACGTGAATCATGTCATCGCTCCAGTCAAAGCCCATCTTTTTCAGAACGGCCTTGAGCTGTCTGAAGTGGTTGGCCTGCTCTTGACCTACAACATAGACATTTTTGACAAAGTTGTAAGTGCGAGCTCGGTAGATGGCTGTTGCGATATCACGTGTAATGTAGAGAGTAGCACCGTCTGATTTTTTAATCATAGCAGGCGGAAGGTTGAAGTCTTCCAAGTCTACAATGCTAGCTCCTTTGGATTCCTGTAAGAGCCCTTTTTCTTCGAGGATTTGAATTCCTTCGTCCATCTTGTCGTTGTAGAAGGCTTCACCGTTTAGACTGTCAAATTCGACACCAAGGAGTTCGTAGATACGGTTGAATTCTGTCAGACTTTCGTCGCGGAACCATTGCCAGAGCTCAGTCGCTTCTGGGTCACCGTCTTCCAGCTTCTTAAACCAAAGGCGACCTTCCTCATCTAGAGATGGGTCGTTTTCAATCTCAGCATTGATACGCACATAGAGTTTGAGGAGCTCGTCGATAGGGTTGGCTTCAACAGCTTCCTGGCTTCCCCACTTCTTATAAGCTACCATCAGGAGGCCGAACTGTTTGCCCCAGTCTCCCAAGTGGTTGATTTTGATGGTGTTGTAGCCAATCTTGCGGAAGATGTTGGAAAGAGCATCACCGATAACAGTAGAGCGCAAGTGGCCGACTGAGAAAGGCTTGGCAATGTTTGGGCTGGATAGGTCAATGGTGACATTTTCCCCATTTCCTTCGTTTTGCTGGCCGTAGTCAGCTCCGTCTTTGATGACTTCTTTGATAACTTGGCCAGAAATTTCAGCTTTGCTGAGGAAAAAGTTGACATAAGGCCCAGTCGCAACGACTTTATCAAAATGCGCCGTGTCAATATTTTCAGCGATGTCAGCAGCGATAGCCTGAGGAGCTTTGCGCTCAGTCTTTGCCAGAGAAAAGGCAGGGAAGGCGATATCACCAAGTTCAGAGCTCTTTGGCTGCTCCAATAAGTTTAAAATAGCGTCTTGATCAAGGCTGTCAATAACCTTGGCCAATTCGCCGGCAATCAACTGTTTGTTATCCATATCTGCTCCTTTGTGTCTTTTGTTACTATTTTATCACATTTTTCAAGGATTCTTCAATTTTTTTGGGAATAATTTTTGGGCTAATAGGAATTTTTCTGATATAATAAGAGGGATAAGAACCTGTATTTATAGATGGGCTTTCCATCTGAATGCTTCCTTCCCTGTCACTCTTCGTTAAAGTTTTTTGTTTATTCTCAGTATTCCTGCAAATCTTTGCCTAGATTGATGGAGAAGCAGCCTTTCATCGGATGGAGTATTCTTTATGAATGCAGCTTCTAAATATTCAATAATGAGGTAAAAATGAGAAAGAATGACCGTCATCAGTTAGTCAAAACGATGATTAAGGAGGAAAAGCTAGGAACGCAAAAGGAGATTCAGGATCGTCTGGAAGCGCAAGGGATTTATGTAACACAGACTACCCTGTCGCGTGACCTCCGTGAAATTGGCCTGACCAAGGTTAAGAAGAAGGGGCTGACTTATTATGTTTTGGCGCATGAGACCGAAGAGATTGATTTTATAGAGTTTTTAGCCAAGCATGTGGAGAGTGTAGCCAGGGCAGAGTTTAGTCTGGTTCTTCGTACGGGCCTGGGAGAGGCAACAGTGCTGGCCAATGTCGTGGATAGCTCGTTCGATAGCCGCATTCTGGGAACCGTTGCAGGTGCCAATACTCTTTTAGTGGTTTGCCGGGATCAGGCAGCGGCTCAGGAGATTGAGGAGCAAATGCAGGAAGGAATGTAAGAATCACAGTTTTTTAGGAAAAATGGAGAGGTTTGAGACGGAAGTCCTGACCTCGTTTGTTTTTAGAAAGGATAGAGATGGCAGTAGAAAAGTTATCGCCAGGCATGCAGCAGTATTTGGATATCAAAAAGGACTATCCAGATGCTTTCTTGCTCTTTCGGATGGGTGATTTCTATGAGTTGTTTTATGATGATGCGGTCAATGCCGCCCAGATTTTAGAGATTTCTCTCACAAGCCGCAATAAAAATGCAGAAAATCCCATTCCCATGCCTGGAGTTCCCTATCATTCGGCTCAGCAGTATATTGATGTTTTGGTCGAATCAGGCTATAAGTTAGCGATTGCGGAGCAGATGGAAGACCCCAAGGAAGCCAAGGGAGTTGTTAAGCGGGAGGTCGTTCAGGTTATCACACCGGGGACGGTGGTGGACTCCAGTAAGCCGGACTCTGCTAATAACTTTCTGGTGGCTTTGGATTACTCAGACGGCCTCTATGGTCTGGCTTATATGGACTTGGTGACCGGTGAGTTTCAGGTGACCAGTTTAGAGGACTTTGCCTTGGTCTGCGGGGAAATCCGCAATTTGAAAGCTAGGGAAGTGGTGCTGGGCTATGCCTTGCCAGAAGCTGAGGAGCAGGTCTTGGCTGGGCAGATGAACCTTTTGCTGTCCTATGTACAGACAGCCTTGGATGATGTCCAGCTGCTGGGAGAGGAACTGTCTCCGATGGAACGTCAGGCAGCGGGGAAATTGCTGGAGTATGTGCACCGGACCCAGATGAGGGAGCTCAGCCATTTAAAGAAGGCCCATCATTATGAAATCAAGGACTTTCTGCAAATGGATTATGCCACCAAGGCGAGTCTGGATTTGACAGAAAATGCTCGTTCAGGCAAGAAGCACGGCAGTCTTTATTGGCTGATGGATGAGACCAAGACGGCCATGGGCGGCCGTATGCTGCGCTCTTGGATTCAGCGTCCGCTGATTGATGAAGCGCGAATCATCCAACGGCAGAATGTCGTCGAGGTTTTTCTGGATCATTTCTTTGAGCGGAGTGATTTGACGGAGAGCCTCAAGGGAGTCTATGATATCGATCGGCTGGCTAGTCGGGTTTCTTTTGGCAAGACTAATCCCAAGGATCTGCTGCAGCTGGCAGCAACATTGGGCAATGTGCCTCAGATTAAGGCTATCTTGCAAGGAATCGGCAGCCCGCATCTAGCTCGTTTGATTGAGGGCTTAGATCCTATTCCAGAGTTGGCGGGCTTGATTAGCTCGGCTATTTCACCAGATGCCCCCCATATCATCACCGAGGGCAATATCATTCGGACAGGCTTTGATGAGACCTTGGATCAGTATCGGCTTGTGCTGAGGGAGGGGACTGGATGGATTGCAGAGCTGGAAGTTAAAGAGCGTGTCAACAGTGGCATCAGCAATCTGAAGATTGATTACAACAAAAAAGATGGTTATTATTTCCATGTGACCAATTCCCAGCTGGCTCATGTGCCTAGTCATTTCTTCCGCAAGGCGACCCTGAAAAATTCGGAGCGTTTCGGAACAGAGGAGCTGGCCCGGATTGAGGGAGAGATGTTGGAGGCGCGTGAAAAATCTGCTAATTTGGAATACGAGATTTTCATGCGGATTCGCGAGGAAGCTGGTAAATACATCCAGCGCTTGCAGGCCTTGGCACAAACGCTGGCAGCTGTAGATATCCTGCAGAGCTTTGCTGCGGTAGCAGAGCAACAGCATCTAGTGCGCCCTAGCTTTACTGCTGAGCGCCGTCTGCAGATTGAAAAAGGCCGGCATGCTGTTGTGGAAAAGGTCATGGGAGCCCAAAGCTACATTCCAAATAGTATTCTGCTGGACCAGGAAACGGACATCCAGCTGATTACCGGGCCCAATATGAGCGGGAAATCGACCTATATGCGCCAGCTGGCTATCATCGTCATTATGGCACAGATGGGGTCTTATGTGCCTGCTCAGTCTGCCAGTCTGCCGCTATTCGATGCGATTTTCACTCGTATCGGTGCAGCGGATGATCTGGTGTCTGGCCAGTCCACTTTTATGGTGGAGATGATGGAGGCCAATCGGGCCATTCGACAGGCCAGCGAGCGTTCGCTCATTCTCTTTGATGAGCTGGGCCGTGGGACGGCGACTTATGATGGGATGGCGTTAGCTCAGGCTATTATCGAGCATATTCATCACCATACTGGGGCCAAGACCCTCTTTGCCACTCACTATCATGAGCTGACAGCCTTGGAGGATAGCTTGGAGCATTTGGAAAATGTCCATGTGGCAACCTTGGAAAAGGACGGGCAGGTGACTTTCCTGCATAAGATTGAGCCGGGTCCAGCTGACAAGTCTTACGGAATTCATGTGGCGAAAATTGCCGGTCTTCCTGAGAGATTGCTGGATCGGGCGGACAACATTTTGAGCCATTTGGAAAGTCAGGATACAGGACTAGGCTCAGAGCTTCCTGATGCATCCAGACCGAAGCAGTCACAAGTGGCGGAGCAGATGTCTCTTTTCGCAGAAGGAACGGAAAATCCAGTCCTGACTGAACTACGAGACTTGGACATCTACAATATGACTCCCCTGGAAGTCATGGCGGCAGTAGCCGAGCTCAAGAAGAAGCTCTAAAAACAAAGAACGGACTTGTTAATGCCTCAAGTCTGCTCTTTTTGTTTCTCACGATTTGCTAGACAAGCCGCTATTTATTTTTTGAATTCTACGGTAGGTGTGGTAGTAGATAGCGCCTGAAATGACCAGATAGATAAGGGTGAATTCCCCGACGGCAGTCAGTGTCAGGCTGAGTATTTTTTCTCTTGGGAAGAATCCAGCTAGATTAGCCAAAAGTGCAAAGCTCAGAATCATCACACAATAGTGGCTAACGACGGAGCGCAGGATGCTCCAGTCTCTTTGGAAGAAGCTTCCACTCCATCTGAAAATGGCTCCCAGGATAAACCAGATAAACAGGCAGTAGAGCATGATGAGAGAAACATGGACATGCTGGCTCAAAAAGAAGTGGCCAATAGGAGAGCGAGGGTGCAGCGGTAGATAAGCTGGATTGTAAAAATAAGAAACAATCATGGAGAAGAAGAGACCGATGAAAATCCCTCCAATCCCTCCGAAAAAGAGTTCTTTAAGACGAGTTTTCATAATTGCAACCTTTCTTTAATGGATTTGAGATAACGGCGGGACGAGTAAGTCTGATCGCGGTTTTTCAGAAATATTTGAATCAGACCATTTGGAGTCAGCTTGAGGTGGCTGATTTGCCGGCTGTTGATAATCTCCGATTGAGAAATCTGCAGGAAATAGTCCGGCAGGATCTGCAGCAATTGATAAAGAGGTTGTTGAGCTCGATAGCTGTCTTTTGCTGTTCGGACTCGGATCTGGCGATTTTCTGTATAGATTCGCTGGATTTCCTTAGCGTCTAGTAAGTAGATTTGGTCTTCTTTCTTGACATGAATCTTGCCCTCCTTGCCTAGATCTTGAGCAAAGTGGACCAATTGCTGAACGCTTTCTGTCATGAGACGAGCTTCAATGCTAACGGAGTCTTCGGTAATTTGAGAATCGATTCTTAGCTTAACTTTCATAGCTCCCTCCTTTCACCTTTATTAAACCGCAACTTGGCAGAGAAAACAAGCCCTTTTGTCCATGTGGCAGCTATCTGTGTCTATTTGGTTTGAATGGCGAGCAGAGTGGTTGAGAAAAGGCTGCCTTCTGATAGAAAGAGCCCAATGTGTTATAATAGATAGCAGAACAAATACGGAGAAAATGATGTCAAAAATTATCGAACTTCCAGAAATTCTAGCCAATCAGATTGCAGCCGGTGAAGTCATTGAGAGGCCTAGCAGCGTGGTCAAGGAGCTGGTGGAAAATTCAATTGATGCGGGTGCAAGTCAGATTACTATCGAAATCGAAGAAGCTGGACTTAAGACTATTCAGGTAACGGACAATGGCGAGGGCATAGACCACCAAGATGTCCCTCTGGCCCTTCGACGCCATGCTACCAGCAAAATCAAGAAACAGGCGGATCTCTTTCGGATTCGGACGCTGGGTTTTCGTGGTGAGGCCATTCCTTCCATTGCTTCGGTCTCACGTTTTACCATTGAAACAGCAACGGAAGCCGGTCAGCACGGGACTCTACTGGTTGCCCAAGGCGGTGAGATTGAAGAGCATGAGCCTACCAGCAGTCCGGTAGGAACGAAAATCAAGATAGAAGATCTCTTCTTCAATACTCCAGCCCGACTCAAGTATATGAAGAGCCAGCAGGCTGAGCTGTCTCATATCGTTGATGTGATTAATCGGCTCAGTCTGGCCCATCCGGAAGTGGCTTTCACCCTTATCAGTGACGGCCGCGAAATGACACGGACTGCCGGTAGTGGCAATCTGCGTCAGGCCATTGCGGGGATTTATGGTCTGGCAACGGCTAAGAAAATGGTGGAAATCTCTGCTTCGGATTTGGATTTTGAAGTGAGCGGCTATGTCAGCCTGCCTGAGCTGACTCGCGCCAATCGGAATTATATTACGATTCTCATTAACGGCCGCTATATTAAGAATTTCCTGCTCAATCGTGCTATTTTGGATGGCTACGGCAGCAAGCTTATGGTAGGACGCTTTCCACTTGCGGTCATCAATATTCAGATTGATCCCTATCTGGCCGATGTCAATGTCCATCCGACCAAGCAAGAGGTGCGGATTTCTAAAGAGCGCGAACTCATGGCCTTGATTTCGCAGGCCATTGCGACCAGTCTCAAGGAGCAAGACCTTATCCCGGATGCTTTGGAAAATTTAGCTAAATCAACTGTTAAGCGTGCGACTAAACCTGAACAGACCAGCCTCCCGCTGAAGGAAAATCGTCTCTACTACGATAAGGAGCAGAATGACTTTTACCTCAAGCCAGAGGTGGCCGAGCAGCAGCTATCCTTTGAAGAATCAGCGGAGCCTATTCATGAAGCGACAGATGAAAAAGCAGAGTCGCAACCGACTTCAGTCAAATTTGCAGAGAGAAAGCCGGCCAGCTATGACCAACTAGACCATCCAGAGCTAGACCAAGCCAGTCTGGAGAGGGCTGTGGATAAGTTGGAACAGGAAGAGAAGTCAAGTTTCCCAGAGTTAGAATATTTCGGCCAGATGCATGGCACCTATCTCTTTGCTCAGGGCAAGGGCGGTCTTTACATTATTGACCAGCATGCTGCTCAAGAGCGGGTCAAGTATGAGTATTATCGGGAGAAGATTGGGGATGTGGACAATAGCCAGCAGCAGCTCTTGGTGCCTTATATCTTTGAATTTCCAGTGGACGATATGCTGAGAATCAAGCAGCGGATGGAGCTGTTAGAAGACGCTGGCATCTTTTTAGAAGAGTATGGAGCCAATCAATTTATCCTCCGCGAGCATCCCATTTGGTTTAAGGAAGAGGAGATTGAAGCAGGCATCTATGAAATGTGTGATATGCTTCTCCTGACCAAGGAAGTTTCCATTAAGAAATATCGAGCAGAGCTGGCCATTATGATGAGCTGCAAACGCTCCATCAAGGCCAATCACAGTCTGGATGACTACTCTGCGCGTGACTTGCTCTTTCAGCTATCCCAGTGTGACAATCCCTATAATTGCCCACACGGCCGACCAGTCTTGGTCAACTTTACCAAGTCGGATATGGAAAAAATGTTCCGCCGCATTCAAGAAAATCATACTAGCCTGCGGGAGTTGGGGAAATACTAAACCTTATAGAAAATCAAACAGCCCTAGTCATGTAACTAGAGCTGTTTTGAATTTTTGAGCTGAACTTGTGTTCCAGCAAGCAAATCAGCTGGATGGCGTTTGTCCTTGCGAAGCAGTCCTATCAGCAGAAAGATCAAGAAGAGAATACCTGCTGAAGTTGACAAGAAAATTGACAGGGTATCTGCTTGATAAGCACTACGGATAGCTCCCATATGTCCCAGCTGCCAAGGAAAAAATTTGATAGCAGAGCGCAAAAGGCTGTGGGAAAGGCTCCTATGTTTGTAAACTAACTGTAAACCTGCCCAACGTTTTCCGAAACTGCCTTTTCGATAGTCTAGCCAAGCAAAGATGATAGTTAGAGGAAGAACGGAGGTAGAAAAAGCCAGAAGCTGGCTCTGGGATTCAGTGAATGCGGGTATGCCTCCCAAGATCAGACTATAAAAGCCCATAGCTAGTAAAAAAAGAGCAATGAGGTAGCCTGAGATGAAGAGCCAGTCACCAAAGAGTTCCTTCAGACGAGTTTTGACAGGTATGGGATTGTCAGTTTTTAGTTTCATCTTTAGCACCTTCTTTCTTAGAATCCTCATCAAGGCCGATAACCTTGTCCAGATACTTTTTCTTAATCTTTAGCGCCTTGTTAATAGCCATTGCTGATGCGATTAAGAGGAAAAAGCTCAACCAGACCAGGGCAGTGAATTTTGCTGGAAAGCTAGAACCTGCGAAAAAGAGAAAGATAGCCAGAGCTGATACAAAAATATATAGAACTTGCCAGAAGCCATAAGATTTTACTTCCTTGTAGTAGCGATTTTTTTCGTCTTCTGAGAGGATGGGTTTTATTTCCGGCTTGACGCTTTCTTCTAAAAGCAAATAATCTGTCGTCACTTGGAAAATCTTGCTCAGCTCTACAACTTTTTCGAGTTCTGGTAGCGCTTGGCCAGACTCCCACTTGGAAATGCTCTGGCGAGAGACATTGATTTGTTCAGCCAGTTTTTCTTGTGACCAGCCTTTTTCTTTTCTTAGTTCAAATAATTTATCGGCGAGTTTCATCATCACAGCCTCCTTTTCTTTGCTAACTCTATCCTAACAGCTTTTAGTCATCTTGAGAATACAGCTTCCTGTACATTTTGTCAACCACCGGTTGCACTTCTATTTGCAGTTTCCAGACAGAAAATATGATATACTAGATAGGCAAAATGATACAAAAGAAGGAAGATTATGTACGAATATTTTAAAGGAATCATCAGCAAAATTACAGCCAAATACATTGTATTGGAAGTCAACTCTATCGGCTATATTCTTCATGTGGCCAACCCCTATGCTTACTCAGGACATCTCCATCAGGAAGCCAAGGTCTATGTGCACCAGGTGGTGAGAGAAGACGCGGAGCTCCTTTACGGTTTTGCGACCGAGGAGGAGAAGCAACTCTTTCTCAGCTTGATTTCAGTCTCAGGTATCGGCCCAGTGTCTGCTCTGGCAATTATTGCGGCTGATGATAATGCTGGCTTAGTGCAAGCCATTGAGCAGAAAAACATCACCTACCTGACCAAGTTTCCTAAGATTGGCAAGAAGACAGCCCAGCAGATGGTGCTAGACTTAGAAGGCAAGGTAGTGGCCGCAGGCAGTCCAGCAGAAAGTAAGGCACCCGTCCAGGCTGTGGATAATCAGGAGCTGGAGGAAGCCATGGAAGCCATGCTGGCTTTGGGCTACAAAGCTACTGAACTCAAGAAAATCAAGAAATTCTTTGAAGGCACAACTGACACAGCTGAAAACTATATCAAGTCTGCTCTCAAGATGTTGGTAAAATAGGAGAAAGCTATGACCAAACGCTGTGGCTGGGTAAAAATGAACAACACCTTGTATGTAGCCTACCATGATGAGGAGTGGGGCAAGCCCCTCCATGATGATCAGAAGTTATTTGAATTGCTCTGCATGGAGACCTATCAGGCTGGACTTTCTTGGGAGACCATTCTGAATAAACGTCAGGCTTTTCGGGAAGCTTTTCATTTCTATGATGCTCAGAAAATTGCTCAGATGACAGATGCAGATCTAGATGGTTTGTTGGACAATCCTGACATCATCCGTAACAAGATGAAAATTTATGCGACCAGGGCTAATGCCCAAGCTTTTTTGGCTGTTCAAAAGCAGTTTGGCTCGTTTAATGACTATATCTGGTCCTTTGTCGATTTCAAAACGATTGACAATGAAATTTTGAACTACAAGGAAGCGCCAGCCAAGACAGAGCTATCAGAAATTATGTCCAAGGCGCTGAAAAAGCAAGGCTTCAAATTTGTCGGTCCAGTTTGTGTCTATTCATTCCTAGAAGCAGCCGGCCTTATCAATGATCATGAAAAGGATTGTGACTTCAATTCACATAAAAAGGCTCTTTGTCAACTGTAGTGGGTTAACGAAAAGTCATACCCTGGAGAGGACTGG
>CBDFAZ010000020.1:0-22195 GCA_965245685.1 uncultured Streptococcus sp. | reverse complement strand
CATAGCGTAAGAAATAGCAGCTAATTCAAGCATTTCTATGTCATTTTCACTATCCCCAAAAGCCATAATTTCCGAGCTTTGAATCTGCCACTTAGCCATCAGCTGCTGCAAACCCCAAGCCTTGTGCATCCCATCTTGGAGGATGTCAATGGCTCCATAACCACTGGCAACAGCGCTCAATCGGCCAGCAAAATGCTGATTAATCAGACGAGCATGCTCCACTGCTGCAGCTTCTTCCACCATCATACTCATTTTCAAGACCTTGTCAAAGGGATAATCCTGAAGGCTAGGCACAAAATTCATCCGCTTATAAAAAAGCTGAGCCATTTCCTTGGTCATGACTTTTTCAATCAAGGGAAACTCTGTCCCCTCTTGGACAAAACCGCCTCTTTCAGAGGTCACAACCAGCTGAAGCTCCCTTTCACGACCGGAAAAATAAGCCAGCGCATCCCTAATCAATCCAGGTTCCCAGAAGCTGCTCATGCTTAGCTGATTCTTTTCAAAAATCCTAGCTCCGTTGGCGACTACCAAGGTCATTCGTTCTACCAAATCTCCCAATAGCAGACGCATCCGCGGGATTTCATTGCCAGTAGCCACCACAAAGCGAATGTCTCTCTTATCCAGCTCATCTAAAATAGTAGCCAGACGCGGCAAATCCAGCTGTCCCTGTCCGTCCAGCAAGGTTCCATCCATGTCTGTCGCTATCATCTTTACAGTCATCTTTTTATCCATTTCTATCTTTTGCATCTGGTTTTTACTGTTCCTTTTCCAGAAAACCTCTGACTTTTAGACATATTATACTACTTAAAAAAGTAAAAAGAAAGGCAAGAAGAGGCGGATAAGACGATCCATTTTACAAAGGGCACTTTTCAATCTTCCAGTTTTATATTATAATCATAGCTATATTCCTGTCGTAAAATTGGAGGTCCTCATGAGCAAAAAAGAAGTCGCATTCCCACGCTACCAGCAGATAGCTGTCGCTATTGCCGAGCGAATCGTTGATGGCAAATATCCCATCGGCAGCAAGATCTATGCCCGCTCCACCCTGGCCAGCAACTTCAATGTCTCCCCTGAGACAGCCCGCAAGGCTATCAATGTGCTGGTAGATCTGGAAATCATGGAAGTCCGCCATGGCAGTGGAGCCTTCATTTCCTCCAAGGAAAAAGCTCAGCAGTTTCTCGAGACCTATAAAGATGTCAACTCTCTGCAGGACCTCAAAAGTAAGCTTCACCAGAGCATCCAGCGCCAAGAGGAAGAATTTGCCAACTTTTCCCAGCTGCTTAATCAGCTTCTCAGTCGAACAAAAGATGTCCAGCAGCGCTTCCCTTTCAATCCCTACGAGCTCCAACTCTCAGCAAACGCCATCAACCTAGGAAAATCTATCAATGAGCTCAATATCTGGCACTCGACTGGCGCTACCATTGTCGCAGTCCAGCAGGGCGACCAACTCCTAATCTCGCCTGGTCCTTATACCAAGCTGGAAGCCGGCAATACCATCTACTTTGTTGGCAATGAATTATCAGTCGGTTTGATGCATAATTTATTTTTTAATGAAATTGAAACAAACAAGTGAAACAGCACTTGTTTTTTCTTTGTCAAAAAAACAGAATAGGCAGGCAAATCCGCTGTCTGACAAGGTTTTTGCGGCTTTCAGAAATATTCCAGAAAATCACCCTCCCTTTTTTATAATAGTCGAAAAAAGCCGGTCTGACGGTCTTTTGGGTTTGACAAAGTGACCACACGATGTTATACTGTGATGGTCTTTTAAGTGACAACTTATCAAAACAAACATGTAGTCACTTTTGCAAAAGGAGAAATACGTTGAATAAACTAGAAGTAAAACATTTGACTAAAATTTTCGGGAAAAGGCAAAAGCAGGCACTGGAAATGGTGCAGCAAGCCAAAAGCAAAACGGAAATCTTAGAAAAAACCGGTGCTACTGTCGGAGTTTACGATGTAAACTTTGAAGTTCAGACCGGAGAAATTTTTGTCATCATGGGACTGTCCGGTAGTGGGAAGTCTACCCTTATCCGCCTGCTCAACCGATTGATTGACCCGACATCAGGCGACATTTACATCGACGGCCAAGATGTGGCCAAGATGAACGAAGAGGAGCTGCGTGACGTTCGCCGCCACAAGCTCAATATGGTCTTCCAGAACTTCGGACTCTTCCCGCATCGGACTATTCTAGAAAATACTGAGTTTGGTCTGGAAGTCCGAGGTGTTGATAAGGAGGAGCGCACGCGCCTAGCTGAACAAGCTCTGGACAATGCCGGTCTCCTGTCCTTCAAGGATCAATACCCCGATCAGCTCTCCGGTGGGATGCAGCAGCGGGTCGGCCTAGCTCGAGCTTTGGCCAACAATCCTGACATTCTGCTCATGGACGAGGCTTTCTCAGCTCTAGATCCCCTCATCCGCCGCGAAATGCAGGATGAGTTGCTGGATCTGCAGGCAGAGCATGAGCGTACTATTATCTTTATCACCCACGATCTCAATGAGGCCCTGCGTATCGGTGACCGTATTGCTATTATGGCAGACGGTCAGATTATGCAGATTGGCACTGGTGAGGAAATATTGACCAATCCAGCCAATGACTTCGTTCGAGAGTTCGTTGAAGATGTGGACCGCTCCAAGGTCTTGACTGCCCAGAATATCATGACAACGCCACTGACCACCAACATTGACATCGATGGACCAACCGTGGCTCTCAATCGCATGAAAAAAGAAGAGGTCAGTATGCTGCTGGCTGTGGATAGGAAGCGGCACCTCAAGGGCAGTCTGACTGCCGAAGCTGCCCGCGATGCCCGTAAGGAGCATCAAGCACTGGCTGAAGTGATTGATAAGAACGTCCGCAAGGTCACTCAGGAAACCCTGATTACTGATATTTTCCCGCTGATTTACGATTCACCAGCGCCTCTGGCCGTTGTAGATGATAAGGACAAGTTAGTCGGCGTTATTATCAAAGGCCGAGTCATCGAAGCCTTGGCCAATACTACTGAATCTGAAGAATAAGGGAGGTTCGCATTTTGAATATTTTACAACAGCCAATCCCCGTTTCTCAATGGGTAGAGTCCTTTACTAACTGGGTAACCGATACCTTCTCCGGACTTTTCTCGGTCCTTCAGGCTATCGGAAATGCCATCATGAATGGAATGACAGATACCCTGCTCTTCATTCCGCCCCTGCTCTTTATCACAGTCATCACTATCTTTACCTATTTGATTTCCAAGCGTAAGCTGGGGCTGCCCCTGCTCACCTTCCTAGGCCTGCTCTTTGTTTACAACCAAGGTCTCTGGGAAAATCTCATGAACACTGTGACCTTGGTCATCGTCTCCAGTGCCATTTCCATTATCATCGGTATTCCACTGGGGATTTGTATGGCTAAGAGCAACCGTGTCGAAGCCGTTATCAAGCCCTTGCTGGACTTTATGCAGACCATGCCGGCCTTTGTCTACCTGATACCTGCCGTGGCCTTCTTTGGTATTGGTATGGTGCCTGGGGTCTTTGCCTCTGTCATCTTTGCCCTGCCACCAACTGTCCGCTTTACCAATCTAGCCATTCGTCAAATTCCAACCGAGCTGATTGAAGCGTCAGACTCTTTTGGGGGCACTGGCAATCAGAAGCTCTTCAAAGTCGAGCTGCCTCTGGCTAAAAACACTATCCTAGCTGGGGTCAATCAGACCATCATGCTGGCTCTGTCCATGGTCGTTACTGCCTCTATGATTGGTGCGCCAGGACTGGGCCGCGGCGTCCTATCTGCCCTGCAGCATGCCGACATCGGTTCCGGCTTTGTCAATGGGGTATCTCTGGTTATCCTGGCCATTATCATTGACCGCCTGACCCAGAAGCTCAATCAGCCTCTGACTAAAAAATCACCGGTCACTGCCAAGGAAAAATGCAACAAGATTATGCTCTGGTCTGCTTTGGCTGCTGTCATCCTGACAGCCTTTGTCGGAAATCAAGTGACCAAGCTTCAGCAAAGCAAAAAAGAAAAGGTCAACCTTGCCTATGTCGAATGGGACTCTGAAGTTGCCTCAACCAATGTCGTAGCGGAAGCACTCAAAGAAATGGGCTACGATGTCACCATCACACCACTGGACAATGCCGTTATGTGGAAGTCCGTTGCTAATGGCGAAGCAGATGCCATGGTTTCTGCCTGGTTGCCGACCACCCACGCTGCTCTCTATAAGGAGTACAAGGACAAGCTAGTGGACTTGGGGCCAAACCTTGAGGGCGTTAAGACAGGGCTAGTCGTACCAAGCTATATGGACGCTGATTCTATCGAAGACCTGTCAGACCAAGCCAAGAAAACCATCACAGGTATTGAGCCCGGCGCTGGTATCATGACCGCGACTGAGAAGACTATGCAAGAATACAGCAATCTCAGTGGCTGGAATCTTTCTTCTTCCTCAACAGGAGCCATGACCACTGCTCTGGATCAGGCTATTAAGAATAAAGAAGATATCATCGTAACCGGCTGGTCACCTCACTGGATGTTCTCCAAATACGATCTCAAATACCTCAAGGATCCTAAGGGAACCATGGGCGGCAAGGAAGCTATCCACACTATTACTCGAAAAAATCTAGACAAGGACTTACCAGAAGTCAACAAGGTCCTAGACAACTTCAACTGGACCCAAAAGGACATGGAAGAAGTCATGCTTAAGATTAACGAAGGCAGCTCACCAGAAGCTGCAGCCAAAGAGTGGATCAAAAACCACCAAAAAGAAGTCGAAAGCTGGAAGAAATAAAAGTATAGAAAAAACCCTGAGATAACAGTATCTCAGGGTTTTTGATTGGCTTCTTCCTCGCCTTACAAGGCTTAGGCATCTTTTAAAGATTGCTTCTATTTGGAGCATCATTCTTTAATAGCATCTTCGTATCTGTCAAAGGCATAGTGGCTCTGTGCGTAGAGTGGATTATCCATGGCCAATAGCAAGTATTCATTTTCTGTTTTATTGCTGTCTCCATCAGAGTCATTCCAGGTAACATCTAAAGCCAGCCACTGACCATCTACTTTTGCGTAGTTCCAAGCATGCGGGTCAAAATCATCTGTATTTCCACTCACATACATGGTTTCGAGACCAGCTTCCTGAGCAAGAGCCTGGAAGGTTACAGCATAAGCTTGACAGACTCCCTTACCCTCAAATAGCGGACCAGTAATATCAAAACTAGATTCATACTTGCGAATACCGTCTTGCATATCTTTAAACGCTTTTGAAATAGCCTCTTCTGATTCTTTGTTCTCAATAGATTTTTTGTAATTCAAAAAGCCTTGGTAAGCAGCCTTATCATAGCTAACATGCTCAATCATATACTGATTAATTGCCTCAATCTTTTCTCTGTCGCTCATCTGGTCTTTGATGATGTCTTTAACAATCTCTTTGACTTTTTTCCGGGCCTTCTTATATTTGGCTGTTTCATCAGCATCGTATTTAAAACTTACCACATGTTGCTTAGCATCAATGGCAGGAACCACTCCCTGCTGAATGACTGGATTTTGCTCTAAAACATCGTGAAGCAATTCACTGACATCTCCTTCACTCAGCTCTGGAAACTCACTGTAATCGACATATTCTGCATCGGACAGAAGAGCCTTGGCAAAATATTCCTGCGCTGCACTTCTGGCTGCCACTCTTTCCTCAATATCACTAACATCATGGACGACTGTTTTACCCTTGAGATCCAAGTCAGCCTGCTCTACGCTGATATATTTCTCTGAAACACCCGACTTGCTTTCCTCTTTATTGACCTTTTCATTATGCCTATCTACAACAGGCTGCACTTCTTCGACACTGGCCTGTTCAATGAAAAAGTCCGTTTTGACAGTAGGCATGCCCTTGATAGAGACCAGACATCTGACATCCCGGCCTTCTTTTTCAATTTTTTCATAGACGATTGGAAAGTTCTGAATCTGGCCATCCATCATCTGCAGTGGTGCTTCTTCAGGAATGTTTCCCTTCTGCCGTAGGGCGGAAACCTGGTCAGAAAAAGTCCGAAAATCGATTTGATTCGGCATCAGTTTCGCAAAGCTATCAGATGAGATAGGATTGCTGATCGTGCCTAAAGCTTCTTTGTCTTTGAGGGGAACAACAAGGAGTTCATAAGGCTTTTTCTCAACCGTTTTCTTACTGTAATCCTGATCGTAAGCCTGCAGCAACCGTTGTCTGGCAAGAATTGGATCATCACCAGAACGGCCGCCGTTGCGGCTATCATAGTGGGTAGGCAAATCTGTCCGATACACTGTCGAAGTGACCCGATCGACCTCTTTATAGTTATAAAGGCCTGTCTTGGTATCACTGCCAGGCATGGTCACATACTCTCTTTTTATAATGGAATAAGAGTCCGCTCCCGGCACTTCCGTCCATTCCAGCTGCAAGCGACCATCTCCGAGCAGACTGCTCTTGGTCTTCAGAGCTAGCTTATCGCGCCCTTTCTTGTCTATCTTAACGATCCAAAGTTTTGGCTTTTTAAGCTTTTTACCTGTGCGCTCATCATCCCGTTGCAGCAAATAGAGCGTATCAAAGACACCCCAGCTCTCACCTTGCTTGGCTAGACCATATTCCGTATGCTCTCCATTTGCCTCCACTCTAGTCGCAGAGAAATGATAAGCTGGCTCAATCACTATCTGCCGCTTATCATTCAGCTTAAAGTCACCTCCTAAAATAGCTCGTAAGTTGCTATCCCCATAAATTTCAAAGGAAGAAATCAACTCAGTCTGTCCTGCATGTGGCAGTGTCTCAAAATCGTTAGGTTTTTGTACCTCTGTCGGAAATGTAATAGGCTCATTTTCCTTGATCTGAATGACCTTTTCTTGGACATCATAAGGAGTATTTTTGCTGTATTTTTCTCTCAGCTTACGAACACTTTCCGAAAATTGGCTGCCTTGCTCTCCTGGACCGCCACCGTTCTTTTGAAATAGACTGCAGCCCATCAGAAAACAAATCAACAGAGTAAGCAGAGAAATGAAACGGATTTTCCTACTCATGATTTTCCCTCCTGAAATAGATATTCTTAACATATTATACCATATTTTATTTGAGGCGTCTTTGTTTTTTGTAAACGGATTCATATATCTGTAATTTTGCGAATAAATTCTTACTTTTTTATAGAGACAGCTTTCCTTTGAAATCAAGAAGGTTCAACTAATTCCCATCTTAAAATATATAAAAACCAAGCCAGATAGAACTTGGTTTATTTTATAAGGAGCCATTCTATTTTGTTTAAGTCATTCAATCCTGATAGAGACTGTCTCCATTCGTCGCAATGACTTCTTTGTACCAATCAAAAGATTTTTTCTTATAACGGGCTAGAGTTCCGCTACCGTCATCGTTGCGGTCAACGTAGATAAAGCCGTAGCGCTTGCTGAGTTCTGCCGTGCTGGCTGAGACCAGGTCAATACAGCCCCAAGTTGTGTAACCTAGCAATTCTACGCCATCTTCCAACGCTTCTCCTACCTGCTGCAAGTGCTGTTTGAGATAGTCAATGCGGTAGTCATCTTCAACCGTTGGGCCAGTTGGACCATCCACCAAGACATCCTTGGCCCCGAGACCATTTTCCACGATGAAGAGAGGGAGCTGATAGCGGTCATAAAAGCTATTTAGCACCAAGCGCAGGCCGACTGGGTCAATCTGCCAACCCCATTCCGAGCTAGCCAGATGAGGATTTAGGATACCACCTAAAAGATTGCCTCGACCAGAAGAATAATTTTCCGGATCATGAGCCGCAACCACACTCATATAGTAGGAGAAGGAAATGAAGTTCACAGTATTTTCAGCCAAAAGCTCTTTGTCGCCCGGCGCAAACTGAATCTCAATCCCATTCTCCTTGAAGAAACGATTGATATAGGCTGGATATTTCCCACGCGCATGGATATCAGAGAAAAGATAATTTTGATTTTCAAATTCCCGTGCTGCCAGCACATCTTCTGGCTTGGGAGTCATAGGATAGGCTGGCATAGCCAGGACCATACAGCCAATCTTAAAATCAGGATTGATCTCATGACCGATCTTCGTTGCCAAGGCAGAAGCTACCAACTCATGATGGACTGCTTGATAGAGGTCCTGCTTGGATAGTTCTTCAGCTGGCGTGGCAATGCCGCCGCTCATAAAGGGAGCATGGAGAACAGAGTTGATTTCATTAAAGGTCAGCCAATACTTGACCTTATCCTTGTAGCGGGTAAAAACCGTGCGGACATAGCGCTCGTAGAAGCCAATCAAATCACGGTTTGCCCAGCCATTGTATTGACGCGCCAAATGCAGGGGCGTTTCATAGTGAGACAGGGTAATCAGAGGCTCAATGCCATATTTGGCCAGCTCATCAAAAAGATCGTCATAGAATTGCAGGCCAGCTTCATTGGGTTCCAGCTCGTCTCCGTTTGGGAAAATCCGAGACCAGGCAATGGAAGTCCGGTAGACCTTGAAGCCCATCTCTGCAAAGAGGGCAATGTCCTCCTTATAGCGATGATAGAAATCAATCCCTTCCAGCTTGAGATTATCTGGTGTCGGCCCCTCGGTAATCAAAGGATTGCGATCACCTGGTTTGGCAGGCACTCCGCCTTTTGGAGTCACATCCTGAACAGACAGGCCTTTTCCATCCAGATTATAGGCGCCTTCATACTGGTTGGCTGCAGTTGCACCGCCCCAGAGGAAATTCTGCGGAAATTTACCCATTTGCATTTTCTCGCTTTCGTTTTTTTTATATTTATATTATAATAGTTGTCAAACATATTTTCTAACACAATTATCTTAATAAATTGTACTATTCTATGAAAGAGTGTCCCCATGATTGATTTAGACCAACTACATAAAAATACCGTTTTTAAAAACCAAGGAACCCCTTATTCTCTGACCCGCACCATCACTGAGAATGGTCATCCAGATATTCTTTTCCACTGGCATACCGATGTTGAAATGATTTATGTCCACGAAGGGAAAGCACAATTTCATATTGATGATGACTACTTTAACAGCGAAAAAGGTGATATTATCCTGATTCGCCCCAATGCCTTGCACTCCATCCACCCCATCAACGACGAGCGCCATTATATGGACGCTATTAATTTCCATCTGGATCTGATGGGCTACTCTGCCATGGACCAAGCCAGCATCAACTATCTGCAGCCCCTCTACAATGGCCAACTGGACTTGACTCATGTGATCAAGCCCAATGATACAGCCTATACGGAGATTCGTCAGTGCCTCTTAGTAGCTATGGAAACAGGCTATTTCCGCAAATCTCACTACGAGTTTCAGCTCAAAGCCCAGCTCAACCAGCTCTTCTACCTGCTCTTTGAGAACGGCTATGTCATTTCCAAAGACCTATCACCAGAAGGCTACCGCAAGGAAGAAAAAATCCGCTCCATCATTGACTACATCAATGCCCACTACCAAGAAGACCTGAATATTGACCAACTGGCTGGCATTTGCGGCTACAGCTCCACCCATTTCATGAACTTCTTCAAGAAGCATCTGGGCGTTTCCTGCATTGAGTACCTGATCCAATTCCGCCTGCGCAAGGCGGCCGAACTCCTGCAGCACTCCAATCTCTCTGTACTGGAAATCTCCAGCCAAGCAGGCTTTAATAACCTGTCCAACTTCAACCGCCAGTTTAAAAAATACTACCAAATGACACCAAGCCAGTATCGGAAGAAATGAAGCGCTAAAATAGACAATAAAAACGAATACCTGCTAACCAAAATATGCTGAGGGTATTCGTTTTTTTATGCTGATTTCACAAGAAAGACAGAAATAATAGTATGTTTTTACATATAAGTCAGCTAAGATCTGAGTATTTCGACTGTTCTCCTTACGAACTCATCATTTCTATACTAGCAAGTTCAACAGGAGATTGAAGAGTCCTAACCAAAAGATAGCTAGCAACAAATTGCGCCCCTGCTTTTCTTTGAAGAAATTTCTCCGCAAAAACAGGCAGAAAATCATCAAGACCAGGGAGCACACTAGCAACAAAAACAAGATAAACATGGATATAAGATACAAAAGCAACCACAAACCAAAATACATTTCATTTTCTTTCCAATAAAATAATAGACGGACTCGAAAGCGGTCAGTTTCATTCATTAACAGTTCTATAATCCTTTTTAATTATAACAAAGTCCTCAATTTTAAAACAGCAAAAACCAGATTGGCAAATCCAATCTGGCTAACAATCATATCAAGCAATTTATTGCCCCGGCCAATTCAGTCCAACATGAGAATTCATTTCCTGATAGGCAGTATCAATCCGTGCTCTGGTTTCTTGATCCAGTTTGTCTCGATACTTGCCACCTTCGACAAAGTCGTCCAAAATCCAAGTCTGATAAGTGTATAAAGGAAGACCGTCTGCCGAAGTAGTGCCCTTTTCAACTCGGCTGACCCAGCTCGGATGAGCCTGAGCACTTTTTATCTGCGTGCCCTTTGATGTCTTTTCTATGGTAACATCCATCAGCACTCCGCGCTCAGTCCAATGAGCATTTTCAATCTCCTCCATGGTTTCGATGCGCTGATTGGAAATAAAATTCCCCATAGAATACATGATCAGCTTCTTCTGGCCATCTTTCTCTAAAATCTCCGCCGGCTGAACCACATGCGGATGGCCTCCAAAGACGATATCTGCTCCCCAGTCAACCATTTTATGGTAGAGGGTCATCTGCTCCTCTGTTGGCTCTAGCTGGTACTCTATCCCCATCTGAGGCATGACGACTGTGATGTCAGCTTCCTTTTCTGCCCGCTCAATCTCCGCCCGCATCTTTTCTTCATCCAGATCGGACAGGCGATCATCATAATCTTCCTGATTGAGAAGCCCCTCCATGCCATTGTAACCATAGGAGTAAGCCAGCAGTGCAATCTTAATGCCTTTGACTTCCTTTATCAAGAGCGGTGCCTGACTGCGGCTTTCATGCGGATAAACACCGATAGGAGTGATTCCCACTTTTTCAAAAGCCTGAGCTGTAGTAAAAACTCCCTCCAGACCAGAGTCTAAAATGTGGTTATGAGCCAGGTCCATCACCTGATAGCCGGCATCCTTGATGGCTGGAACTACAGCTCCCGGAGCATTAAAGAGCGGATAGCCATTCAAAGGATAGTCAGGCCGAATCGTGCCTTCAAAGTCCCCTAAGACCAAATCTCCCTGCCGAAGCCATTCCTTGGCATAGTGGAAATTCTCAGAAAATTCATAAGTTCCATCTTCTTTCTGAGCACTCAGATAAAGGCCGTCGTGATAAAGCAAATCCCCAGTCGCCATGATACGAACCGTCTGATTCTGAGAAGAACCTAACTGCTGCTCTTTCTTACTAGGCAACAGAAAGGAGAAATCCTGCACATGCTCTGACAGCAGAATTAAGCCGGCTGACAGTCCGACAACTGTCAAAAGCACTCCAACAAACTGCCGATTGCTAAGCTGTTTTTGAAAGAACTTAGGACGAGGAAACGGCAACTTCTTAATCCAATCCCGCCAAGCTTTGTAGGCATCTGTCAGGAGAGTATGCTCCACAGCAAAAGCAGATATCTTCTTCCAAAGTTTCTGAAAAAAAGTCTGAATCTTCTCCCAAAGAAATTTTTTATTCATCACATCTCTCCGCCTTTTCTTGCTTGATAATAGCGCATCAATCTTTACTATATTGTACTATTTTTACCGTCAAAAGGAAAGGAAAGCAAAAAGCAGGAGCGGGGAGAAGCATGCTACAATCTCCAAATTGTAGCAATCTCTCCCACTCTCCTGCTTCATTTTCTATTTTTTCAAATCTAAGAGCTGATCACCGAGCTGAAACTCTACTTTCATTCTTACACAAAACTTCCTACATCAACGGTCAGCACTTCTTGGCCGTCTCGGACAACCTGCTGCCCTGCAATGTAGACATCCTGAACATCGCTGCCCTTGACTGCGTACACTAAGTGCGACAGCATATTTTCCAAAGGATAGAGATGGAGTCTTCCCTTAGGCTGAATGACAATGAAATCGGCTTGTTTGCCCGTTTCCAGACTACCGATTTTGTTATCCAATCCCAACGCCTTGGCTCCTTCAATAGTCAAAGCTTTCAAAGCCTGCTCAATCGTAAACTGAGTCGCATCTCCTGCCCGCATTTTCTGAAGGAGAGCAGCTGTCCGACCTTCTTCAAACATGTCCAGATTATTATTGGAAGCGACAGAGTCTGTTGCTAGGCCAACAGTCACCCCAGCGGCTAGTAAGTCTGTCACCGGAGCTACACCAGAAGCCAGCTTGAGGTTACTGATAGGATTGTGGGCGATGCTGACTGGAGAAGCCGCCAAATCCGCAATCTCTGACGGATTTAGTTCAACTCCGTGAGCAAAAATGGCTGACTGCTCCAAGTAACCCAAACCCTTCAAGAAAGCCAGTGGCCGTTTACCATAGCGCTTCAGGATGATTTTATTTTCATCCTGTGTCTCAGCCACATGGATATGAAGCTTCAAATCCAGCTCACGCGCTAGCTCAAGACTGCCCTTGAGCAGATCTTCGTCACAGGCATAAGGCGAATGAGGCGCCACCATAACCTGAAAATCTTCATCATCATAGGAGCGGATTTTCTCAATAATGGTCCGAGTACGAGCCAGAGTCTCTTCTGCTGTTTCCGACTCTGAGCTAAAGAGTGTTGGTGAGAAATAGCAGCGCATACCAGACTGCCGCACAGTTTGGTAAATCCGGTCAATATCCACTCCCTGAGGATTATACATGTCGTTAAAAGTCGTTGTTCCAGACAGCAACATTTCAGCTAGAGCCAGCTGGACAGCCTGGGTCGTTAGATCCGCTGTGAATTGACTTTCTGCCGGCCAGATATAGTCCTCCAGCCATTCATGCAGATTGCTGTCATCACGAATCCCGCGCAGCAAGGTCATGGCCGAGTGAGTATGACAGTTGACCAGCCCTGGCATGATCCAAGCACCTTCATAATCCACTGTTTCACTGCATTTCCCTAGCCAGCTTTCATCATAGGAACCGCAGTAGGCAAGACGGTCGTCCTCAACCACTAGCAGCCCGTCACGGTAAACATGAAATGCGCTGTCACAGGTCACCAGATTGACATTTGTATAAGCTTTCATTTCAACTCCTTTCCATTTTAAATCAAAATTCTAATTTACCTTATTTACTTTATCAATAAGCTGACGGTTTGCTTCTTTTTGGAGATCATAAACAGGTGTATTGACTGGATTGTAGACTAAATATTCAGACTCCCCATCCATAAAGAGAATATTCTGGTCCCCCAAGAGAGATGAATCCGCCTTGGATTGAATGTTATTAGCAATAATTTGATCATCAAACTTAGTTGCAATCAGTTTTTGAGGCTGTTCCTTGGCCAAATCAAGAATTGTTTGAGATTGAGATAGATTACTTGAATTAGCTGCTGTTACAAAAACACAAAAAATATTTTGACTTGGACCTTCAGCAGTTAATTTCTTAATCCGCTCCAGATGATTACTAGTATAATCCACCTTCAACCCTGATGACTTATAACCATAACTATGAATCGCTACTACAACCGGTGATTCTGCTGCCAGTTCTCCTTTCTGGCGAGCTGCAAAAGTTGCTTCCAGACTATTTAGCACTTTTTCGGTATATTCTTCGTCATCCGCGTGGATAGCTTTTCCCAGTGTATTGGACGCCCATAGATACTTAACCCAGCGAGAATAATAGGAATCTTCAACCTTATATGGGGAAACTACTATAGATAAGTTCCCTTTTTTGATTTGCCAATAAAAAGCAGTGTCATCAGCTCTATTCTGTCCAATAAAAGGTGCTAATTCATTTTTCACTCCTATTGAAAAATTTCCTTCATCATAGGCAAGATTTACATAATCACTGTAACTCCCTACTGTATGACTTTGTAGATCACGAGTTTGATTTGCCGGGACTTGCCAGCCTTCCAAAATATTATCCTGTTCAATAGGTGCTAGCAAACGAGTCAGGTAAGTCATTCCTGAAAGGTTGGTATTGATCCAATAAAATTTACCACCCTTTTTCAAATTTTCCGTCGCTTTCGGGAATTGCTGTGTTAAGCGCAAATTATCAAGCCTATCTGGTTGTTCCTTCAAAGCTCTAGCCAGGGCACTAATATATTCTGTCTTTTTCGTTTTAGAATTGTATTCAGAAGTCCCTGCTTCATAATTTAGTAACCCTACAATATGATTAGAAGAAAATTTATAAGGAGATTCTATCCTGTTAGAAAACATAGGTAACAAGTCGGAAGTAGTTGCTAGACTATAAGATTTATAGCTTGATTTACCATCTGAGACATCTGTCAAAAGTCCAGGAATATCAACACCATAGAGCCAATCTGATTCTTCTCCTGTTTTCCGATTTATTGCATGAATTAAGAGGTGATGGGAAACGTAGCCGTTAGCACTTGAAGTTTCTGTATAAATCCTACGATCAATTCCAACAGGTAGGAGATTCTCATCTTCTTCAGCAAAGTCTTCAAACACATCTACCTGAATTGTCTTATGTTTGCCTGTCTCACCATCTAGCTCTTCGTCCATACGGTGAATGGTTAACTTAAATTTATCAGAATCATCTTTCTGAAAAGATTCTTGACTAACATAGTTCTTCAAGGAAATTTCCACTTCAATAACATCATCATCCGTAACCCAGTAGTCCTCGCCTTTGAGAACAAATCCGTAGAGAAGATTTCCTTGATAAATGAAAGACAAATTCTCAATCTTAGATTTCAGAAAATAGCCTTTTTCACTAGGGTTCATTGTTGTACTTTCACCAACTAAATGGTTCTGATTTTGCGGATGCTTGTCACCAGAATAAATATTGGCCAAAATCAAGATTCCTATAATCAAAACAAGTGCTGAAATGAGACTATGCTTTTTAATAAAAGTCCACAAGTTACCTACAAACTTTTTAATTTTCTCTGTCATTCTATCCCCTTCTCTAGTCGTACTAAGTCTGGTGCATTGTTTATCAAAATCCTATCTCCTCACTAGGAGATTTTAGCTATTATAACAAGCCTAATCTAATTGCGCAAGTCTTTTAATACAATTATGGCATTAAAAAGAGCCCCATATGGAGCTCTCCAAAACCAACTTAACGTTTATCAACTTTCTTAGTAACGAAGTCACCAAGAATTTGAATAATAAATACCAATATCAAAATACAAACTGTTGATACAAAAATAACATCTTGCATATTCCGAGTAAAGCCAACTTGATAAGCAAGGTTACCAAGACCGCCTGCACCAATTACCCCAGCAATAGCAGTTGATCCTACTAGAGCAATAGCAGTTACAGTAATACCAGAAACAAGTGCAGGTAAAGATTCTGGAATTAGCACTTTCCAAATGACCTGAAAAGTATTAGCTCCCATAGATTCTGCAGCCTCAATGACACCAGACGGTATTTCATTTAGAGCAATAGAAACTAATCGAGCATAAAATGGAGCCGCGCTGATAACCAGAGTTGGAATGGCGCCTTCCGGACCAATAATTGTTCCCATGATTGAACGAGTAAAAGGAATCAATAAGACCAAAAGGATGATAAAAGGAATGGAACGAAATACATTAATGATCCCTGCCAGTAAAAAATTAACAAACCTGTTGGCTAGAACTTTGTTAGGACCTGTAAGATAGAGAAATAATCCCAAAATCAACCCTATAACAAAGACATAAAATGTTGATACCAGAGTCATATACAAGGTCTCTTGAATAGCAACAATTAAATTTTCCCAAACAACATTTTTAAAACTCAACATTTCGTTCAGGAGAGCCAAGAACCCTCTTTGTTCTACACTAGCGAACATTATCTAACACCTCCACACTGACACCAGCCTGACGGAAACGATCCAGAACTTCGTGTGTCTTTTCTTCATTTTCTTCGATCACAATAACCATGGAGCCCAACGGGCCTTTTTGGGTTACATTGACTTTGGCTTGCAGAATCGTAATCGTAGCATCCAAATCCCGAATGACGTTCGAAAGCATGCCTTCAGCTGTCTTATCTCCCAGATATTGGATACGAACCAGAGTTCCAGATTTTAGCGATTTTTCTAGATGATGATAGACATGTGTCAGGTCATCTTCCGCAAATTCTTCTCCGACAAACTGTTTGGTGATTTCCTGCTGGGGATTCTTAAAGACATCAATGACCTGCCCTTCTTCGACTACACGGCCATTCTCCATAACAGCAACCTTATGGCAAATCTGACTGACCACATGCATCTCATGGGTAATCATAATAATAGTCAGTCCAAGTTTCTTATTGATATCCACTAGAAGTCGCAGTATATCATCGGTTGTTTTAGGATCTAATGCACTCGTTGCCTCATCACAAAGAAGAACTTCTGGGTTATTAGCTAGTGCACGAGCGATCCCTACACGCTGTTTCTGACCACCAGATAATTGAGCTGGATATGATTTTTCTCGCCCTTTTAAACCTACTAACTCGATCAACTCATTGACACGTTTTAGACGCTCATCCTTAGGAACTCCTGCAACTTCCAGCGGAAAGGCAATGTTTTGCTCCACTGTTCGAGACCAGAGCAAATTGAAATGCTGGAAGATCATCGCAATCTTTTTACGTGCTTCTAACAAGTCTTTCCGTTTCAGACTGCTAATATTTTTATCGTTAATGGTTACGGTACCTTTGCTAACCGTTTCAAGACCATTCAGCAAGCGAACTAAAGTGCTCTTTCCTGCGCCAGAAAAGCCTATAATCCCATAAATCTCACCTGTTTGGATATCTAGCGAAACATCATCAACAGCCTTTACCAAACCTTGCTTAGTTTGATAATACTTAGATACATTCTCAATATGAATCATTATGAATCCTTTCATTTTTTATGATGAGCAATCATTCATTTTCTTACATAGAGTGGATAAAATAGCTTATTCTATGAAAAAAACGAACTTAGGAGGAAATCTGTGCTTGATGTAAGTCAGAGTCGCCTCCAAGCGTTCGTCTTTTATATCTCATTATTTTGCTGGAATAACTGATCCGTCCTTGTATTTATCCTTGATGAATTTTTGAATCTCATCACCTTGCAATACCTTAATCAACGCTTTGATTTTTTCGGAATCTTTGTCAGCTGGTCTAACAGCAATCAAATTTGCATATGGTGATTCACTATCCTCAAGAGCAATAGAGTCCTTGACTGGAGAAAGTTTCGCGTCAATAGCAAAGTTTGAGTTGATAATAACTGCATCCCCTTCATCATTGTTATAGGTTTGTACCAACAATTCTGGAGCAATCTCTGTTTTGATCTGGATATTCTTTGGATTTTCAACAATATCTTTCAGCTGAGCATTGACTGGATCAACCCCATCCTTAATCTTCATCAAACCATTTTTGACAAAAAGATCAATAAAGCGACCTACTTCAGCAGGATTGGTTGAAGCATATACTACAGCATCATTTGGTAAATCTTTGATAGATTTGTATTTCTTAGAATATAGCGCCATTGGCTCAATATGAACATTCCCCACACTTACCAAATTTTCATTATTCTCTTTGTTAAATTTATCCAAGTAGGGAGTATGCTGGAAGAAGTTTGCATCTGCGTCACCATCAAAGACTAGTTTATTAGGTGTCACATAATCATTGACAATTTTAACTTCTAAATCATAGCCCTCTTTTTTCAAAATCGGTTTGGCCGCTTCCAAAATCTCAGCATGAGGTGCTGGTGAAGCAACTACCAATATTTTTTTGTCATCACTAGCAGCATCTTTATTTTTTGCACCTCCGCCGCAAGCTGCCAAACCCAAGGCTACAAGGCCGACTAAGCCTACTGAAAAGATTTTTTTCAAATTCATCATTTATTCTCCTTTGATGGATAAAATTCTAAATCTTCTATTTTATAAGATTTCTTCTCATTTTACCATGTTAAAGGAGACTTGGCTTATATAAATAATTTATCGCCGTGATAAAAAAAATATATGACTATTTGAAGCATTTGAGTTGATTTTATGCCCTTTTACTGCATGAAGGTAAGCAGATAACCATATCCTTCTGCTTCCATTTTCTCTTTTGGAATAAATCGCAGAGCTGCTGAGTTGATACAGTAGCGCAAGCCGCCTGCAGCTTCTGGACCGTCTGTGAAGACATGCCCCAGATGGGCATTACCAGAACGGCTGCGCACTTCGATCCGCTCCATGCCATGACTCTTGTCTTCATAGTATTTTAGAACATCTCTGGCAATAGGTCGGCTAAAGCTAGGCCAGCCGCAGCCAGACTCAAACTTGTCTCCGGCAAAAAAGAGAGGCTCACCAGTCGTCACATCTACATAAATTCCTTCTTCAAAAGTGGCATTGTAGGCATTTTGGAAAGGACGCTCTGTCGCACTATTCTGAGTCACCTGGTACTGCTCTTCCGTCAGCTGCTCTTTTAGTTCTGCATCTGTAGGCTTCTCGTACTGGCTTGGATCGACCAAGGGCTGATAGGCATCATTGACATTGATATGGCAGTAGCCACCGGGATTTTTCTTGAGATAATCCTGATGATAGTCTTCTGCTAGGACATAGTGGCGCAAGGGCTCCAGTTCAACAGCAATCTTTTGTCCCAACTGCTTTTCCTGCTCAGCAAAGACTTGCTCAATGACGCTCTTATCGGCTTGATTGGTATAGTAAACGCCCGTCCGATACTGACGTCCTACATCATTTCCCTGCTTATTGACCGACAGAGGATCAATGACTCGGAAATAATAGAGCAGGATTTCCCGCAGGCTGACCCGCTCTTCATCATAAATCAGATGAACCGTCTCTGCATGGTCCGTCTGGTGAATCAGCTGGTAGTTAGTTGATTCTACCTGTCCATTGGCGTAGCCCACTGTCGTCTCCTCAACACCTTCAATGCGGGAAAAGTACTCTTCCAATCCCCAGAAGCATCCGCCTGCTAAATAAATTTCTGCCATGAAAACACCTCATTTCTTTGCATCTATTTTCTCATAAAAGGAAAGGAAATTATAGCGATTTGATTAGAACTTTCTTCAGAATGATATGAGAAAGCTGGGTCTTAATGACCATCAACCCAGACTTATCCATCAATTTCAGTGTCAACATATTGTTATTTAGCAATATTTAGTCTTTGTTTATCAGTAAAATACACCATAATCATCTACCCTTTAGTAAATCACTTAATTTTTTTGATACAATGCTACCACCAATTTCTAATTTTTTTGATACATAATCTTCATTGATAGTATCTTTAATATACAAATCTTTGTCATTGTTAATATGTGTAGTAATCACAATACCACCCATTGGATGAAGTTCTACGAAATTATAATCAATTTTATATAACTTTATAATACCCGTTTCAGTTAAATACTGACTATCTAAATTCTTTATCCCTTCTTCAATTAATTGTTTTACTTCTTCACTTCTTACAACTTTAAGCATCTCTTCCCTTTGCTTATCTTCTTGCGTTTGCTTATTCATACTACAACCTCCCATAAAAATAATAATTCCAAAAACTCCCAAAATAGATAGTAATTTCTTCATTTCTACATATCCTTCTTTACCTCTTTATACTATAAAATGATTTAATAGGACACCATCCCACATTGAAACAAAATTGTAGCATAATATCATTTGTGTTTGCTCACCGACAACTTGCCTCACTTTTTTAGCCATATCGATTTTTTACATCACAATTAAGAGAATTATTGTTATCTTCAGTCATAGCCGTTTGAAGATTTTGTTCATTCAACGTTTTCCTTCAACAAAGCTGATAATTTAGGTGATACGGTATATCCATATGTTTCATAGTCTCCATTGTCATTTTTTATCAATCCAAAATGAAAGTCCAACTCTTTATTGTTATTAAAATACAATCGAACCATCAGTCCCCCCGTCGGATTATATTCTAACGTCTCAGTATCAATTTCATAAGATTGAATAACTCCTTCTCTTGTTAAAGCATTAGGATCATTCGCTCTCATATGTTCTTCATAAATCTTTCTTGCTTCTTTACTAGTCGCAATGCGTATCATTTCCTGTTTCTTCTGGTGTTGGTGCATACTAAATCCTATGATAACCAGTCCCATAAGCACTAGAATACTGAGTACACTCCATAAGAATTTTTTATTTATCATAATTTCCCTTTCACACTATCTTATCAATTTATTTTACTTATAGTATCGCATAGTTTTAGGTTATCATTTAAAATGTGGAGATTAGTAGTTCCCAGATATTTCCATCACTCTAAAAAAAGATTGAAGAAAGTCTTCAAATATGGAGCTTTCTTCAATCTTAGACAGTCGTATTTTAATTACCCCTCAATATACTTCAATTTTCCTCGGAAATCTTCCAGGCTTTCATAGCCTTTTTCTTCCATAATAGCCTTGAGTTCTGCAGTGATTCGCTCGAAGGCTGCCACTCCTTCTTTATGAAGGGTTGTTCCTACCTGCACCATACTGGCTCCACAGAGGATATGCTCAAAGGCATCGCGGCCAGTCAGGACACCTCCAGTTCCGATGATTTGGATTTCCGGTTTAAGGCGTTGGTAAAATGCATGGACATTGGCTAAAGCGGTCGGCTTGATATACTGACCTCCGATACCTCCAAAACCATTTTTCGGACGAATGACCACTGACTCATCTTCTATGTAAAGACCGTTTCCGATAGAGTTTACACAATTGACAAACTTGAGCGGATATTTGTTAAAAATCGCAGCGGCCTGGTCAAAATGAACGATGTCAAAATAAGGAGGCAGCTTGATACCTAGGGGCTTTTTGAAATAAGCAAAAACTTCTGATAAAATCTTTTCTGTCGTTTCAAAGTCATAGGCAATCTGTGGCTTGCCAGGGACATTGGGGCAGGAGAGATTGAGCTCAGTAATGCCTTTAAAGTCACTTGCCTGCACTTTCTGAAGAATGGTGTAGGTTTCTTCTGGCGACATACCGACCAAAGAGAGGAAGAAAGTACGATTTGGTTCGCTTTCCTGGAGTTCCATCAGGTAGTCAAGGTAGTAGTCTAAACCATTGTTGGGCAGACCCATGGAGTTGATCGACCCCAGCGGAACATCCTGATAGCGCGGTTCTGGGTTTCCCGGGCGAAAGTCCAGCGTCGCCGTCTTGGTCACAAAGGTTCCCGCAGCAGAATCTTTGACTTCTGCCAGTTCCTCGATGGTCATGCAGGCAACCCCAGCTGCATTCATCAGGCAGTTATCAAAATTAAAACCAGCAATCTGTGTAAATGTCGAAACCATAGTAAAACGCTCCTTTTTCTTCTGAAGGCGAGTGCCTTTAGCTCATTTCCCCTATTATATCACCAAACTCCACTTTTTCGTTTTTTTAACCGGCAATTCCTGACTAACGTTCGGAAAATATCCAGTTCAATCGGTCGTCTTTCTGAAATATTTCAGAAAACAAATTGTGGAAATTTTTAGAAAATTCAACTTTTTTCTTTACAAGGGAAAAAAAGTCTGCTATAATGTTCCATGTAATAAAATATGACATTTAAAAGATGTCTGTTTTAAAAAATTAAACACATCCTCGTCACACAAGCTGCAAGCAGCTTTTGACAGGATGATTTACTATTTTATTTAAAGGAGAATGACAGATGACAACTGCTAAAGAATATATCCAAAGCACTTTCGAGACCGTAAAAGCCCGCAACGGACACGAGGCAGAATTCCTCCAAGCTGTTGAAGAGTTTCTCAATACTCTGGAGCCCGTTTTCGAAAAACACCCAGAATACATTAAAGAAAACATCCTAGCGCGTATTACTGAGCCTGAGCGCGTTATCAGCTTCCGTGTTCCTTGGGTAGACCGCGAAGGTAACGTACAAGTCAACCGCGGTTACCGTGTACAATTTAACTCAGCAGTTGGCCCTTATAAAGGCGGACTTCGTTTCCACCCAACTGTAAACCAAGGTATCTTGAAATTCCTTGGATTTGAGCAAATCTTTAAAAACGTATTGACAGGCCTTCCAATCGGCGGTGGTAAAGGTGGATCTGACTTTGATCCAAAAGGCAAGACAGATGCTGAAGTGATGCGCTTCTGCCAAAGCTTCATGACTGAATTGCAAAAACACATCGGCCCATCTCTTGACGTTCCAGCTGGTGATATTGGTGTCGGCGGACGTGAAATCGGCTACCTCTACGGTCAATACAAACGCCTCAATCAATTCGACGCTGGTGTCTTGACTGGTAAACCCCTTGGATTTGGCGGCAGCTTGATCCGTCCAGAAGCAACTGGCTACGGTTTGGTTTACTATACCGAAGAAATGCTGAAAGCTAATGGTAAC
>CBDFAZ010000019.1:0-22713 GCA_965245685.1 uncultured Streptococcus sp. | reverse complement strand
GCATGTTGGAGAAGCTCTGCCATTCAATTACTTCTTCTCTAAATTCCTTTTTTAGGTATCTATCTGCCATTCGATTCAATTTTATTTGAGCTGCTTTCCCAAGGAACCACGCGACAAATAGAAGCAAAGGATAAATGTAGGAATATGAGTAATCAAACTGTCCGGTAGTAAAAGGATTATAAAAAAGAGAACCTAAAGAGAGAATAATAATACCAATGTAATAGGAAATATAAGCTAATGAAACAGGTCTTTCTTCTTTTTTGCTTATTTTACGGTATCGTATAGGGAGATTTAAATCGACTCTTTCTTGACGGACATAGTTCGCAACAGTACGTAGAGCCTCTTGAAATTTCTGTCGTGTAGAAGACTTGGAGCTTTGTTGGTAATCTGGGAACATCGTATCGGGAGTAACTTTATCCTTATCGCCAAAGACCATTTCCAACAGTTTTATCTCGTAGCGGCTTAGGTTATCTAAGTGAACAATTTCCAGTTTCTCTCCTGATCTTCCAATGCGAAATTTTATATTTCCTCTGTCAATCAGATCCATTAAAGTAGCCTGTACTAAACTAGAAAAGCTAGGAGTTCCTGTTTTTCTAGTATGAGCAAGAGATTTTTCAATTGATATATTATAGATATTGTATGCAAGTTGCAGAGGAGTAAGATTCTGAGGCGGTTCATAGAGTCGCGTATTTTTAGGAAGCTTGTTTAGATAATAAAATCTTAGTAAATAGTAAAGAAAGCAAGCCAGACTTATAATCAGAAACGAGATAGCAATGCCTGGACCTAGGACATAAATTATAAAGCTATGTTGCTTCTGTTTTTCTTCAATTTCTTTTTCCTTCTCTTCAAATTGCTTGCGGTGGGTTGAAGGGATAATACTGGCAGTATCAATATCTGTAAATATACTCTTGTCCCAAGCGCCGTGCAATTCAAGTTTTGTTCCTTTTGTGAGTTTATTTGACCTAACCGCCAGAATCTGATTTAATTTTTCTACCTTTGGTTGGTTTTTATTGAAGCCTGTATGGGCGAAAAGCTGAGCACTAGTATCGAAACGATCCGTAGAAACAGAAAAATATAATCGTCGAATATCCGCATCCCAATCAGAAATAGGTATCCAATTCAGCTCAGCTATATCTTGATACACCCAAAGCATATTTCGTAATTTCCAAGTTATAGTGATAATGACTTGATCACCAGATTTACCAGAATTATAGATTGTAATCTTTTTCCCATCTTTTACAGCCTCTTCTTTTATCTTTTGCGGGGACTTTTTCTGTCCATTGGTGATAATATCTATCTTAGGATTGTTTTCGATTTGAAAGCCTTTAGGCATCTTGCCGGCCTGGCCCAGCGTGATATATTGGCCGTTATAGGAACTGTCGTATTCAAAAGTTACTTCCTCTGTAAAAGTGGCTGTATTATCGCTATGCAGCTCTAGCTGTCCTACGTAGGATGTAATCTTGCTCTTGACATCGTCAGCCAATATGTGACGAGGAACAAAGATGCAAAGTAATGAAGTAAGAAGTGCTAGACTAAGCAGAAGTCTGTACAATCTGTAGGTGTTTTTCATAAATCTTCCTTTCGCTAATGCCTTATTATAACACGTTTCTAAAGCTCTGTCTTAATTTGTTTTCAGTAACCAATGACTTCTACAAATGCTTTATCGTATTATTTGTAAGTTTTCTTGCCAAGTGGTAAAATAAAGCCGAAATAAAATATGTTCTCCTAGAGCAATCTAATCAATTAGCAACAATGAATTTGACTGTTCTTCGTAGTCATTTAAAGGAGTTGATTTTATGACTAATACTAGGCGAGCAGTGCTAGCACTGAGCTTGGGTGTTTTGTTATTGCTAGCGGTGGGAATTCTACTGCAGGTTCATTTTTGGAGAATGATCATTTTGCTAGGTCTATTCTTTTTTGCGGAAGTATTTATCATCTGGTATTCGGGAAGCAAGTCTAATTCGCAGATTAATGGCAGGCAAAGCCTTGAATTCTTCTGGCATTATATCAAGCGCTTAAAAATCTTTTATATCACAATTTTGTGTCTCGCAATTCCTTTCGTTTCCTTGTCTTCCAATCCTACTTTCGATTTGTTTTTTGTGCTTGAGTTGCTAATATTCTTGCTCTTAAGCAATTATATCTTTAGCTCTCAGGGCATTCAACCGCCCAAGAAAGAGAAAGCTTTTAAAGTCTAATAGCTTTGTTTGCAGCAGTCAATTTGATTGCTGTTTTTTGAAAGAAGAAAAAGCCTGGAAAAAATCCAGGCTTTTTAGTGAAATATGCAGGCTTAGTGTGCTACACGTTTGCGAGCTGCTTTTTTACGGTTTTCTTCGATGAAAGCTGCTTTTTGTTCTTCAGGTTCGATGACTTTTTTCTTGACTGCATATACTGCGCCTGCCACAGCAGCAACAGTAGCTGCAACCCCTGTAAGAACGCCTTTTCCAAATCCTTTAGCCATGTGATTTCTCCTTTTCTGAACTTTTATTATTTATGTTATAATTAATAGTAACGAAAAATCAAAATTTTTTCAAGGAAAAACGATGAAAACCAAAATAATTGTGATAGTGGGGCCTACGGCGGTCGGAAAAACGGCTCTGAGTATCGAGGTAGCCAAGCGCTTCAATGGGCAAATCATCAGCGGTGACAGTCAGCAGGTCTATCGTGGTTTGGATATTGGCACAGCAAAGATTCGTCCTGAAGAGCAGGAGGGCATTCCCCATCATCTGCTGGATGTGCGGGAGGTTGGAGAAAGCTACTCGGCCTATGATTTTGTGACTGAGGCGGCTCAGGCTATTCGTGAGATTGCGGCTCAAGGTCAGCTTCCCATCATTTGCGGTGGCACAGGGCTCTATATCCAGAGCTTGCTCGAGGGCTATCATCTGGGTGGAACCGTCCCTCACGAGGAGATTCTGGCCTATCGGGCGCAGCTGGATACTTGGTCAGATGAGGCTTTGTTTGGAAAAATAGCAGAGCTGGGTATCGAAATTCCACAGATGAATCGACGCAGGGCTATGAGGGCGCTGGAGATTTCCCATCTGGGAGGTTCGCTAGAAAACAATCTTCCAGATTATGAAGCCTTGCTGATTTGCCTTGATGATGAGAGAGAAAAACTTTATGAGCGAATCAATCAACGAGTAGATCTGATGCTAGAAGCCGGACTTTTAGAGGAAGCCCGCTGGCTTTATGAGCAAGCCCCGACCACTCAAGCCAGAAAGGGCATCGGTTACAAGGAACTTTTCCCCTACTTTGAAGGTCAGATGAGCCTAGAAGAGGCCGTGGACAAGCTCAAGCAGAATACTCGCCGTTTCGCCAAGCGCCAGCTGACTTGGTTTCGTAACCGGATGTCCGTAACCTTTTATCAAGTGGGAAATCCAGACTATAAAAATCAGGTCATGAAGGACATCAGGAAGTTTTTGGACAAGTAGCTGGCTGACCAAGTCTTAGTAAGGATATGAGATGATAGAAACAGAGAAAAAAACAGAGCGAGTCTTTCTGGTCGGTGTGGAACTAGCAGACACGGAGAATTTTGACCTATCCATGGAGGAGCTGCAAAGCCTAGCTAAGACGGCAGGGGCTGAGGTAGTCGGCTCCTATAGCCAGAAGCGGGAGAAGTATGACAGCAAGACCTTTGTCGGTTCTGGTAAGTTAGAAGAAATCCGACAGATGGTTGATGCTGAAGAGATTTCGACCGTCATTGTTAATAACCGTTTGACACCCCGCCAAAATGTCAATCTAGAGGAAAGCTTGGGGGTCAAGGTCATTGACCGTATGCAGCTGATTTTGGATATTTTCGCCATGAGGGCTAGGAGTCATGAGGGCAAGTTGCAGGTGCATCTGGCCCAGCTCAAATACCTCCTGCCTCGCTTGGTCGGCCAGGGCATTATGCTCAGCCGTCAGGCAGGTGGAATTGGCTCCCGCGGTCCTGGTGAAAGCCAGCTGGAGCTCAATCGACGCAGTGTCCGCAATCAGATTCATGATATTGAGCGCCAGCTCAAGGCAGTGGAGAAAAATCGGGCAACCGTTCGTGAAAAGCGGCTGGAATCCAGCATTTTCAAAATCGGTCTCATCGGTTATACCAATGCTGGAAAGTCTACGATCATGAACTGCTTGACCAGTAAGAGCCAGTATGAGGCAGACGAACTCTTTGCGACGCTGGATGCCACGACTAAGAACATCAACCTCAGTGGCCAGCTCAATGTTACTCTGACAGACACAGTTGGCTTCATTCAGGATTTGCCGACAGAGCTAGTATCCAGCTTTAAATCCACACTGGAAGAGAGCAAAAATGTCGATTTGCTGGTTCATGTCATTGACGCCAGCGACCCTCATCATGAGGAGCACGAAAAGACTGTCCTCGACATCATGAAAGAGCTGGATATGCTGGATATTCCTCGGCTGACACTCTATAACAAAGCGGACAAAGCGGAGGATTTTACTCCGACCCTGACTCCTTATTCTTTGATTTCGGCTAAGGCGGAAAATAGCAGAGCTCTTTTACAGCAAGTCCTGCTAGACCGGATAAAAGAGTTATTTTTACCTTTTACCATCAAGGTAGCACCGGCTAAAGCCTACAAGATTCATGATTTAGAGAAAGTCGCGATTATGGGGAATCGAGAATACATAGACGATATCGAAGTCATTTCAGGCTGGATTGCCGAGAAAAACAAATGGAAACTGGAAGAATTTTATGACTGATTATATTGACTTGGCCTTGAAATACGGCGGTTTTACGAGCCTAGACAGGGTCTACTTAGAGCAAGTATTGGCTGGCCTGACAGAAGAGCAGAAGCTTAGCTTCATCACACCGCCGCCCAGCGTTATCAATGCTTACTTTGCTGAGCTTTATCAGAAGAAAAGTCCGGAAGCCGCGACAGCCTATTTTTTAGAAATCAGTCAAGCGCTGGACTTGTGGAATGCGAATCCCAGATTTTTAGAAAATAAGCCTTTTGTCCGGCTCAATCTTTCTGGCAAGTCCTATGGATTTTGCTATGAGAGTGAGGAAGTCGGCTTGGTCTTCCCTGAAAAGCTAGAGCCGATAACAGCTGACTTGCTCTTTGAAATCGCTCAAGTCTTTCCCCAGTACTTGCTCTACGAAGAAGCTGGGCGAATCAAAATGGCACCTGTCAAAGCTGAATCTCAAGTCGTTGACAGTCATGCGCTGACTGCTTTGACCGAATGGCAGCAGCTGGCTGATGGCAGCCAGAGAGTTCTTGGCTACAATCAAGATGAAGTCAGTCAGCTGGCTCAGTCCTATGCTGGCAGAAAATACTATCACTCGCAGAATCGCTCTGCCATGATTTATATCATTTAGAAAGAAAAACATGCAATTACAATTTTTAGGAACCGGAGCCGGTCAGCCCTCCAAGGCTCGCAATGTGTCCAGTCTTGTCCTCAAGCTTTTGGAGGAAATCAATGAGGTCTGGATGTTTGACTGTGGTGAAGGTACCCAGCACCAGATTTTGGAGACGACGATTAAACCGCGCAAAATCAGCAAGATTTTCATCACGCATCTGCATGGCGACCATATTTTTGGCTTGCCGGGCTTTCTATCCAGTCGTTCTTTTCAGGCTAATGAAGAGCAGACGGACCTAGAGATTTTTGGTCCTAAAGGTATTAAGAACTTTGTCCTGTCTAGCCTGCGTGTGTCTGGTTCTCGTTTGCCTTATCGGATTGACTTTCATGAGTTTGATGAAAACAGTCTGGGCAAGATTTTAGAAACGGACAAATTCACTGTTTATGCAGATAAGCTGGATCACACGATTTTCTGTGTGGGTTATCGGGTGATGCAGAAAGATTTGGAAGGAACGCTGGATGCGGACAAGCTGCGGGAAGCAGGTGTTCCCTTTGGTCCCCTTTTTGGTAAGGTCAAGAACGGTCAGGATATCGTACTAGATGATGGAACCAAAATCATCGCAGCTGATTATATTTCAGCCCCTCGTCCGGGCAAGACCATTGCTATTCTGGGTGATACTCGGAAGACTGCTGCCAGCGTCCGCTTGGCTGTGGCAGCAGATGTACTGGTCCATGAAGCAACTTATGGCAAGGGAGACGAAAAGCTTGCCCGAAATCATGGTCATTCGACCAATATGCAGGCTGCAGAAGTAGCCAAGGAAGCTGGTGCCAAGCGCCTCCTGCTCAATCATATCAGTGCTCGCTTTCTAGCCAAGGACATCAGCCAAATGCGCCGCGATGCCATTGCTATCTTTGAAAAGGTCCATGTGGTCAAGGACTTGGAAGAGGTGGAGATATGAGAACCATCATCATCACAGGGGCTAGCGGTGGGCTGGCTCAGGAAATAGTTAAGCTCTTGCCTCATGACCGTCTGATTTTGGTCGGACGGAGCTTGGCCAAGCTGGAAAAATTATATGAACAAAAAGAAAATCTTGACTTAGTAGAGCTGGATATTACAGACAGCTCTGCCCTGAAGAGATTTGTTGAGCGAATTGATGGTCAATACGGCCATGTCGATGTCCTGGTCAATAACGCTGGCTATGGGATTTTTGAAGAATTTGACAAAATCAGCTCCAGTGATATCGAGGCCATGTTCGAGGTCAATACCTTTGCCCTGATGAATCTGTCCCGTATCTTTGGGACTCGAATGAAGCAGGAAGGTCAGGGACATATCGTCAATATCGTTAGTATGGCCGGCCTCATTGCAAGTAGCAAGTCCAGTCTTTACTCAGCGACCAAGTTTGCTGCTATTGGTTTTTCCAATGCCCTGCGTTTGGAACTTCTACCTTTTGGGGTTTATGTCACAACGGTGAACCCAGGTCCTATCAAAACTTCCTTTTTCGATCAGGCAGATCCTGACGGTTCCTATGTAAAAGCAGTGGACAAGTACATCCTTGAGCCTGACTTTGTAGCGAGCAAAATTGTCAGCTCCTTTGGCAAAAAGAAGCGGGAAATCAACCTGCCTGGCATTCTCAATCTTGCCCACAAGCTTTATACCCTTTTTCCAAGAATGGCCGACAAGATGGCAGCTAATATGTTTAACTATAAGTGAGGTTTCATGACAGCAAATCTACAAGCTTACAAAGCTCATCTGCAGGCGCCTTGGGGCAAGCTTCAGTATGATATTGTTTTTGCATTTCTTGAGTCGCTGAGGGGCCAGAAAATTCTTGATTTCGGCAGTGGTTTTGGAATTGTGGCTGATTTTCTAGCGGAAAAGAACCAAGTGACCGCCATCGAGCCGAGCCCAGAAATGATAGCCGAGCGCAAACAGGACTTTTTCTATGAGCAATTGCAAGGCAGCTTGGAGCTTCTGCAAAATCTGCCGGACCAGTCTTTTGATGTCATCGTCTGTCATAATGTCTTAGAGTATGTATCTGACCCTGCTCTCTATTTGACAGAATTTTCCCGCCTCTTAAAAAAGGACGGCAAAATTTCTCTGGTCAAGCATCACGAGGTCGGGCGTATTATGCATACGGTAGTTTTTGAAAATAATCCAGAAAAAGCCCAGCAGCTTTTGGCGGGTGAGACATATCAAACCCACAGCATGGGAGCTGCTAAGGTCTATCAGATACAAGATGTGATTTCAGGTCTTCCATTAGAAGTTGAGGATTATCAAGGGATACGGATTTTTTACGGCTTGCAGGCCAATGAATATAAAACCGCCCCTAACTGGGCTGAAAAGATGCTTGAGATGGAGCTGGCTGTCTGCAACCAATCTCCTTATCGAGACATCGCTGCCTTTCAGCATGTTTGGCTAAGGAAGGATAGAGAGATTTAAAGTAAGAGGATTTACATGAAATTTTTAAAGAAACAAAAGGATTGTTTTGCTTTATGTTACATTTATAATTGGTTGGTTTTACTAATAGGTCCTCCCTTGAGTTTTTTTGCCTTAATTCTACTTGCTTTCGGTTTTGGCCAAGCATTTAGTACAGGACAAACTTCTTCTTTAGAGTCTGGTATACTATTAGGTTTTCTTTTTTTAGTTTTGATTTGTATTTATGGGATTTTTTACCTTGTAATGTGGTTTAAATCACTAAGAAACTCGTTGAAAACGGGGAAATCGTCTTTTTTTGCAGCTCCAATAAGCTTAATAATGACGATGATATGTCAGTTACCTGTTTTTATTCTTATCTGCAAGGGTTTTTACTTACTTAGTCAGTACAAATCAGAAATTTTTCTAGGTCAACTATACTCTATGTTGACATTTTCTCTTTATCTCTATTGCCAATATGGGAGAAAAGGAAAGAAAAGCAATAAAATTCTATACCTTTCCCAAATTATTAATTTATTACTAGTTTTTCTTCTAGCTTATCATGTTTACTATCCTATATTTTTTAAATAATATAGTTTGCAAATTTAAATGTTTAATAGAAAGTAGTAAGAAAAATAGGTTGCCGCCTTTCAGCATGTTTGGCTAGCCAAGTGCTGAATCGAACGAAAAAGTGCTCATTTACATCTTAAACAAACCTCGTAAGGAGAAAGCCTGATGCAAAGGAGAGAAGTCGTAGGGTCAGGGCAGCCAGTCAATTATGCCCTCCTCAGCCTTTTTCAATATATCGCTTCCGTTTTGGTGATTATGGTCCATTGCCAGAGGCTTTTTGAACATGAAGCCCTGCATTTTGTTCAAAAGAGTATGTTTGGCCGCATGGCAGTCCCTTTCTTTTTAATTTCTTCAGCCTATTTTTTCCGAGTACGCTGGAAGCAAGAGCCTCAAGACGTGAAACTGACTCTGTATATTAAAGGTATTTTAAAGGTCTATGGCTTTTGGAGTTTGGTCTATCTTCCCTATGCTTTGACTTACTTCCAATCTCTGCACTTACCCCTCTACCTAGCTCCGCTGGCTATTCTAGCAGCGCTCTTCTACATTGGAATGAGCTACCAGCTCTGGTATATTCCTGCCTTTCTCTTAGGTTTGCTGCTGGTCCATTTTTTGTATAGGAAGTTGGGTCCCAAGAAAACATTTGCCCTTTTGTTAATTCTCTACGCCTTAGGTGCTATTGAGACTTATCACGCCTATCTGTCGCCTAGTCTGCTGACAGACTGGTATGATGCCTATGCCAAACTCTTTTTCACCAGCAGGAATGGCCTCTTCTATACGCCCATTTTTATCTATTTAGGCTACTTTCTAGCTGATTACGGGCAGATAGCCTTATTTCAGAAAAAACGCTGGCTATCTCTTCTGCTGGCAAGTCTTTTCCTGGTAGGTGAAGGAGTTCTGGTCTACACCAGGCAGGGACTGGATAAAAACTTTTTCTTTGCTCTCATTCCCTTTACACTTTTCTTATTCAATTGGCTGTTAAAAGCAGAGTGGAAGCGCGAAAAAAACTGGCGACATTTAAAAGATCTAAGTATCCTTTATTTCTTCCTCCATCCTATCTTTATTGAGTTATCTTTCTTTCTGCTCAAATCCCAGCAGCTGACCAAGTGGGAAACTGGCCGTTGGACCTTCCTTCTGACGATTATCCTGACCCACCTGACGTCAGAGTTGGTGATTCGATGGCGAGGGAAAAAAACAGAAAAGAAATGAAAGCTTAGTTTTTTTGAAGAAGATCATATAGAGCGTTAAGAGCAACTATCAATTTTGAATAGAATTAGCTATAAAAACATTTCAAAGGAGTTCCACATGCTTGAACGTCTACAACAGCAGCTGGCTTTTACCAATGAGCTGGAAAAACTGAAAGCCACTCATCGCAACAATCGAACCTTGGATGCCTATCGTTTTGAGAATTCTGCTGAGCATAGTTGGCAGGGTGCGCTCATGGCGCTAGTTTTTCGAGAATATATCCCTGAAGAAGTTAATCTGGAAAAGGTCATGTCTATGTTATTGATTCATGATTTGGGGGAAATATATGCTGGCGATACCTTTATCTTTGACGACGTGGGCAAGTGCGATTCTTACGATAGAGAGTTGGAGTCCTTGAAAATCAGTTTAGACAAGCTACCGTCAGATCAGCAGGATTCCTTTTTAGGGCTTTGGCAGGAGTTTGAGACCGGCATGAGCATAGAGGCTAAATATGCCCGAGTGCTGGACGCTCTGGTTCCTCTGCTCAATCATTTGGAAGTCGCTCAGCCCCATGACAACCCTTATGGCCTGACCAAGTCTCAGGTCATCGCTAAGAAATCCTTTATTCAAGAAACCTCTGAAACTCTTTGGGAATTGGCTCAGGAAGTTATTGATCAAAGTGTTGCTAAAGGGCTTTACCTAGATGAGTGAGACTGAGAGTTTTGCTCGTAGATAGAAAGTTTGAGACTGGTTGAACCAGTCTTTTCATGTTATAATATTCAGACAAGATTGAACGGAGAAAGTGTTTCATTCATCATGATTAGCTCAAAATACGACTGGCAGTTTGCCACTAAATTTACAGATGAAAAATTTTTAAAAAAGGCTAAGAAAGCTGGATTAGAACCTGCCGCTGCCAGTCTTCTTTACCAAAGAGGTGTGCAGACTGAAGAGGCCTTGCAGGAATTTTTGGAGCCTAGTTTAGACCAGCTTCACGACCCTTATGACCTGCATGGTATGGAGCGGGCAGTGGAGCGCATTCGCTCAGCGATTGAGAATTATGAGCAGATTCTGATCTACGGTGATTATGATGCAGATGGCATGACCTCTGCATCTATTGTCAAGGAAGCCTTGGAGCAGCTGGGGGCTGAGTGTCAGGTTTATCTGCCCAATCGCTTTACTGGTGGCTATGGTCCTAATAGCAGTGTTTACAAGTATTTTATTGAAAATCAAGGCATCTCGCTCATTATTACAGTAGATAATGGAGTGGCGGGCCTTGAAGCTATCGAGCTGGCCCAGTCTCTGGGCGTGGATGTCATCGTGACGGATCATCACTCCATGCCTGAGGAGTTGCCAAATGCCTATGCGATTGTCCATCCGGAACATAGCGGAGCGGATTACCCTTTCAAGCATCTAGCTGGTTGTGGGGTGGCTTTTAAGCTGGCAACAGCCTTGTTGGAAGAAGTCCAAGTCGAACTTTTGGACTTAGTTGCCATTGGCACCATTGCCGATATGGTCAGTCTGACGGGGGAAAATCGGATTCTAGTCAAATACGGCCTTTCTGTTCTTAAAAACACTCAGCGCGTAGGTCTTCAGGAGCTCTTTAAAATCGCTGGTATTCAGCCAGATGAACTGGATGAAGAAACGGTTGGTTTCCAGCTTGCCCCCAGACTCAATGCCTTGGGACGGCTGGATGATCCCAATCCGGCGGTTGAGCTTTTGACAGGCTTTGACGATGAAGAAGCGCGTGACATTGCTCTCATGATTAACCAGAAAAATGAGGAGCGCAAGGAAATCGTCCAGCAGATTTATGAAGAAGCACAAACCATGTTGGACCCTAAGAGACCAGTGCAGGTGCTGGGCAAGGAAGGTTGGAATCCCGGTGTGCTAGGGATTGTCGCTGGGCGCTTGCTAGAAGAGCTTCACCAGCCAGTCATAGTGCTTAATATCGAGGATGGCATCGCGAAGGGCAGTGCCCGCAGTATTGAAGCGGTCAATATTTTTGAGGCCTTGGACAGCCATCGTGACCTCTTTGTAGCTTTTGGTGGCCACGCTGGAGCAGCTGGAATGACTCTTGAAGCAGACAAGCTGGCGGAGCTTGCTGACATCTTGACAGCTTATATCTTAGACAATGATTTGGATTTGACTGGCAAAACAGCCCTGAATTTAGATGAGGAGCTGCATCTGCCAGAACTAACCCTTGACACACTCAAAAGCTTTGAAAAACTGGCTCCTTTTGGTATGGACAATAAGAAGCCGCTTTTTTACCTCAAGGACTTTAAAGTGGACAATGCTCGGACTATGGGGGCTGGCAACAGTCATCTCAAGCTGAAAATTTCCCAGCAAGATACATCTTTTGAAGTAGTAGCTTTTGGCCAAGGAAGCCTGGCGACAGAGTTTGCCCAAACCAAGAATCTGGAGCTGGCTGTCAGCCTATCTGTCAATAAATGGAATGGACAGACCAGCCTCCAGCTCATGCTGGTAGATGCCCGTGTGGACGGTGTTCAGCTTTTCAATATCCGCAGCAAAAATGCGACTTTGCCTGACAAAGTTCCTGTCTTGCGTTTCACAGAGGAATTGCCAGATTTGACAAATAGCAGAGCAGTTGTGGTTTATGACCTGCCTGATGATTTGCAGGTCTTGAAGAAGATTCTTCAATCACAGGATTTCGAAGCGATTTACTTTAAGAATGAGATTGCCAAGCCATACTATCTTACAGGCTATGGTAACCGTGAGCAGTTTGCCAAACTTTACAAGACAATCTATCAGTTCCCCGAGTTTGACGTTCGCTATAAGCTCAAGGATCTAGCAGCTTACCTGAAAATTGATTCTATTCTCTTGGTCAAAATGATTCAGATTTTTGAAGAACTGGGCTTTGTAAGCATCACGGAAGGCGTCATGACGGTCAATAAAGAAGCAGAAAAGAAAGAAATTGACAGCAGTCACATTTACCAAGACCTCAAGCGCCTAGTCAAAGAACAAGAACACATGGCTCTGGGCACCGTGCAGGAGATTTATGATTATTTGAAAGGATAAAAATGAGTTTTTTAAAGAATTTTACAAATTGGATTGTTAGAAAAAAGAAGATAGAAAAATTATCATTATCATTATCATTATTTTTCTTGTTCTTGTTCGTCTCCTTTTTGCCTGTATTTTATGTGTTGATTAAAAGATTTTTTAAAATCGATACGGTACTTGATTTAAAAGAGGCCCTAGATTTTGATTGGTTATCTTATTATGGATCGCTTATCGGAAGTTATTTTATTATACTTACTCTATATTTTGAAAATAAAAGATACAGAGAAGAAAAACGTGATTCAGTCAGACCGATTTTTAATATAGGGACGAACTATGAATCTATGGAAAGCAGCAGTGAAGAGATAAAATCTACAATTATATACACTATATATTCTGAAAATAGAAAAGAAAAATCTAATCCAGTAACAAAAAAATATACACTTAATCAATGTAATTATATAAGAATTTTAAAGAAAGTTAATAATAAATTAATTAGTCAGCAAAAAGAAGATAGTAGCAATGACCAGAACTTATCGAAGTCTATTCTTATTAAGGTTAGAAACATTGGTTCAGGTCATGCTTTAATTGATAAAATAAAATATAAAGATTCTAAAGGATTAGAGAGAGAGCATGTATTAGAGCCTCATGAAAGATTTATGATTGATAAGGGAACATCAAATAATCTACTCTTACAATTTGACTCTAAAATTTCAGATATAGATTATGTTAAAATTTATTTCATTGATATTTTGGGAAATAAATATATTTATGATTTAAAACTGAAATGTGAAATGAATCAAGAACTAGAATATTATGTAAAATTAGAAGATGAGAAGGTTTATTTGGCCAATTTATCTAAGGCATATTTTGAAAGTTATTTTCCAAAACTTGTAGGTAAAGCGAAGGAGACAGATTATTAAAGAGCAAGAACTCATGGCTCAGCCTGTTAGCGAAAAGTAAGTTTCGTTCTTGGAGCTAGTAGAAGATGTGATTGTAAAGAATAACTAACTCAGTTCCAGTCTCAATACGGTGGTCTATAAATGAATGAAGCATACTCTTTCAAATTAAATAATCTATCCCCTTAAAAAATAAGTTTTTCTGTTACCATTTGGATGAAAAAGTGATATAATAGAGAGTAAAAAATTTTTTTGAAAGAAAGTATATCATGAATTTAAAAGACTACATTGCAACAATCGAAAATTATCCAAAGGAAGGCGTGACATTCCGTGATATCAGCCCGCTGATGGCAGATGGAAATGCATATAGCTACGCTGTTCGTGAGATTGTTCAGTATGCGACAGACAAGAAGATTGACATGATTGTTGGACCGGAAGCTCGTGGCTTTATCGTGGGCTGTCCTGTTGCCTTTGAGTTAGGAATCGGCTTTGCTCCAGTCCGCAAGCCTGGCAAGCTTCCTCGTGAAGTTATCTCAGCCGACTATGAAAAAGAGTATGGTATGGATACCCTGACCATGCATGCGGATGCTATCAAGCCAGGTCAGCGCGTTCTAATCGTAGATGATCTTCTTGCGACTGGTGGTACAGTAAAGGCAACAATCGAGATGATTGAGCGTCTTGGCGGTGTCGTGGCTGGCTGCGCCTTCCTTATTGAGCTGGATGAGCTCAAGGGTCGCGAAGTTATCGGTGATTACGACTACAAGGTTCTGATGCACTATTAATACATAGTTTCTAGCTATATCTAGTTAGAGAAAAAGTATAATTGAAAACTATATCTCCTTTCAGTATAATGAAAGTACATTGGATAAACAAAGAATAGGCTGGAAAAGTATTTCCAAGCCTTTCTAACGATTGAAGGAGATATTTTCATGCCAATTAAGATTGATAAGAAACTGCCAGCTGTTGACATTTTAAGTTCTGAGAATATCTTTGTCATGGATGACGACAGGGCGGACCATCAGGATATCCGCCCTCTGAATATTCTGGTACTCAATCTCATGCCCCAGAAAATGGTGACGGAGACTCAGATACTGCGCCATTTGGCTAATACGCCGCTACAGTTGACTATTGACTTCCTCTACATGAGCTCTCACCAGTCTAAAACGACACGTGCAGAGCATATGGAGACTTTCTATAAGACTTTTGATGAGGTTAAGAATCGCTATTTTGATGGCTTGATTATCACTGGTGCACCGGTAGAGCATCTGCCTTTTGAGGCGGTGGACTACTGGGAAGAGTTCCAGCAGGTGATTGAATGGTCCAAGACCCATGTCTTTTCGACTCTGCATATCTGTTGGGGAGCTCAGGCTGGACTTTACGCTCGCTACGGCGTTGACAAGCACCAGATGACGCGCAAATTATCGGGTGTTTATAGCCAGTCGGCTGACAGCAGTAATCTGCTTTTCCGTGGCTTTGACGATGAGTTTTATGCACCGCATTCCCGTCATACCGAAGTTCTGAAGGAAGAGATTGTCAATCTGACCAATCTGGAAATTCTCTCGTATGGAGAAGATACTGGTCTCTCTGTGCTGGCTAGCCGGGACTTGAGAGAGGTGTATAGCTTCGGTCACATGGAATACGACCGCGATACTCTATCTAAGGAGTATTTCCGCGATTTGAAGGCAGGGAAGAATCCACATATTCCAGAGAATTATTTCAAAAACGATGATGTCCATGCGACACCGGCCTTACGTTGGAGTTCGGCTGCGGCACTCTTTTTCAGCAATTGGGTCAATTATGCTGTCTATCAGGAGACGCCTTTCGACTGGGAGAGTCCTGAAAATGATGTATCGTTTTTTGCTTATCTATAAGAGGTGACATGACTTATTTATCAGCTTTTAAATCGGGCAATCTAGTAATCCCGAGTGCCCTTCTTTTACATTTTAAGGACATCTTTGATTCCAGCGATGATTTCTTGGTCTGGCAGTTTTTCTATCTGCAAAATACGACTTCCTTGGAAGAGCTGGCACCTAGTCAGATTGCGGAGCATATTGGCAAGACTCTGTCAGAAGTCAATCGCTCTATGTCCCATTTGACGGAGAAAGGTCTCTTGCAGTATAAGACTATTGAGCTGAATGGAGAGACGGAGGTTATCTTTGATGCTTCACCAGCTTTAGAAAAGCTGGATGAACTGCTGGCAGCCAAGAGTGGTCCGCAGACTGTGACAAAGGCACCTCAGAATGTTTTGAAAGACTTGGTGGAGACCTTCCAGCAGGAGCTGGGTCGTCTCTTGACACCCTTTGAAATTGAGGACTTGACCAAGACTGTTCAAGACGATAAAACTAATCCTGACTTGGTCAAGGCTGCTCTTCGTGAGGCTGTGTTTAATGGCAAGGCCAACTGGAAGTATATTCAGGCTATCTTGAGAAATTGGCGTAAAGAAGGCATCACTACGCTTGCTCAGGTAGAAGCCAAGCGGGAAGAACGTGAAGCAGCTAACCCTCAAAATGTGACAGTTTCTGACGATTTCCTTAATGCCATGAATTTGTGGAAGGACTGACTTTATTAGATTTACAGCGGCCTGTTAGATATGACAGGCCCTTGGTTTTATAAAAAAGGAGAAAAGTATGACCTATCAATTGCCAAAAGTCTGGTCTGCTACGGACAGCGACCAAGGAAAATTTTCAGGTATCAATCAGCCTACTACTGGCGCGCGCTTTGAGCAGAAGCTTCCTGTCGGTAAAGAGCCTTTTCAGCTTTATTCACTTGGGACTCCAAATGGGGTCAAGGTGACGATTATGCTTGAAGAGCTTCTGGAAGCTGGTGTGACAGAGGCTGCCTATGACCTCTATAAGATCAGCATCATGGATGGCGACCAATTTGGCTCAGATTTTGTGAAAATCAATCCCAACTCCAAGATTCCGGCCTTGTTGGATCAGTCAGCCCATAAGCCGATTCCTGTATTTGAATCAGCGAATATTCTTCTCTATCTGGCAGAGAAGTTTGGAAAGCTGATTCCGTCAGATTTGGCCGGTCGGACTGAGGTGCTCAACTGGCTCTTCTGGCAGACAGGCGCGGCGCCCTTCTTGGGCGGTGGTTTCGGTCATTTCTTTAACTACGCTCCAGAAAAGCTAGAATACCCTATCAATCGCTTCACGATGGAAGCCAAGCGACAGCTAGATTTGTTGGACAAAGAATTGGCCAAGAAAGCTTATATCGCTGGAAATGACTATAGCATAGCAGATATTGCTATCTGGTCTTGGTATGGGCAGTTAGTACAGGATAAGCTCTATCCAGGCGCAGCTGAGTTCTTGGATGCTACCTCCTACAAACATCTATCTGCTTGGGCGGAGAAGATTGCAGCTCGTCCGGCGGTTCAGCGCGGTTTAGCTGCCGAGTATCAGGAAATCAAATAAACATGTGATGGGTAGGAACTTCCCATCATCAAGTGGCGAGACAAAATCAGTTTATCAACAGGCTGATTTTTCCTCCGCTGCTTTTTTTATACCCTTAAAAATGATATACTGAGTAGAAGAATGTTTAGAAAAGAGTGAGCAATGCAAAAAAAGACTATTTCCCAACGCTTGGAGCGAGTAGCTGCTTTTGTGCCGGATGGGGCAAAGTTGCTGGATGTTGGGAGCGATCACGCCTATCTGCCTATTTACCTGATTCAGCAGGGGCGGATTGAGAAGGCTCTGGCCGGAGAAGTGGTAGAGGGGCCTTTTCAGTCTGCCCAGAAAAATGTTGCAGAACATGGACTGACGGAGCAGATTGAGGTCCGCTTGGCCAATGGTCTGACGGCTTTTGAGCCAGAGGATCAGATTGACACCATCGTTATCGCTGGCATGGGTGGTCGCTTGATTTCAGAGATTTTGGAAAATGGCAGAGCTAAGCTTGGAGCTATTTCTCGTTTGATTTTGCAGCCCAATAACCGAGAGGATGAACTCCGCAGCTGGCTGGTATCTAAGGGTTTTCGCTTGCTGGCTGAGGATGTCTTAGAAGAGGCTGGTAAGTTTTATGAAATCCTAGTGGCTGAAGCAGGCCAGCAAACTTTGACAGAGCAAGAAAAGCGTTTTGGACCTTTTCTGATGAAGCAACAGTCACCTGCTTTTCAGCTAAGATGGCAGAAAGAACTGAAGAAACTAGATGGAGCTCTAGCCCATATCCCAGAAAAAAATGAGCTAGAACGCTCTGCTATGTCCCAAAAAATTGAAAGTATCAAGGAGGTACTCCATGCTAGCAAGTGAAATCATCGCCCGTTATGAAGCCTACTGCCCGCAAGAACTGTCCATGGAGGGCGACATTTCAGGCCTGCAAATCGGGACTTTGGATAAGGAAGTGGACAAGGTTCTAGTGGCTCTGGATATTCGCGAGCAGACGGTGGCGGAGGCTATTGAGGCAGGTGCTGGACTGATTATCGTTAAACATGCGCCTATCTTTCGCCCTCTTAAGGACCTAGTGGCAGATAAGGCTCAAAATCAGATGATTTTAGACCTCATCAAGCATGATATTGCTGTCTATGTCAGTCATACCAATATTGATGTTGTAGAGGACGGGCTCAATGACTGGTTCTGTCAGCTTTTAGAGATTGAGGAGACAAGTTTTCTTAGTCAGACGGGGCCAGAAAACGGCATTGGCCGCGTGGGGAGGATTGCTCCTCAGACCTTTGGGGACTTTGCGGCTAAGGTCAAGGAAACTTTTGGACTAGATAGTTTGCGTCTGGTTACTTATGATGAAACAGATCTTGAACGCGTGATTGAGCATGTGGCTATTTGTGGTGGCAGCGGTCAGTCCTTTTATCCGGAAGCTATTGCCAAGGGAGCGCAGGTCTACATTACAGGTGATATTTACTATCATACAGCTCAGGAAATGCTGACAGGGGGGCTTTTGGCGCTGGATCCTGGACACCATATCGAGGTTCTTTTTACGGAAAAATTAAAAGAAAAGCTTGATACTTGGAAGGCAGAAGAGGGATGGGAGATTGAGATTCTGGCTAGTCAGGCTTCGACCAATCCCTTCCGACATATTTGAGAGGATGCGACATGAAAAGAGTAGCAGTGATTGGTGCTGGGATTGTTGGCTCAACAGCGGCTTACTATCTGTCCCAATCCCCAGATGTGGAAGTGACTGTCTTTGATGACGGCAAGGGGCAGGCAACCAAGGCAGCCGCTGGCATTATCAGTCCTTGGTTTTCCAAGCGGCGCAATAAGGCTTGGTACAGGATGGCGCGTCTGGGCGCTGATTTTTATCAGGACTTGATTGCGGAACTGAAGCGGCTGGAATCCAGACAGACTTTTACCAACAAACAGGTGTTTATCTGCTGAAAAAGGATGAGAGCAAGCTGCAGGAGCTTTATGATTTGGCTGTTAATCGCCGTGAAGAGTCGGCCTTAATAGGGGATTTGAGTCTTCTCAGCCTTCAGGAAGCCCATGAGAAATTTCCAGACTTGCAAGGCTTTGAGCGGCTTCTTTATGCTTCCGGTGGTGCCCGTGTGGAGGGAGCACTCTTGACGGAGACGCTTCTGAAAGCCAGCAAGGCAGAACTGGTTGAGAAAAAGGTAAGCCTGGCAGTAGAAGGAGAGCAACTTCTGGTGGATTGTCGTAGCTTTGACAGTGTCGTCTTAGTTGTGGGGGCTTGGCTGGGAGAAATCTTGCAGCCACTGGGCTATAAGACAGATGTTCGGCCGCAAAAAGGACAGCTACGTGATTTTAGGCTGGCTGAGCAGACAGATGACTACCCTGTTGTTATGCCTGAGGGCGAGCTGGATATCATTCCTTTTCTAGCAGGCAAGGTTAGTGTTGGTGCCAGTCATGAAAATAATCAGGGCTTTGATTTGACGGTAGATAGGACGGTATTGAATCAGTTGCAGCAAGAAGCGGAAACTTATTTGCCAAGGTTGGCTACTGCTAAAATTTTAGGTGAGCGCGTGGGAACGAGAGCTTATACTAGCGATTTTGCACCTTTCTTTGGAGCTATTCCAGACTTGTCGCATGTCTACGCGGCTAGCGGTCTAGGCTCTTCTGGTCTGACAACTGGCCCTCTCATCGGACGCCAATTGGCTCAGATGGTCCTAGGAGAACCGGGGCTGCTGAATCCAGCTGACTATCCTATTGAGCGGTATGTTGAGAAAGTTTGATATGACAGAAACTATTTTGAATTGGGTCAATGTTTGTGTAAAAAAAGATGAAGAAATCCTACTGCTCAATCGCCAGCATGATAATTTTAAAGGGTGGATACAACCAGGCGGGAAGGTGGAGTTTCCAGAATCTTTTTTTGAAGCTGCAAGGCGCGAATTAAAAGAAGAAACGGGGCTGACTGCTCTAAACTTGGAATTGAAGGGAATTTCAGGTTTCACTAATCCGAGTAAAAAAGAACGGTATGTGTACTACGATTTTCTTTGTACTGCCTTTGAAGGACAAGTCAGAGGAAACGATTATGAAGGGGAGCCAAAATGGTGGAAGATTTCTGAACTTGACCAAATAGATATGCAAGACGACATACGTGAACGTTTGCCCCTCTACTGGCGGAAAGGCTCTTTCGAGCGGATTCATTACTGGAATGAGGAAAAACACTGTATCGGGGAAACCAAGACGATTTTGTATGATTGATTTTAGAGGATAAGGAGAAGTTATGGACTGGTTACGATTGCAGCCTGTAGTTATGCAGGCATTCTTGGCTGGGCTTTTTACATGGGGGTGTACTATTGTGGGCTCGGCTGTTGTATTTTTCTTTAAAAAGGTCAGCCGTAAGCTGTTGGATATTATGATGGGCTTTGCGGCAGGCGTTATGATTGCGGCTTCCTTTTGGTCACTTCTGGCACCGTCGATTGAGTATGCGCAGAGTTCTTATGGCAAGCTATCCTGGCTGCCAGCAGCGATTGGTTTTTTAGTGGGCGGTTTTTTCCTGCGGCTGATTGATGCGGTGGTGCCTCACTTGCACTTGAGCAAAGACATTTCGGAGGCTGAGAGTGTTCCTGAGCATAGCAAAAAGAAGCTGTCCAAGACAGCCTTGCTCTTCTTAGCCATTACCATTCACAATTTTCCAGAAGGTTTGGCGGTAGGAGTAGCCTTTGGTGCTTTGGCCGCCAATCCTAGTCCAGAAGCCTTTGTCGGTGCGATTGGCCTAGCTTTGGGAATTGGCCTGCAAAACGTCCCTGAGGGGGCTGCTCTGTCCATTCCAATTCGGACGGACGGTAAGTCTCGGCTTAAAGCTTTTTACTGGGGTTCCATGTCCGCTATTGTAGAGCCAATCGGGGCTGTCCTGGGAGCTGTAGCTGTCATGGCTATGACGGCTATTCTACCTTATGCACTATCCTTTGCGGCAGGAGCTATGATTTTCGTTGTGGTAGAGGAGCTGATACCGGATTCGCAGACCAATGGCAATACTGATGTGGCGACTTTAGGTCTAATGGTGGGCTTCGTTCTCATGATGGTCTTGGATGTGGCTTTGGGATGATGCCAACTTGGAATTAAAGAGCGGAAGAAAGCGGAATATCCACTCTTTTTCTTTTATTATTTAAGGGTAGTGAAAAGGATGACATCCGCTTTCAAAAATGGTAGAATAAGGAGAATACATTAAGAGAGGAAACTCATATGAAAGGTATTATTCTTGCAGGTGGTTCTGGTACACGTTTGTACCCATTGACCCGCGCTGCGTCAAAACAGCTCATGCCGGTTTATGACAAACCCATGATTTATTATCCACTGTCAACTCTTATGCTGGCTGGTATCAAGGACATCTTGATTATCTCCACTCCGACGGATCTGCCTCGTTTTGAGGATCTGCTGGGAGATGGCTCTGAGTTTGGTATCAAGCTTTCTTATGCAGAGCAGCCAAGTCCAGACGGGCTGGCACAAGCCTTTATCATTGGGGCTGATTTCATTGGAGATGACCGCGTGGCGCTGATTCTTGGGGATAATATTTACCATGGACCAGGTCTGAGTAAAATGCTCCAAAATGCTGCTGCTAAAGAAAAAGGAGCAACTGTTTTTGGCTACCATGTCAAGGATCCAGAACGCTTTGGTGTAGTAGAATTTGATGAGAATATGAATGCTATTTCCATCGAAGAAAAACCAGAACAGCCGCGCTCTAACTATGCAGTGACAGGACTCTATTTCTACGATAACGATGTTGTAGAGATTGCCAAGAATATTAAGCCAAGTCCTCGCGGAGAATTGGAAATCACAGATGTCAACAAGGCATACTTGGATCGTGGTGATTTGTCTGTTGAGCTCATGGGACGTGGTTTTGCCTGGTTGGATACAGGAACTCACGAAAGTCTCTTAGAAGCTGCTCAATATATCGAAACAGTTCAGCGGATGCAGAACGTTCAGGTGGCAAATCTGGAAGAAATTGCCTATCGTATGGGCTATATCACTAAAGAGCAAGTGCATGAATTGGCGCAGCCATTGAAAAAGAATGAATATGGTCACTATCTCTTGCGTTTGATTGGAGAAGAATAAGAAGATGACGGAACAATTTTTTGATAAGGAATTAGCAGCGCGTGAGGTTCCTGGAATTCCTGGAATGCTGGAGTTTGATATTCCTGTGCGAGGGGACAACCGAGGCTGGTTTAAAGAAAATTTTCAAAAGGAAAAAATGCTGCCGTTAGGCTTTCCTGAAAGCTTCTTTGCAGAAGGAAAACTGCAAAATAATGTCAGCTTTTCTCGTAAAAATGTCCTGCGTGGTCTTCATGCTGAACCCTGGGACAAGTACATCTCTGTTGCAGATGACGGCAAGGTGCTGGGATCTTGGGTAGACCTGCGTGAGGGTGAGACTTTTGGCAATACCTACCAGACAGTAATCGATGCCAGCAAGGGGATTTTTGTGCCACGCGGCGTAGCCAACGGCTTCCAAGTCCTTTCTGACACGGTTTCCTATAGCTATCTGGTGAATGACTACTGGGCTCTGGAACTCAAACCTAAGTATGCCTTTGTCAACTATGCAGACCCAGCTTTAGGCATCCAGTGGGAAAACCTAGAAGCAGCAGAAGTCTCAGAAGCAGACAAGAACCATCCATTACTCAAGGATGTCAAACCTCTAAGAAAAGAAGATTTGTAAGAAGAGTGAATAGAACAAGTGTTTGAATATATTATCTATTTCTTGCTGATTATATTCTATTTTCTTATTTCTTTAGGACCATTAGGATTCATTCTGATGATGGTTCTCCTCTTTTTGTTTATTTTCTTAGCCTTTTATATAATTTCAAAATTACTATTTTTTACGAAACAAATAATTCCTTATTTTGTTTTATTATGGAGCAAAAATAAATCAATGACTGCATACAAAAAAATTATCGTGACAGGGGGAGCTGGTTTTATCGGTTCTAACTTTGCCCACTAAGGTTAC
>CBDFAZ010000018.1:0-22787 GCA_965245685.1 uncultured Streptococcus sp. | reverse complement strand
TCGCAAGATGATTTTGGTGACTATGCATCGCCGGGAAAATCAAGGCGAGCCGATGAGAAGGGTCTTTCGAACTCTGCGGCAGATTGTAGATGCCCATGATGATGTGGAAATTGTCTATCCCGTTCACTTGAGTCCAGCGGTTCAGGAGGCGGCCAGAGAAATTCTGAGTGACAATGAGAAGATTCATCTGATTGAGCCTTTGGATGTGTTGGATTTCCACAATATCGCAGCTAAAAGCTACTTTATCATGTCAGACTCAGGTGGAGTACAGGAAGAAGCGCCTTCCTTAGGTAAGCCTGTACTGGTACTTCGTGATACAACAGAGAGACCAGAAGGGGTTGAAGCTGGCACATTGAAGCTGGTTGGTACAGAAACTCAAGCAGTAGCAGAGGCGATGGAAGCCCTGCTGACAGATGAGTCACTCTATCAGGAAATGGCCCAAGCCAGCAATCCGTATGGTGACGGTAAGGCTTCTGAGCGGATTGCTCAAGCTATTGCCCACTATTTTAAGCAGACGGCTAGGCCGGAAGAATTTAAGACAGGAGTAAAGAATGTTTAGGAAAAAAGGACTAGAAAAATCATTAGCAGTCTTTGTACTGACAATTGGACTAATTCTTTTCTACAGTTGGAATTTTGCAGCTAACATATTTTATATCGGAATCGCGCTGATTTTATTAGGTATTTTTAGTGTCTTTGTCCTATCTGATCTCTTGGTGACATGGGCTATGATTCTGGGTGTGGTTATCGCAACTCTGATCTTGCTCTTTGATGTAACCTATCTACCGGACAATCAAGTTCTCTTCTTACTTTATGTCTTCCCTGTCAGTGCTTGGCTGACCAGCCGAGTGAATTTCTATCTCCATCAGCGCTTGGGATTAGTGCAGGATGACAGTGAAGATGCTGCTGAGGCCTATGAAGAAATGGTTCAGAAAGTAAATCAGAAACAAGCTCCAGCCTTTCAGGCTTTGCTGGTCCATTGGGCACACAATCATCATTTTTATCAAATTCACTCTCGGGAGTACAAGCGGATGCTCAAGAGAATTTTACGACTGCTTAACTGGGACTTCCAGAATGTAGAAACAGTTTACTATGTATCCAATGGTAACTTTCTCGTTCTGGTAGAAGATCTGGATCAGGAAGTCAAGGAATATTTCCAAGAGAAAGTGCGTGACGATTTAACGATGATGCACTTTGAGAATAAGAAAACTGACCAAAAAATTCAGTTTCAGTCCGGCAGTTTAAAATTGAACGCTCAAAACATTGACAAATTCCATAATTTTGATGACGCTTTGAGCAATCTGGAGCGTCAGCTTGAAACCGACATTATCGTAGAATACTAGGAGGTAAACACATGTCTTTAACAGAAGTATTTTTTATCATCTCTATGGTGCTAAGTATCTTTTTTGCTATTAGCTTTTTGGTCCTCTTCATTTATTATCTGGTTATTTACAATCGGGTCAATAAAAATTTTAGGGCGGTGACTCGTCATGATTAGTCAACTTATTATGATTGTCACTCTGTTCTCCATCTGGATGTCTCTGGCTTGGGCTTTGGTTATTCTATGCTCTTCCGTGCATTTCTGGATGAAACGCAGTGACTTCAACGTGGATACCAGTCCATTGGAACATTATCCTATGGTTACAGTCGTTGTCCCAGCCCACAATGAAGATGTGGTTATCGCTCAGACAACTAAGGCCATTCTGGATTTGGACTATCCTCATGATCGAGTGGAAGTTCTGCTCTTTGCGGACAACTGCTCGGACGATACCTATCAGGAAATGCTGAAAGTACAGGCTATGCCTGAGTATGCTGGACGCAATGTTATAATTACAGACCGTACTGGTACGGGAGGTAAGGCAGGGGTGCTGAATGATGCCCTGAAGATGGCCAAGGGCGAATATATCTGTGTCTACGATGCGGATGCCATGCCAGAAAAGAATGCTCTTTACTTCCTAGTTAAGAAAGTTTTAGAAGATCCAGAACGTCACGTTGCTTCCTTTGGACGCAATAAGACCCGTAATGCCAACCAGAACTTCCTGACCCGTTGTATCAACCAAGAGATTGTTGTAACTCAGCGTGTTTACCACGTAGGTATGTGGCATCTCTTCAAGATTGGACGGATTCCAGGTACAAACTTCTTGATTAACACTGAGTTTGTTAAGAGTATTGGTGGTTGGAAAAACGGTGCCTTGACAGAGGACACGGAAATTTCCTTTAAGATTATGCAGAGCGGCAAGCTGATTGCCCTGGCTTATAACTCCGAGGCTTTCCAGCAAGAACCTGAGACCCTCAAGTCCTACTACTTGCAGCGTAAGCGCTGGGCTAAGGGGAACTATGAGGTGGTTATTGACAACTTCAAGCATCTTTTTAGCGGCGGTAATTGGCGCGTGAAACTGGAAGTGTTTAATTATTCTTGTATCTTCTTCTGGTTCAATTTGGCGATTGTCCTATCTGACTTGGTTTTCTTTGCCAATGTAGCGGCAATGATTACCCAGCTCTTTATACCGGATGTGCGGATTCCTTTCGCTTTTGATGCTCAGAATATCTATATCGTCCAGCTGATGCTCTTTAACTGGCTTCTGATGATTTTGCTTTATCTTTTGCAGATCAATATTGCCCTGGCTTCTCAGTTTGGACAGGCGACCACCAAACAGATTTGGCTGGCCCTTGTGTCCTATTTGACTTACTCTCAGCTCTTTATAGTTGTCTCTTTAGATGCAGTAGGATCTGTTATCTTGGACAAGATTTTGAAGCGGAAAGAAACCAAGTGGGTTAAAACAAAACGATTTGCAGGTTAGGAGAAAGTGTGAAAAGAACAAGATTAAGATTTATTTGGTTTGTGATAATTCTGGCTGTCTTGGCTAGTATCCTCTTGTACACCCGTATGGGCAGTACTCCTAATATCAAAAAGAAGATATACAGCCAATGGTCTAAAGAATATGTTGTAACCAAGGACAAATTGTCTTATATCAGGACGACAAACAGTAAGACTGAAGATGTTGTGCTGTCTGAGGCACAGGGTTATGGCATGGTGATTGCTGTGGATGCAGCTAAGCAAGGCAATGCCAGTTCGGCTGATTTTGAAAAGCTCTACCAATATTATCTAGTTCATCGTCTGAAAGATACCCAACTCATGTCTTGGAAACAGACGATTAAGGACGGGAAGAGCAATCATGAAGACGAAAACAATGCTACAGACGGCGATCTCTACATTGCCTATGCTTTGATTCAGGCTGCTAAACAGTGGCCGGACAAGGCGAAAGAATACCAAGATCAGGCTCAGGCTATTCTGAAAGACGTCTTGGCATATAACTATAATGAAAGCAACGGCGTTTTGACGGTTGGGAACTGGGCAAATGCAGAATCGAAATTTTATAATCTCATGCGGACTTCTGATACATTGCCGCAGCAGTTCCAAGCTTTCTATGAGTTGACAAAGGATAAGCAGTGGCTGACAATCCGGGATAACATGCTCAGCAAACTTGAAGCAATCAGTGCTGATAATAAGACTGGTTTGATACCAGACTTTATCTGGGTTGAAGGCGACAAAGTTCGGGCAGCTGATGCTGATACGGTTGAATCTGCAAATGATGGTTATTATTCTTATAATGCATGCCGGCTTCCTTACAACCTGGCTCAAAGCAAGGATGAAAAAAGTCAAAAAATGCTGAAGAAGATGTTGAGCTTCTTCCTTAATCAAGAAAAGATTTATGCGGGCTACAACCTGAAAGGCAAGGCTCTCAATAGCAATCAGGCTGGCAGCTTTACCGCTCCAGTATTCTATGCGGCTAATAACAATATAGAATTCCGCAAATTAGTACAGCAGAACAAATATCTCTTCATGCAAGGCTTACCGTCAGATAATTACTATGACGCGGCTGTGACAACGATGGTTGCTTTAGAAACTTTATAATGCATAAACAAGCAGACTAAAAATTTTGCTTAAGCAATGCAGAAAACAGGGTGGGACAGAATAATGTTTGTCTCATCCTTTTTTGAATAAAAGGATTGAGATTTATCTCGCAAAGCGTTAAAATAGAAAGCCTGTATTTATGCAAAATCAGGACTTATCCAGTTTCTAGATGTTGAGAAACCTGTCGTATGTGTAAATGGTCCGACACTATTTGTTCGCATGGATAAGAGCACCATCCATGAGGTTAATCTTCATATTATGAAGAGCGATGTTCTTGTCTCCGTTCCAATAAAGTTCTTGTTTTCTGATTTTGAGCAAAATAGTTTTGTTCGTCAAAGAATTCATATATAATAAACGGTACAAAGAGAGGACGAGTATGTATTGTGTAATTGAGATGTACGGGGACTATGAACCGTGGTGGTTCCTGGATGGCTGGGAAGATGATATCGTTGCAAAGAAGCATTTCGATGATTATTATGAAGCCCTTAAGTATTATAAAAGCCGTTGGCTGCAAATGGAGGAGCAGTCACCTTTGTATAAGAGCCGCAGTGATTTAATGACAATTTTTTGGGATCCGGAGGATCAGCGCTGGTGCGAGGAGTGCGATGAGAATGTTCAGCAGTACCACTCGCTGTTTTTGCTGGAGAATGACTGCAAGATTCCTAAGAGCAAGTACCGGCCGGGCTATACTAAGCAGAACGGCCTTGAAAAGCACCGAGCTTGCTCAGTCAAACTAAAATCCGCTAAGCCTCTTTAAATCGACAGAATATATTTTGCAAATCTGATAATAGAGCAGCAGAAGAGACCTAACTTGTTAGAAGTTAAGTTTCTTCCGCTGTTTTTTCTTTTTCTGGATTTTTTGCGAATAGTAAGGTGAGGAGGATGTATGGTTCAAGAAATTGCAAAAGAAATGATCAGACAGGCTCGGCAAGAAGGGGCGCAGGATATTTACCTCATTCCTAAGACTACTTGCTATGAGCTTTATATGAGGATTGGTGATGAACGCCGCTTTATAAAGACTTATGATTTTGAGCTTCTGTCAGCTGTTATCAGCCACTTTAAGTTTGTCGCAGGTATGAATGTTGGAGAGAAGCGCCGCAGTCAGCTTGGGTCTTGCGATTATGACTGCGAGGAAGCCAAGGTTTCAATCCGGCTGTCGACAGTTGGGGATTACCGTGGTTTTGAAAGTCTGGTTATCCGGCTCCTGCATGATGAAGACAGGGAGCTGCGCTTTTGGTTTGAGCAATTGCCAGAGCTACGTAAGAAAATTCAGGCTCGCGGTCTCTATCTTTTCTCTGGCCCAGTCGGTAGCGGCAAGACGACCTTGATGTACCATTTGGCCCAGCTCAAATTTTCGGATCAGCAAGTCATGTCAATCGAAGATCCGGTTGAGATTAAGCAAGAGGCTATGCTGCAGCTGCAGCTGAACGAAACCATTGGCATGACTTATGACAGTCTGATTAAGCTGTCCCTGCGACATCGTCCAGATCTCTTGATTATCGGGGAAATCCGTGATCGAGAGACAGCTAGAGCAGTGGTTCGGGCAAGTCTGACTGGGGCCACTGTCTTTTCAACGATTCATGCCAAGAGTGTTCGCGGTGTCTATGAGCGGCTTTTGGAATTGGGTGTTAGCGAGGATGAGCTAAGAATGGTGCTGCAAGGTGTTTGTTACCAGCGTTTAATTGGGGGAGGAGGTGTCATTGATTTTGTCAGTCAAAACTATCAAGAGCACGAAGCCGCAGTCTGGAATCAGCAGATTGATCAGCTTTTTGCAGAAGGACATATCAGTGCTGAGCAAAGGCAGACCGAAAAAATTGTCTACGCCTAAGCAAAAAAAGATTATTGAGCTCTTTCATAATCTCTTCAGCAGCGGTTTTCACTTAGCAGAGATTGTAGACTTTCTGAGGCGAAGTGCCTTGCTGGAGGAGATATATGTCACTGAAATGCGGGCAGGCTTGTCAGCTGGTCAGTCCTTTTCAGAGATTGTCAGTCGACTGGGATTTTCTGACAGTGTTGTAACCCAGCTGTCCTTATCTGAGCTGCATGGCAATCTGACACTTAGTCTGGGCAAAATTGAGGCCTATCTGGAAAATCTGTCCAAGGTTAAGAAAAAATTGATAGAGGTAGGGACCTATCCTCTCATGCTGCTGGGCTTTTTGGTGCTTATCATGCTGGGATTGCGCAACTATCTTCTGCCTCAATTAGACAGCCAGAATCTAGCTACTCAGCTGATTAATCACCTGCCTCAGATTTTTTTGTGGAGCAGCCTTGCTTGGGCCGCCTTGGTTTCAGTGGCTCTCTTTTACTATCGAAAGTCATCTAAGATTCGTTTTTTCAGCAAGCTAGCAGCTCTGCCATTTATTGGACGTTTGGTACAGGCTTACTTGACCGCTTATTATGCTCGTGAATGGGGAAATATGATTGGTCAGGGCTTGGAACTGAGTCAGATTTTTACGATTATGCAGGAGCAGCCTTCCCAGCTCTTTAAAGAAATCGGAGAAGATATGGCTGCTGCATTACAAGGTGGTCAGGGCTATGCGGACAAGGTAGCAAGCTACCCTTTCTTTAAGAAAGAATTGTCCCTGATGATCGAGTATGGTGAGGTTAAGTCCAAGCTAGGCAGTGAGCTGGAAGTCTATGCTGAAAAGACTTGGGAGGAATTTTTTCTACGTATCAACCGGGCCATGAATTTCATTCAGCCCCTAGTATTTATTTTTGTTGCCTTAGTGATTGTTTTACTTTATGCGGCAATGCTCTTGCCCATTTATCAGAATATGGAGGTTCATTTGTAATGAAAAAACTTAATACCTTAAAAGTTCAAGCATTCACCCTTGTGGAAATGCTGATTGTCTTGCTGGTTATCAGCGTACTCTTGCTGCTATTTGTGCCTAATCTGACCAAGCAAAAAGATGCTGTTTCAGATACAGGAACTGCAGCGGTGGTCAAGGTGGTAGAAAGCCAGGCGGAGCTGTATGAACTGAAGAATACCAATGAAAAGGCTAGCCTGAGCAAGCTAGTCAGCGCAGGAAATATCAGCCAGAAACAGGCAGATTCATATAAGGCTTACTATGGAAAACACAGTGGCGAAACTCAAGCGGTTGCCAATTAAGGCTTTTACACTGCTGGAAAGTCTCCTCGTTCTTTTTGTCGTTAGTTTTCTACTACTAGGCTTATCTGGCTCGGTCAGGGCTGGCTTCAATCAGGTTCAAGAGCAACTCTTCTTTTTAGAGTTTGAGAGGCTCTATCAGGAGACGCAGAGCCTGAGCTTGGCTGGGCATGAGAAGCTTTCTCTGGAGATTTCAGGACGGCAGATTTCCAATGGCTATCAAGAACTGGATTTTCCGCAAACTTTGCAGGAACATGAGCAGCAGGTCATTCTGTTTGACCGGGCTGGTGGGAATTCATCACTCAGCAAGATTATTTTTCAGACGGAGGACAGGACAGTTGTTTACCAGCTTTATATGGGTAATGGAAAGTTTAAAAAGACGACAGCTTCAGGCTAGCATTCTGCTGGAAGCTCTGGTTGCCATGGCAATTTTTGCGGCTATTGCCAGTCTGCTTCTGGGACAGATTAGCCGGTCTCGTAAAGAGCAGCAGATCCTTCTGCGGCAGGAAGAGGTGCTTCGGGTAGCTCGTATGGCCCTGCAAACAGGACAAGAAGAGCTTCATACCAATGGAATTACTGTGCGCCAGCTGAAGACAGACAAGCAGCTACTGATCTATCACGAAGGGGAGGTAGTCATTCGTGTTCAAAAACCTTAAAGTTAAGGCTTTTACGCTCTTGGAAACTTTGGTTGCTCTGCTGGTACTTAGTGGTGGAATATTGGTCTTTCAGGCCATGACTCAGCTGCTTTCCTCAGAACTTCATCAGCAGGAAAATAATCAGCAGCAAGAGTGGCTTTTGTTTGCCGACCAACTGGAGACGGAGCTTTCGCGAAGTCAATTTGACAAGGTAGAAGACAATAAAATCTACATCAGACAGGATGGCAGGGACTTGGCTTTGGGTAAATCCAAGGGAGATGATTTCCGTAAAACAGATAAGAGCGGTCGCGGCTACCAGCCCATGATTTATGGTTTGGAAGCAGCTGATGTGCGTCAGGACGGTAAGCTTGTCCATCTTCATTTTCGCTTTGAAAAAGGCTTAGAGAGGGAGTTCGTCTATCGTGTGGAAGAAGAAAGTTGAGGCTGGTATTTTACTGTATGCGCTGCTGATGGCCGCTGTCTTTAGCCTGCTCTTGCAGTTTTATCTCAACCGTCAAGTCAGCAGTCAGCGTTTGCAGCTTTTCAACAGGGAAAGGACGGAAGCCTATGCAATGGCAGTTCTGACAAAAGCTACAGCCAAGGATGATAGCGGTGAGATGGAGTTTGAGCAGGGCAAGGCGGTCTACCGCAGGCAAGGGAAGAATCTTGAAATCAGCAGTCAGCTCAGCAGCGGTCATTCCTATTCCTTTACTTTTAGTACTTCTAAGAAAGATGAGGATAAAGCAAAGGAAGACAAGAAAGCAACTGACAAAAAAGAGAAAGCGATTTCGGACGAAGCTGGTAAGTCGGACTAATATAACTGTAAAATCTTTGTAATTTTATATATCTTGGAAAGGGGCTATATTTTTGGTATGATAGGATGAACGGAGGATTCCATGAATTTTGAAAAGATAGAACAAGCTTATACTCTGATTCTCGAAAACGTCCAGAACATCCAAAACACTCTGGCAACCAATTTTTACGATGCTCTGATTGAGCAGAACGGCATTTACCTAGATGGAGATACGGACTTACAAGAAGTTCTGACCAACGATGAAAAAATCCGCGCTCTGCATTTGAACAAGGAAGAGTGGCGGAGAGCCTATCAGTTTATCTTAATGAAGGCTGCCCAGACGGAGCCCATGCAGGTCAACCACCAGTTCACACCTGATACAATTGGTTTTCTGATTACTTTCTTATTGGACCAGCTAGCTCACGGAGAGGAAGCTGATGTATTAGAAATCGGCAGTGGAACAGGAAATTTAGCTGAGACTATTCTCAATCATACCCAAAAGAAGATTGACTATCTGGGTCTGGAGCTAGATGATTTATTAATTGACCTTTCTGCCAGCATTGCAGAGGTTATGAACTCTAAGGCTCACTTTGCTCAGGGGGATGCAGTTCGGCCTCAGGTTCTGAAAGAGAGTGATATCATTATCAGTGATTTACCGGTCGGTTATTATCCGGACGACAGTATCGCCTCTCGTTATGAAGTAGCTAGTCCGGATGAGCACACTTATGCCCACCATCTTTTAATGGAGCAATCGCTCAAATATCTAAAGCCGGGAGGCTATGCCATATTTCTGGCGCCGAATGACCTCTTGACCAGTGCTCAAGCTCCTCTGCTGAAAAAATGGCTTCTGGCTAAGGCTCAGTTTATCGCGATGATAACTTTACCAGAGTCTATTTTCTCAAGCAGCAAGCATGCCAAAACTCTTTTTGTCTTGAGGAAGCAAGAAGCGAATAACATTCAGCCTTTTATCTATCCTCTGCGGGATTTGCAGGATCATGATGAAATGTTTAAATTCCGCCAAAGTTTTCAAAACTGGTACAAAGATAGTGAAATTCAAACAAAATTTTGATATAATGATTTTGAAAACGCTTAAAGAGGTGAAGAAATGTCGAAAACAATTTCTATTAATGCAGGAAGCTCAAGCTTAAAATGGCAACTTTATCAGATGCCAGAAGAAAAAGTATTGGCTAAGGGCTTGCTGGAACGGATTGGTCTCAAGGATTCTATTTCAACAGTGAAATTTGACGGTCGATCAGAGAAGCAGGTTCTTGATATTGAAGATCACACGCAGGCCGTAAAAATTTTGCTGGATGATTTGAAACGCTTTAATATCATTGAATCTTATGATGAGATTACCGGTGTAGGCCATCGTGTTGTGGCTGGCGGTGAATACTTTAAGGATTCAGCCCTCGTTGATGAAGAAGTGATTCAAAAGGTAGAGGAGTTGTCTCTTCTGGCTCCATTGCATAATCCGGCCAATGCTGCAGGCATCCGTGCGTTTAGAGAAATTCTGCCAGATATCACCAGCGTGGTAGTCTTTGACACCTCTTTCCATACAACTATGCCGGAAAAAGCATATCGCTATCCGATTCCGACTAAATATTACACTGAAAACAAGGTTCGCAAGTACGGGGCTCACGGGACCAGCCATGAGTATGTAGCCAAGGAAGCTGCTAAAGTTTTGGGACGTCCGATTGAAGAACTCAAGCTTATCACCTGCCATATCGGTAATGGAGCTTCTATCACAGCAGTTGACAAGGGCGTTTCTGTAGATACCTCTATGGGATTCACACCACTTGGCGGCGTCATGATGGGAACGCGTACAGGAGATATCGACCCCGCTATCATTCCTTACCTGATGCAATACACAGATGACTTTAATACTCCAGAAGATATTAGTCGCGTCTTGAACCGTGAATCTGGCTTGCTTGGCGTTTCTGAGAAGTCTAGTGATATGCGCGATATTCATGAAGCGATGCGGGCAGGTGATGCCAAGGCTCAATTAGCTAACGACATTTTTGTAGACCGGATTCAGAAATATATTGGTCAGTATCTTGCTGTTTTGAATGGAGCTGATGCTATCATCTTTACCGCAGGAATCGGTGAAAATTCTGTAACCATTCGTAGATTGGTTGTTGAAGGTATCTCGTGGTTTGGCTGTAACGTGGATCCAGAAAAGAATGTGTATGGTGCAGAAGGGGTGATTTCCAGTCCTGATGCCAAGGTCAAAGTCTTGGTTATTCCGACTGACGAAGAGTTGGTCATTGCGCGTGATGTTGAACGTTTCAAAAATCAATAAATTAAGAAAATCTAAAAGCTCAGTTTGACTGGGCTTTTTGTATGCGTTAAAAAAGAATTTTCTTGGTTGTTGGCCCTGAAAACATTGAGCGATTCTATCTCATAGTCATTATCTGTATTAGTTCCCACCCCTTGATATTCAAGATGCCTGCAGTTAAGAATTGTCTATACAAAATGAGTAAATTGAGCTATACTAGGAAGGAAAAGGAGGAAGATATGAAAGCAATTCTAAAAAAATTAGAGTACATCCTACTGACTCTGTTTGTCTTATTTCTCAGCCAGATACCATTTATATTTATCCGACAGATGACTGCTTCTGAGAAGAGTTTTTCAGCTGGCCAGACTATCTTTGTGCTGGTGGTATATCTTTTGATTGTCTTTTTTGTTCTGAGAATGGCTAAGCAAGAAGAACTGCTGAGCCTTGACTTTAGCTTTTTCAAATGGTCTTCGTTTGGTTGGTTAGCCGTTTCTAATGTTGTCATGATTGGTGTCAACATGTTGGGAGCAATTATTATGCTGCTGGAAGGTCAGGCCATATCCACTGCCAATCAGGATGCCTTGAATGCATTATTTCAGCATGTACCCAAGATTTTATTAGTGGTAGGAGCTGTGATTCAGGCCCCTATCTTGGAGGAAGTGGTCTTTCGCGGATTGATTCCTCAGAAGATTTTTACCAAGCATTATGTTTGGGGATTGGTTGTAGGAGTTATTCTTTTCGGTCTTTTTCATGGTCCAACCAATATCGGCAGTTTTGTTATATATGCAGGTATGGGGGCTGTTTTAGCCGCGGTTGCTTACATATTTAAGCGTTTGGAAATGTCTATTTTGGCACACATGCTGAGAAATGGAGTTGCAGTACTCATCATGATACTGACAGGTTTGGTGAACAAGTAAGAAAGCAGAGAATATCTGCTTTTTTTGTCATTTGAGGCACAAATTAGGACATTTGAGGGGATTTCTCCCAGCTTGCTCTTACTTCTTCTATAATGAGAAGAGAAGAATGGAGAGAATATGCTGAAATTAGAAAAAATCATTCAATTGTTACTACTAGCTATGTTGACTCAGACGGGACTGCTGCTCATGCTTCATCCAATGCCTCATCGCTTGGTCTTTAGTCAGGCTAATCTGCTTTTTATGGTGGGCTTGCTGGGATTGCTTTTTTGTTGCGCCTTTTATTTTTCCAGAGAATTGCAGGAAATCAAAGGTTCTCTGCGTCAGTCAAGCAACTATCGACACCTGCTTTTCTTGTATTTTTTGATGATTTTGGTCAATGCTGCGGGGGTTCTTCTGCTGTGTGGCAAGGAGGTACAGTCAGGACAGGCGGTGGAGCAGATGCTAACGGAGAGTTTTCTGTCATCTTCTCTTTTGCTTCTGGGGATTGATATTGCCGTTTTATCCCCTGCAGCACCGAAATTTGTTGGTAGGGACTTCTCTCTTCGCTATCGGAAGAGCTGGGGGATTGCACTAGGTTTGCTCTGCTTTTCTCTTGCGAAAAATCCTCAGGAAACTCTGTGTTTTCTCTCCTATCTAGTTTTGGGACTAGTCTTTGCCCATCTCCTCAGGCCTTATTTTCAGCGCTTAGAGCTTTCTATGTTGGCCCATGTTCTCCGAAATATGATTATTCTCAGCCTTTTACCTTTTTGCTTTTAGAAAGTGTTTTGTCAAATAGAAGAATTATGGTAAAATGGTAAATGAAACAAGGGGCTAGATAAGGTCTTCTTGTGAAGTCGAGTGCAGTTCATAGGACTGGATGCTGCATCTGCTGAGAGCTTTGCGGTACACTAGATGAGTGTGCCTTTTTTGTTGAAGAGTAGGGTAGCAAATAGAAATGAGATGAAAGTCAAATGGTGAATCTAAAAGCAATTGCTCCAGATGGTCGAACGGGCCTCTGTGGTATTATCAATGCGACGCCGGATTCCTTTTCAGATGGTGGGCGCTACAATACGGTTGAGACGGCATTGGCTCAGGCTAGAAAGCTGATTGCTGAGGGAGCTCACATGCTGGATATTGGTGGTGAGTCTACTCGGCCAGGCAGTCATTTTGTGGCTATTCAAGAAGAGATAGAGCGGGTGGTGCCAGTCATTGAAGCTATTCGTCGGGAAAGTGATATTCTGATTTCTGTGGACACTTGGAAGTCGGAAGTGGCTGCAGCGGCTTTGTCTGCGGGTGCAGATATCATCAACGATATTACCGGTCTTTTGGGCGATGAAAAGATGGCAGAGACAGCTGCGGAATATGGAGCGCCAGTCATTGTCATGTTTAATCCGGTGATGGCTCGTCCTCAACATGCCAGCTCACGGATTTTCCCAGAATTTGGCTTTGTCCCTGCTTTTAGCAAGGAAGAGTTATCTCTTTTTGCAGAGCTGCCGATTGCAGAACTAATGTGGAAGTGTTTTGAGAAATCTTTGAAGGTGGCGGAACATGCTGGCCTTTCGCGTGATAATATCATGCTGGATCCAGGGATTGGTTTCGGTTTGACCAAGCGGGAGAATCTTCTCATTTTGCAGGAGCTGGATAGTCTTCATCAGGCTGGTTTCCCCATTTTTCTTGGGGTTTCTCGTAAGCGGTTTCTCGTTAGTATCTTAGAAGAAAACGGCTTTGAGGTCAATCCTGATACTCAGGAAGGCTTTGAAAACCGTGATACAGCTTCAGCCCATCTGACTAGCCTTGCGGCCAGCAGAGGTGTTGAAGTTGTCAGAGTGCACGAAGTGGCTAAGCACCGGATGGCTGCTGCCGTTGGCGATGCGATTCGTCTAGCGCAGCAGACAGAAGATATCAATCTAGGTCAGTACAAGTAAGATGAAAAAACAAGAATTACCTGATTTAAGCTGGCTGGAAGCCTATCGGACAGCCAGTCCCAATTTTGGCTTGGAGCGAATGGAGCGTTTGCTGGAGCTGCGGGGGGATCCGCATTTGCAGCTGCCAGTCATTCATATTGCAGGGACGAATGGCAAGGGCTCAACCATTGCCCATTTGCGCCAACTTTTGGGAGTGCGAGACCTGCGTGTTGGCACCTTCACCTCTCCCTACCTAGTCAACTACAATGAGCAGATTGCCATTAATGGCAATGCGATCTCCGACCAAGACCTTCAGTCCTTGCTGCGTCTTTATCAAGAACTCTTAGCCCAGCATGCGACAGACTCTAGCTTGCAGGGGGTGACTGAGTTTGAGATTGTAACTGCTCTGGCTTATGATTATTTTGTCCAGCAGCAGGTGGATGTGGCTATTATCGAGGTCGGCATGGGTGGGCTTTTGGACAGCACCAATGTCTGTCAGCCCTTGCTGACCACTATCACGACAGTCGGTCTGGATCATGTGGCCTTGCTGGGTAACAGTCTAGAGGCTATTGCCCAGCAAAAAGCAGGCATTATCAAGCCTGGAGTTCCCCTTGTGACCGGTAGGTTGGAGCCGGAGGCTATGGCAGTAGTCGAGCAGAAGGCTGCTGAAAAAGATGCTCCGCTCTTTTCTTGGTCTCAAGACTATCAGGTCGAGCATCAAAAGTCAGCGGAGGGGGAGAGCTTTTCCTTTTCGAATGCCTATCGGGCCAAAGCCTCCTATCGGACAGCCTTAATGGGGTTGCATCAGGCGGACAATGCAGGATTGGCTATTCAGTTGTGCGACCTTTACTGTCAGCTGCAGTCGCTGCCCTTGTTGACAAAAGCAGAGGTTGAGAGGGCATTGCTTGCTACTGTATGGCCAGGGCGTTTGGAAAGAATATCGGATCAGCCGCTCATCCTTTTGGATGGAGCCCATAATCCTCATGCCCTGCGGTCGCTAGCAGCGACCTTGGACCAGCATTATCCGACGTATAGAAAGCAGATTTTATTTGCTTGTATCCAAACCAAGGCCTTGGATGATATGGTGGAGCTGCTACAAAAGATTCCCAAAGCAGCTATAAGCTTGACAGCCTTTGCTGATCCGCGGAGTTTTTCTAAAGAGAGCATGCAAGTTTTGGCTGAGCAGCAAGGTCTGTCTTACAAAGAGTGGCCGGATTATTTAGCAGATTATTTAGCAGTAGAGCATGAGTCAGATGAGCTTTTGCTGATTACGGGATCTCTTTATTTTCTGGCTCAGGTTAGAAAGTCAATCCTTGAGAATCGCAAGTTAGACTTTGCTGAGCGTCCTTCTCAGTCAAGTCAATTATCAAAAAATAAAAATGAACATAGGAGCATATATGGACACGAAGAAAATTGAAGCAGCTGTTGCCCAGATTATTGAGGCGGTTGGAGAAGACGGAAGCCGTGAGGGCTTGCAGGAGACGCCACAGCGCATTGCTAAAATGTATCAGGAAATCTTTGCTGGGCTGGGTGAGACTGCTGAGGAGCATTTGGCCAAGTCTTTTGAAATCATTGACAATAATATGGTAGTGGAGAAGGATATTTTCTTTCATTCCATGTGTGAGCACCACTTCCTGCCATTTTACGGGAAGGTTCACATCGCCTATGTGCCTAATGGTCGGGTAGCAGGCCTGTCCAAGCTGGCCCGAACGGTAGAGGTCTATGCCAAGAAACCACAGATTCAAGAGCGATTGACCGTAGAGATTGCTGAAGCCTTGATGGACTATCTGGGTGCTCAAGGGGCCTTGGTCTGGGTGGAAGCTGAGCATATGTGTATGAATATGCGCGGAGTCAGAAAGCCTGGCACTGCAACGGTTACTACAGCGGCGCGCGGCGTTTTAGCGACGGACAAGGACCTAAAAAATGAAGCTTACAAGCTGATGGGACATTGATCTTATCAGTGGTGGAGCATGTTAGGAAAGGCCAAATAGTTTTATTAAGGATGAAATCCAGAAACTTGAATCAGAAAGGATAAGAGAATGGATCAGCTGCGCATTAAGGATTTGGAAGTGTATGCTTATCACGGTCTGTTTGGAGCAGAGAAGGAGTTGGGCCAGCGTTTTGTGCTGGATCTGATTTTGGACTATGATATGACTCGGGTTGCCAAAACAGGCGACCTAACAGCTTCTATCCACTATGGAGAATTGGCTCAGGATTTGACCCACTGGTGTCAGGAAAGCAAAGAAGACTTGATTGAGACGCTGGCTTACAAGTTGATTGATCGGGTTTTTCTGACTCACCCTTTGGTGGAGAAGGTCAGCTTGGAGGTCAAGAAGCCTTGGGCACCAGTTCCGCTGCCTTTAGAGACCTGCTCAGTCAAGCTAGTGCGTCAAAAGCGGAAAGTCTTTATCGCTCTGGGCAGCAATCAAGGCAGCCCAGCTGCCAATCTGGATGCTGCTTTGGAAAAAATGGCAGAGCAAAATATAAGAATTTTGCAGGAATCAAGCCGTATTGAGACAGAGCCTTGGGGTGGCGTTGAGCAGAATCGGTTCCTCAATCAAGTTGTTGAAGTTGAGACTTGGCTCAATCCTGAGGAGTTAATGCAGACGCTCTTGGCCATTGAAGCTGATTTAGGGCGCGTGCGGGAGATTAAATGGGGACCGCGTGTGATTGATCTGGATATTCTTTACATAGGACAGGGGGAGATATACAGTCCAAACTTGATTGTTCCTCATCCTTATGTGGCTGAACGAGCTTTTGTCTTGCAATCTCTGGTGGAAATCGCCCCACACTTTGTCGATCCCGTGCAGAAAAAAAGTATCCGCCAACTCTGGGATGCAGTCGAAAAATGAGAAAAGAAACTTGTCGCAAGGCTTTTTAATGTAAAGGAATTATTTCAAGTTAATTGTAATCATATTGTTAGCGATAAAAGTAAGAAAAAATTAGTTTTCAGGGTGTATATGACGGATTGCTGAGCTTATCTAAGATAGAAAGTTTCTCCTATGCAGATTGGCAAACGAAGGATTCTAAGTATTTTTCAAATTTAGTAGGCTCTAATACAACGTTTTGATATAAGGGGGTGAGACGATGAGATATAGATATTGGATTGGGATGATTGTAACAATTTCTTTCATAGTTCTTGGAGTCGTTTATTTTTATCATCAGCGCTCTTCAGAAAAAGAATCTGAACCCAAAATTATTAAATCAGTAAATGAATTGGATATACATAAAATTAAAGTGCTAGGGGATGAAAAGAAATACATTCTTTCTGGTGCTGATACAGTGTTAGTAGGGGGACGGTATCTTTTTGGCAGAAGCTACAAGGAAAGAGGAGTGAAAGATTCTAAGAGCATAAATACAGAATTTATTAGTTTTTCTTACTATGATTTAGATACTCAGAAAGGCTCTACGGTCAATGTGTTAGAAAAAGTTCGTAAAAAGAATAAAAAAAATGAAGTTATACGTATTGGGCTTCCTACATTTGGAGGACCAGCCTATAAAGATACTATTTATATTGAGGTGTTAGAAGCTGGAAAACCTATCTCCGAAGTGAAAAAACTTTACTATAATCTTGGAAAGGAAGAATATTATAGTCCGACTGATTCAGATAAAATTCCTAGCACAAAAGAATTAGATGTTATTTCACTTTCCATGACAAATTTAAGTGATCGTATTTCTGACATAGGTTATTACTATGCAACTGATTATAGAAGTATTACTAACTCTAGTAATGTAAAGCCTGATTCTAACATCAACCTATTCAGTATATTCCCTAATATAGAGAAGGGGATAATTAAGGGAGATGAAAAGTTATCCATGCGCTATGATCGAATGGGGAATGCCGAGATCTTCGATACACTCCTTCATTGGTTTGCGCCTAAGGGAGAGGAAACTTTGTCTGGAGTTAAAATCAAAGCTGACTATTCTGTAGATGGTCAAGAACATGAGATTCACTCCTATGATGAATTAAAAAATTACTATAATGGTAAAAGAGGTGAACTAAGTGAGTAAGTCAAGAAAAGAAATTCATATTGAGAAAACTGAAAGTATAGAAAAGAAACTTGTCGCAAGGCAAGTTTTTTTATTGTCTGAAGTTTCTCTGAACTTGCTCTTGTATACTAAAGAAAAATCAAAAGGAGTTCAGTATGGAACATACAGTGAAAATAGAAGGAGTCTGCAAAAAGCATGGCAGCAAGCAGATTTTAGAAGATATTTCTTTTACTGCTAGAAGCGGTCGGATTACAGCCTTTCTGGGCCCAAATGGTGCAGGGAAAAGTTCGACCTTGAGGATTCTCTTGGGGTTAGATCGGGCGACAGCAGGAACTGCGACTTTTGATGGGCGAACTTATCAGTCAATGACTTATCCGCTCAGAACGGTAGGTGCAGCCTTTGACGGCATTGGCGGTCTGCCAAATCGAAAGGTCTATGACCACTTGAGAATTATTGCGGCGAGTAATGCCATTTCCAAGTCTCGGATCGATGAGGTTTTGGAGATGACTGGAATCGCTCATAAGAGGAAGGACCTCTTGTCAAGCCTGTCTCTGGGGGAAGGTCAACGGTTGGGTTTAGCAGCAGCTTTGCTGGGTGATCCTCAGTTTCTTATATTAGATGAGCCGACTAATGGACTAGATCCAAGTGGGATTAAGTGGTTTAGAAAGTTCATCCGTCGGCAGGCTGATTTAGGGAAAACGGTACTTCTATCTTCTCATATCCTGTCAGAGGTGCAAATGGTGACAGATGATGTGGTCTTGATTCATCATGGGCGAATTATTGAGCAGGGACGATTGGAAGAGGTGCTGCAAGATTCAGACAGTCTAGAAGATTTCTTCTTTGATTTGACAGAGGAGGTTTAAGATGAAAGAAACGCTGTCCTTATTGCATTCAGAATGGTTGAAAATTTGCTCAACCAAGGCTTTCAAAGTGAGTATGGCCTTCATGCTGCTATTGGTGCCTGCCGTATCCTGGCTGGAGGGTCGACAGTATTTATCTGTCGGCTTGGATGCTACGCCTGAGACGGTTCCCGGCCTGGCAGAAGCCATTGACCCGCTGGAGTATCTAGGCCTCAATGGTGCCTCAATGGCAGGCATGGTTTTGGTCATCTTAGCTGGAATTTTGGGAGCTATGGAATTTCAGTCTCATAGCTTGAGAACCAGTCTTTTGACCTGTAATAACCGCCTGAAGTTGCTTGTGGGGAAACTCATGACCTTTGCTTGCTTTTCTCTTGCCAGTAGCTTTTTATCAATCTACTTTAGTTATATGGTCATGCACCTGGCTTTAGGAAAGGAAGGGCTTGATCCGATTCTGCTCAATCAGGCTGCTTGGAGTCTGATTTTGTGGAAAACCTTATCTCTAACCTTATTAGGAATCCTTTCATTTTTGTTAGGTTTATTGGCTCGGACCATGCTAGTTCCTCTGCTTTTTCTCGTACCCCAAATCTATAATCTAGGAAACTATCTAGCTGCTCACACGAGTTGGGGAGCTTATTTGCCACAGCCAGCAGGAGAATTGTTTGCGGCAACGCCGACTTCCCAATATGCCAACAATCCCTCACAAGGACTGTTGATACTTGGTGCATGGTTACTAGTCATCGGCGGCATGACCTCTCTGCGCTTTTTGAAGACTGATTTAGGAGGGCGATACTGATGATAATAGCTCTGCTTAAAAGTGAATGGATTAAGTTCCGTTCTTACTATCTCGCTCTTGGTGCAGCCTTGGTGGCTCTGGTAGCTGTTCCATTTTTTCTAATGAATCTTGACTACAGTCAGACAGCAGTTGGCCAGACGAAGGCTCTGAGCGAGGCTTTGCATGCCCTCTATCTGGCGCAGCCTGTCATCGTCATCTTTACTTCGCTCTATTTTGCTCAGGAGTTTGTCAAGTCTGGTATGCGAACGAATTTTCTAACCGTATCAAATAGAAAGGCTTGGTTGGCTGGGAAGTTCCTTTTTCTGGTCTTGCTGCTCTTGGTCCTCTACAGTATCATGGTAGGCAGCTGTTTCCTTGTTATGCTGGCTCGTTTTGACCTAAGCTTTAGCTGGTCCTTACTTGAGAAATTCCTCTATTACAGCTCTTTTGGTCTTCTCAGCAATCTTTTTCTGGCTTTTTTAACTGCCGGCCTCGCTTTGCTCTTTCAATCTTGGGTTGTGCCGGTGTCGGTGCTCTTTCCTCTCTTGATTGGTCTCAGCCGTTTATTGGCAACGTTCATCAAGGAAGCAAAATACCTGCCCGATCTGGCTACGCTAAATCTTTTTGAGTATGAAGGGCTTCAGCATTCAATAGATGTATCGGGGCTGGGAACACAGCTGTTATGGTTAGCTTTGGTTTGGAGCTCTGCTATATTCTTAAGCTTGAAACGAGATGTTCGCTAGAGGTATGCTATAATGGAAATCATGAGACAGTATCGTATTTTGGTGGTTGATGACGACCGGAGCATTTTGAAGCTAGTGAAAAACGTCCTAGAGCTTGATTCTTATGATGTGACGACGCTTGATCGGATAGAAGAGCTAGAGCTGACGCATTTTGTCGGATATGACTTGATTCTGCTGGATGTGATGATGGAGCCTGTTAATGGTTTTGAGCTGTGTTCCTACATTCGTCCTCATCTTTCGTGTCCAATCATCTTTTTGACGGCCAAGGAATTGGAGGCGGACAAGGTGGAGGGGCTCTTTCGTGGTGCAGATGACTATATTGTCAAGCCTTTTGGGACCAAAGAATTGCTGGCGCGTGTCAGAGCTCATCTTCGGCGTGAGGAGAGGCGTGAGGAGCGATATTCTGAAATTGCTTCTTGTCAATTTTATCCAGAGCGCTATGAAGTTGCCTGTTTTGGTAAAGTCTTGAAATTTTCAGAGCGAGAGTTTAAGTTACTGCATTTACTTGCTAGTAATCCCAAGCAGACCTTTTCAGCTGAACGCCTGCATACCTTGCTTTACCCAGAAAGTTCAGAAACACAGCTTCGCTCCATCTCAGAATACGTATATCAGATTCGCCAAAAATGCAAACAAGAAGGTCTGCAAGCAATCGCAACAGTGAGAGGAGTAGGCTATAGATGGCAATTAGAACCCGAAATTTCAAAAGCCTAGTCTGGACAACTAGCTTGAAAATCGTCTTTTTTCATGTTTTGATTTTTGTGCTTATAGGCTATGAATTTACGCAAGGAAGTAATCACGTTCTTTTCACCTTGTTCTTTTGGGCAGGGAGCTTGCTGCTGATTACTTTTTATCATATTTTGAAATTGCTCCGAAAAATCGACAGGGAAATAAAAATGCTAACGAGTAAGAAGCTTTTAGAAGAAAATCAAAGCCAGCTTTTTCGGATCGAGGAAATGCTCGAAGTCTATAGCGATTTACGGAGCAGCCACCAAGAAAATGCTCGTCTTCTAGAAAGAGAGCAGCAGCATAATCAGGAGTTGATTTTACAGCTATCAGCGACATCGCACGATTTGAAGACGCCCCTAACTGTGATTAAGGGGAATGCTGAGCTCTTGGAATTGGCGCAGTTGGGCCAGCCACAGGCAGACTATGCTGCTGAGATTTTGCAGGCCAGTCACAAGATGGAAGAGTATTGTGGCTCTTTGATTGATTACGCTAAGACCTTTCAGATTGATTCTAATCAGTTCAGTCAGCTTTCCTTAGGGGACTTTTTGGCTTATCTCCAGGACGATTGGGCACTGTTCAGCAAACAGGAAAGCTATCGTTTCTACCTCCAAGAAGATTGTGAGCTTAGTCTGATTTTGTCAATTCATTTGGACTATCTCAAGCGAGCTTTGCTCAATATTTTACTGAATGCGCTTGAACATGCAGACCAGGATCAAAAGGAAGTCAAGCTAACGGTATCAGTGCAGCAGGACCAGTTGGTTTTTGCTATCTGGAACAATGGCCCTGCATTTTCAGAGGAGATGCTGCTGGGAGCGGAACAGCTCTTTTATCAGAGTGACCAAAGCCGCAATTCAGCTAATCCCCACCATGGCATCGGCTTAGCCTTTTCTAAGCAGGTAGCTCTCTTGCATGGTGGTCGTCTGACCCTGCTCAATCCAGACCAAGGAGGAGCCTGTGTCAAGTTGACTGTAGCTTTAAAAGGCAAATAACAAAGGAAATCAATAAAGATGATAAAAGAGAGTGGGACAGAAATCGGTAATTCGTTAGAATTCGATTTCGTCGTCCCACCTCCGCACAGTTGAGTAGGGCTGTAAAAGCTGATGAAATCAGCGTAGTAGAGCCCACTCAACCACTGCGTCTTGCTCGACAATCCAAAGACAATTGAGAGGCTAGGACTTTTGTCCCAGCCTCTTTTTTGTCGCTTTCTTCTTGACAAAAGATGTAAAGGGGACTATACTATGTTTGAAAAGTAAAGTTTGTTTTACATAGCAAAAGGAGGCAGCCTTGGAAAATCGAATTCAAGAATTACGAAAAAGAAAAAAGCTCAGCCAGGAGGAGCTGGCTGAGAAGCTAGAGGTCACGAGACAAACGATTATTTCTTTGGAAAAAGGCCGCTACAATGCCTCGCTGCTTTTGGCTCATAAAATTGCATCCTTTTTCAATTTAAGGATTGAAGAAGTGTTTCTCTTTGAGGAGGATGAATCATGAAATGGACTTATTTGTGTAAATGGATATTGGCTATTTTGGTGGTTGTTACTTTATCTTATCTCCATTTTACCGCCAATTTTATCCCTAAGGAAATCCTGCCTTTTGTGGGAATTATTCTAATTGTAGTGATCTTGAAAATTTTTCAAGTGTATGAAAAATAGGAGGCTGACATGGAAACATTAACTAAACAAGAATTTAGGAAAAAACTTCAAAGGAAAGTTATCGTGGGGCGAATCTTAACTTTTATCATCTTGGTAGGATTGGCCTGGAGCCACTTTCATTCTCTGGATGATCAGCAGGAAGGAGTCATGGTCGGCATCCTCCTGGGGCTTTCTTTGATGACCATTCGGTATAATCTTGCCCTAAGACGGGAGGAAAATTTTGAGAAGCTCTACATTCAGGTGACTGATGAGCGCAATCGCATGATTGACGAAAAGACTCGTACTTTGCTTTTTAATATCCTTTTGCTGCTGGCAGCATGCTTGAGTGTCTTGTCTATGGTTTTCCCAATCATCTTAAGTCTCAATCAGTTTCTGACCTTGACCATTATTCTGGTTTTGGGACTTTACTATCTCTTGCGTTTTCTCCTATCTAAGCGTTATTAACAAAAAAAGCTGGCGTCGCCAGCTTTATCAACAAGCTTTTAACAGAGCTTGTTTTTATTTTGGCTTCAAGCCAGTTTTTCT
>CBDFAZ010000017.1:0-25100 GCA_965245685.1 uncultured Streptococcus sp. | reverse complement strand
CGTTTTACAGAAGGTTTTTCATAGAATTCACGTTTGCGTGTTTCTTGAAGAGTACCAGCTTTAGTAACCGCACGTTTGAAACGACGAAGTGCATCATCAAGTGATTCATTCTTGCGTACTACTGTTTTTGACATTTTTTTCACTCCCTTCAAGTCCAAAATCTATATAATCATACCACATATAGAAAAGAGTGTCAAGTTTTTTCTGTAAGTATGATGTAGCTTCTTTTTATTATACAAACAAGAAAACCAACTGCTATGCTGCAGCTGGTCTTTAGTGCTTTATAATGTTTTGCGTTTCTTAGCAATTTTGGAAAGTGAAATGTCTTGAACCTTGTCATAACGTATAAACTGCTGAATAAGCTCCCTGTCGCTCATGTCAGGATTCAAGTCAACAACATAGTCCAGCTTGATAGACTTCTTTTCAGCCGACTTGAGAGAGGTCAGTTCTGCTGATTTACAAGTCGTTGCAAAGATAGCATCAAAGAGTACTTCGTAGTCAAAATCAGCTGGAACCTGAACCTGGACATAACGTCTGGTCGGACTGACTGAAGTAAAGCTCATCTTTTCAAAGAGCATCCAGATGCCTGAAATAGCTAGAGTAAAGACAATTCCCAGTGCTACAAATCCCATTCCTGTTGTAATCCCGATAGCCGTCGCCATAAAGATAGCTAAGAGCTCCTTGGAGCCACCTGCGGCCGACCGGAAGCGAATCAAACTGAAAGTCCCTGCTACGGCGACACTGGTACCCAAATTTCCATTAACCAAGAAGATGATAATGGAAATAATGGCTGGCAAAAGGGAGAGAGTGACGACAAATTCCTTGGTATAAATGGTTTGGCGCTTATAGACCTTGGCCAAGATAATTCCTAAAACCACACTAGTTGCTAGTGAAAAAATCAATGCTAAAGGATTTATCTTGACTTCCGTAGAGGAGTAGATACTGTTAAATAACTGATTGAGCATAAACTACCTCCTTAGGCCTTGACTGTTTGAGTCAGCCTTTCTTTAGTTTTCAGGTAGGCATTGCCGTATTTTGAAAAGGACTGGTCTTCAAGACCGTATTTATTCAGAATATCAGCCAACCACTGAGGATATTGACCAGGAACCTTGATTTCCATAATTACCTTGTCGTCATCCAGCAAGGGCAGTCCATAGCGGCCTAAAGCCAAGTCTACATCATAATCACGGTAGCGGATGTTGGAATCAACTGTCACACGGACTTTTTTATCTTCCAAGCCTCTCATAGAGTAGCGGTCATAGCTAATCACCATTTTTGGCTTCAAGTCTATATAGCGCTCCTGCAACTGCTCCACTTCTGCCTTGACCCGATCATCAGAAATAGTATGGTCTGCCACACCGTTCACAATATAGTTGGTCACAGAGAACGGATTCGAAACCAAACGGTATTTGAAGCCTACTTCATCACGTTTCTTCTTGATTTCTAAGAAAACTTGACTATCATCATTCGGCTGCTCAGCATAAGTGCGCATCCGCATCTTTTCGCGACCACCTTTTCTGGCAATGGAATCCTGAATCATCTGGAACTCATCATTATCAAAATACACATTGGAAATGGTTGAAGTCGCATAATCATCTGCGGTGAGGTAAGGTCTCATGTCAGCCTCAAGACGAGCTAGCATTGCTCGGTCAAGAATATACTTCGTTTCGATTCGTTGGAAGTTTGTTTGGATTTGCTTTTGTTTCATTTGAATTCTCCTTTGATTCTACAAATGTAGTTTGTACTTTTAAAAGAAATAGAGCTTCCGCTCTGCATCCTACAAGCGTCTGGATAAGCTTTGCTTTCTTCTCCTTTCCAAGCAGTATATTTCAAAAACATTCTACAAATGTAGTTTATAAGTATATTCTACAATTGTCGTTTGTGAATGTCAAGAAAAAAGATAAATAATCTTTCAGTTTTTTTAGCATTAGAAAACGAAATATAGACTGTAAGCAAAATCGTCCTAAAATAAAGATAAACTGATGACTAACTGCTCTTGGAGGATTTCCAAATCCCCCTTTGAGAAGATAATAAAATTCTACCAGTCTAAGCTTTTAAGAAACTTAAACTGGCAGAATCCTTTATTTAATCGTCATCATGGTCATCATCATCGTCCGGATCATCGGTGTCTGTCGTATGAGAGGAACTGTTCTGAGTCGGAGTTTGAACTGTCGCTGTACTAGCTCCAGTAGAGCCCGCTGCTCCCTTATTTCCTGCACCTGCAGTAGAGCTGTTATCAGCTGGAGTTGATGCAGCAGACGAGGATGGACTGACTTCTTTTTCAACCGTTACCGTCTTTTCGACAATGGTATGCTGCTTGGATTGGATTAGTTTTCCATCCTTAGCATTGACAATGGTTTCATGAGCTGTTTGCCCGTGCGAGAAGCGAATTTTATAGGTGTCTTTCTCACGCGAAATTTGTAAATCTTTAATATCCTTTTCAGAAAGAGACAGCTCTTTTAAGACGGACGCTAGAGCCTGACGCTGACTGAACCCTTGAGACTGCTTTTTCCCTGCCACAGGTCTGCTTTGTTGGGCAGCTGGACTTTCTAGAGCAAAGACCGAGCTAGTCAGGAGCAAAAGGAGAGGAACGGCCACTACAAAAGCAGCAGACAGAAACCTTTTAGGCAGGCGATTATCCATAATACCGACAATCCGCCGCTTGAGATTAAACTTGTCAGAGTAAAAGCAGGTTGTCAGAGCAATTGGAGTCTTCTTACTGCGGTCTATCATGGTCAAAATCGTTTCACCGTAGAAAGTCCGATACTCTGTATCTCTACAGCTCAGAACATCGTAGTCACAGTACATTTCTCCTGCTTCCTGCGTTTCCCTACAAGCAAAGCGGACAACCGCATTAAACCAGTGCAAACTCTTGGCAAAAATCCCTAAGAGATTGATTAAAACATCGCGGTGTTTGTAGTGGGTCAGCTCATGCTTGAAAATCAGCTGCAGCTCTTCTTCTGTGTAGTCCAACTCTGGCAGCACGATTAAAATATCTCTGAAACCTAGCAGCATAGGACTTTGGGACATAGGATAGTGGAGCAGACGAATCTGGCCCTTAACTCCCATCTCCTGCTGAACATCCCGCAACTGAGCCATCGCTTTTTCGTCCTGAAACTCCGTGCCCCAGCGCTTCAGCATCTTTCTAAAGCGAATATACGAATAAGCGTATCTTCCTATACTAAAGACAAAGCCAATCAGCCAGATGGCAAAGAGAATCTCAAACCAAGGCAGACCCAGAAAAGCCTCCCATAAATTTGTCTGGGCAGCTTTTTCAACTGCTGGAGAAGCACCCTGAGCTCCACCTGTCTGGGTAGCAGTCACTGCTGTCTGAACTACCGTTCCTGTATTCAGCCGAATCAGGCCTGAGCCGAACTGAGGACGGAACGGAAACAGAAAACTCAGCAATATCAGAAACCAAATAAAATACTTCACTCTGACCGAAATCTTAGTCTTAAAGGCCGTAAAAAGCAAACTAAGCAAAAGCACCAAAATGGATGTCGACAAACTGGTCAGAAGAAAAGAAAGAAGGAACTGTTTCATGCTTATCCCTCCATCCTACTTTCCTTGGTTGAGCAGACTGCGCAGCTCATCCAATTCATTTTCCGAAAAGGAGTTAGAAGAAAAGAGTGTTTTGACAAACCCGCCCATAGAACGGCCACTGTGACGCTTCAAAAAATCCGAAGCCTCAACTTCCAGATACTCATCTTCTGAGATCAAGGCTGTATACTGCCTTTCACGTCCCTTGCGGACACTTTCTAAAAAGCCCTTTTCAGTCAAGCGAGCCAAGACTGTCAGCAAAGTCTGGGGCTTCCAGTGATTGTCTGGTCCCAGCTTTTCCATGATACGGGCAGAGGTCGTCGGGGTAGGCAGCTGCCAAATTACTTTTAAAATAGTAAATTCCCCATCTGGCAAACGTTTAATAGATCTTTTCATCGTTCCCACGCGCTTTCTAAATAATACTATTTCTATCTTTATTCTACACTTGTCTAACAAAAAAGTCAATCATTATATAAAAAAAGAGTGGGAAATCAATTTTCCTCACTCTATTTTAGAAAAATAAACTAAGTAGGGTCAGCATAGCCAGTCCTCCCTGCTTGAACAAGATTTTAGGGTCACTGGTCACTGCACCGTATGCTGCCACCAAGATGATATAAACCATAAAAATTCCCAGCCAAACCGGACTAGGCTGTACAAAGGCCGCAATCAAGACCAAAACAGCTATCAATCCGTTGTAAACTCCTTGGTTTTTGAAAAGTGTATTGACCGACTGCCGCTCCAACTCCTCTTCTGACATCCCGAAAACCCGAGCTGTTGTCGCTGAAGTCGTCGTGATGGTCTCCAAGTACAGGATGTAGAAAAATTCCAAGGCAACCAAGCTTGCCAAAATCAGTGTAATAATAGACATTTTACTCTCCTAAAATAAATAATGAAAATCAGTATAACACAAACTGACTGGAACTGCGAAAATCTTGCTCAAAATTGGACATTATGTATAAAAAGAAAGACTAAAAATACTGAAGAAAAAAAGCGTAGCAGAAATCAGCAATTTCTGACTAGATGTGATACAATCTTTTTTGAAAAATGGAGGTAAATTATGTTAACCTATGATTTAATTATCATCGGCTTTGGTAAGGCCGGTAAAACATTGGCAGCCAAAATGGCGGCCCAAGGAAAAAAAGTTGCTTTGATTGAGCGAAGCAAGGCTATGTATGGTGGAACCTGTATTAATATCGCCTGCATCCCAACCAAGACCCTGCTGGTCGCAGCTGAAAAAGGCCTAGCTTTCGACCAAGTCATGGCTGAAAAGAACGCTGTAACCAGCCGTCTCAACGGGAAGAACTACGCAGCAATCAGTGGCGCTGGAGTCGACATCATCGATGCGGAAGCTCATTTCCTTTCCAATAAAGTCATCGAAATCACAGCTGGCGATGAGAAAGAGGAACTGACTGCTGAGACTATTGTCATCAATACCGGTGCAGTTTCCAATGTCCTGCCAATTCCAGGACTGACTGAAACCGAGCATGTCTATGACTCAACTGGCATTCAAAATCTGAAGGAACTTCCTAAACGCTTAGGAGTTCTGGGGGGCGGTAACATCGGCCTAGAATTTGCCGGACTCTACAACAAAATGGGTAGCCAGGTGACTGTGCTGGATGCTGCACCTGTCTTTCTCCCTCGAGTAGAGCCTTCTATCGCTGCCCTAGCTAAGCAGTACATGGAAGAAGACGGAATCCAGCTCCTGCAAAATGTGCAAACCAAGCAGATTAAAAATGATGGTGCTGAAGTTGTCGTTGTGACTGAGGATGGAGAATTCCGCTTTGATGCCCTGCTCTATGCTACTGGCCGCAAGCCGAATGTTGAGCCACTGCAGTTGGAAAATACAGATATCGAGCTGACAGAGCGCGGAGCTATCAAGGTCAACAAACACTTGGAAACATCTGTACCCGGCGTTTTTGCAGCGGGCGATGTCAATGGCGGTCTGCAGTTCACTTATATCTCACTGGATGACTTCCGTATCCTTTATAGCTATCTGGCTGGCGACGGCAGTTACACACTGGAAGACCGTAAAAACGTCCCTACCAGCATGTTCATCACACCGCCTTTGGCTCAAATCGGATTAACTGAAAAGGAAGCCCAAGAGCAAGGACTGCCGATTGCAGTTAAGGAGATTCCAGTCGCAGCAATGCCTCGCGGGCATGTTAATGCTGACTTGCGCGGCGCCTTCAAGGCTGTTGTCAATACAGAGACCAAGGAAATCGTTGGGGCAACAATCTTCTCTGCAGGGGCTCAGGAAATTATCAATATCCTGACTGTAGCCATGGATAATAAGATTCCTTACACCTACTTGAGCAAGCAAATCTTCACCCACCCAACGCTGGCTGAAAACCTCAATGATTTATTTGCTATCTAATTTTAAGCCCCTAATGGGGCTTTTAAGATGCCTTTAAAACATTTACTTACATTTCAATCCCTTTTTGTGGTACAATAATGCTAGTTTATTTTAAAAAGATTGAGGAGAATTATGTCTGAACTGTATGATATTACGATTGTCGGCGGCGGTCCAGTTGGCCTATTCGCAGCTTTTTACGCTCATCTACGCCAAGCCAAGGTTAAAATCATTGATTCCCTGCCTCAGCTGGGTGGTCAGCCGGCCATTCTCTATCCAGAGAAGAAGATTCTGGATGTACCGGGCTTTACCAATCTAAGTGGCGAAGAGCTGACACAGCGTCTGATTGAGCAGCTAGAAACTTTCCAGACTGAGATTTGCCTCAATGAAACAGTGCTGGATATCGTCAAATCTGATGATGGCTTCATCATCACGACTTCTCAAGCCCAGCATCAGACTAAAACCATCATCATCGCCATGGGAGGCGGTGCTTTCAAACCAAGGGCTTTGGAGTTAGATGATGCTGAAAGCTACAGCAACCTCCACTATCACGTTTCAAACATCAGCCAGTACGCTGGCAAAAAGGTTGTTGTTCTGGGCGGCGGCGACTCGGCTGTTGACTGGGCGTTAGCTTTTGAAAAAATCGCAGAAACCACCCTGGTTCACCGTCGGGACAACTTCCGAGCTTTAGAGCATAGTGTGGAAGAACTCAAGGCTTCTAGTGTTGAGATTAAGACACCATTTGTACCTAGTCGATTGGTCGGTGAAAATGGCAAGATTACCCACTTGGAAATCAGCCAGGTCAAGGGAGAGGATAGCCAACTTCTACCGCTGGATCATCTCTTTGTCAACTACGGTTTTAAATCCTCTGTCGGCAATCTCAAAGATTGGGGCTTTGAACTTAACCGTCACAAGATTTTGGTCAACAGCAAGCAAGAAACTTCCATGCCAGGTATCTATGCAGCTGGGGACTGCTGCAGCTACGAGGGTAAGATTGACCTGATTGCGACTGGGCTAGGTGAGGCACCTACTGCTGTCAACAATGCCATTAACCATATCTATCCCGAGCAAAAAGTCCAACCCAAACATTCTACAAGCTTATAACAAAACAGCTGCCGAGCTCAAGCTCAGCAGCTTTTATAATTCATCTGCGATTTTATTGATTTTTCTCAAGCGATGATTGACTCCGCTCTTAGTCAGTGGCTGGCTCAGACTATCAGCTAGCTGCTGGATGGAGTAGTCCGGATGCTGGATACGAAGCTGGGCTACCTCCTGCAGGTCTACAGGTAGGCTCTCAATGCCAATATTATCGCTGATTTTGGCAATATTGTTGATGGTTTTCATACTGGCTGTGACCGTACGAGCGATGTTCGCTGTCTCCGCATTATTGGCACGATTGAGGTCGTTGCGCGCTTCCCGCATGAGCTTAAGAGACTCAAACTCAGCCATGGCTTCCATAGCCCCAATGACAATGAGAAAGTCCATGATGTCCTCAGCCCGCTGCAGATAAGTAACAGCACCCTTCTTGCGCTCAATGGTCTTGGCATCAAGTAGAAAACGGCGCATCAAGGCAGCCAAGTCCTCAGCATGATCCAGATAAACGGACAGGATTTCCAGCTGGTACTTGCCTGAGTCAGGCTCCCGCATGCTGCCATTTGAGAGAAAGGCTCCCCGAAGGTAGGCCCGGCTGGCTTCGTCATCAGACAAAATGGCCTGGTCAATCCCGGCCTCGATACCAAAAAAGGAGTCAGCCAAGTGCAGGTCCGAAAGGATTTCTTCTACTTTCTGATCCAGAAATACTGTGTATACACGGTTCTTGCGCAGATTGGTCTTCTGATGGTGGCGGATTTCTGACTTGACCTGATAAAGGTCCGACAGCAACTCATAGAGATGGCGAGCAATCTTGGCATTTTCTGTTGTGACAGACAGGGTCAAACCACTGCTGGCCAAGCCCAGACTGCCAGACATCTTGATCATGGCTGACAGCTCATTTTTATCTCTGCTTGCCAGACTCAGCAGTTCTTCTTTCACTTTTACTGTAAAGCTCATTTGCGTACCTGTATAATCTGCATCAATTCGTCAACGACCAACTCACCATCATGGAACGCTCCGCCATTTTCCAAACGCAGAAAGTTCGAAGAAATAACGCGCGGAACCTGCTCTTGTAACCCCTGAAAATCATGCTCCACCTGTACCAGATATTCGTCAAACTGGTTACTGTCCATGTACTCATGAGGGACAGGTTCGATATTGACCAAGACTGTATCTACAAAATTCCTGCCTAAATGACGGTGCAGGACTTGGACATGATCACTGTCTGAAAAATGCTCAGTTTCGCCTCTCTGGGTCATGATATTGCAGACATAGGCCACTTCTGCCTTGGTGTCTAGAAGAGCTTGGCCAATTTCCTCGATAACGAGATTAGGCAAGATAGAAGTAAATAGCGAACCCGGCCCCAGAACCACCATATCGCTTTCTAAGATGCTCTCAACCACCTTTTTACTGGCCGCAGGCTTCTTGTCATCATAGGTATTGGTCACATAGACCCGCTCAATCATCCCGCTCTTACTGGTCAGATTGCTTTCACCGACAACTTCCGTCCCATCTGTAAACACAGCATGCAGAGTTAGAGGGGTATCGCTAGAAGGGTAGATTTTTCCTGTCGTATGGAAGAATTTGGTCAAAAGCTGCATGGCATTATAGGTTGAGCCCTGCATTTCAGAAATACCGGCAATAATCAGATTGCCCAAGGGATGCCCCGCTAGAACGCCGTCTCCTTCCGCAAAGCGATACTGGAAGACCTTCTCATAAAACTTTGGCATGTCGGACATAGCTACCAGGACATTGCGCAGGTCACCCGGCGGAGTCAGCTGCTGGATGTTTTTTCTCAGCTCACCAGAACTACCTCCATCATCTGCTACTGTGACAATGGCTGTAATTTCTACGTCCTTTTTACGCAGGCTGTCTAAAATAACTGAAATTCCTGTTCCGCCGCCAATAACTGTAATTCGTGGCTTTCTCATGAGCGGTTCACCGTTTCTTTCCGACGGTTTTTGTCGCGGTGGGTGGCATTAACCGGCCAATTTATAGCCAAATCATCCGCTAAGCGCTGAGCAAAGGCTACACTGCGGTGCTGACCACCCGTACAGCCCACAGCAATAGCCAGGATAGACTTACCTTCCTTCTGATAGCCTGGCAAGATCGGCTCTATCAAGCCCAGCAGATGCTGGTAAAATTCTTCTGACTCGGCATGGTTCATGACATAGTCAAAGACATCCTTGTCCAAGCCAGTTTGATTGCGCAGCTCAGGCTTATAGTAGGGATTAGGCAGAAAACGCACATCAAAGACCAAGTCTGCATCCAAAGGCAGACCATATTTGAAACCAAAACTCATGACCTCAACTCGGAAACTGTGCATGTCAGCCTGATTTGAAAATTGCTCAGAGATGGTCTTTCTGAGCTCCCGTGGTGTCAAATCTGTTGTGTCCACGACATTTTGGCTTAGATTCTTCAGTGGGGCTAAGAGTTCACGCTCCAGTTTAATCCCATCTAAAATCCGGCCATCAGCTGCTAGCGGATGGCTGCGCCGAGTTTCTTTGTAACGAGCCACTAACTCCTTATCAGCCGCATCTAGGAAAAGAATCTTAAAATCAATGTTCTCATTTTGCTCTAATTCATCCAAAACAGGCTGGATTTGCATAAAGAAGGAACGGCTCCGCATATCGACAACCATAGCTAGCTTGTCATTATCCGTAGTCCCTTCGACCAACTGCAAGAACTTCGGCACCAGAGTTGGCGGCATATTGTCAATGGTAAAATAACCTAAGTCTTCAAAGGACTGGATGGCTACGGTTTTCCCCGCCCCGCTCATTCCAGTCACAATGACAAGCTGAATTTTCTTCTCAGACATAATAATCCTTTCATCAGATAGAATTTGTCAAAAAGCTCTTTTCCCTGCTCTTTTTTAGAGAATCTCGGCAATAACCTCAATCTCAATCTTCACATCCTTAGGTAGGCGAGCCACTTCTACTGCCGAGCGAGCTGGAAATGCTTCTTTAAAGGCTGTTTTGTATATCTCATTAAAGGCCACAAAATCATTGATATCGCTCAAAAAGCAAGTAGCCTTGACCACATGATCAAAGTCTGTGCCAGCGGCTTCCAAAATGGCTGAAACATTTTTCAGTACCTGCTGGGTCTGCTCTTCAATAGTTGTCCCAATGATTTCTCCAGTTTCAGGAGACAGAGGAATCTGCCCGCTCGCAAATAAAAGGTCGCCCACAATTTTTCCTTGGACATAAGGTCCAATCGCTGCTGGTGCTTTGTCTGTATGAATTGTTTTTGCCATAATTATCACTTCTCCTACTTATTTTTTTCATTATACCATAAAATAGCAGGCAATGGCTACGACAGATTGATAAGCATTGCCTTTTTCCATTTTTTCATTGATGGGGTCCTTAGAAGCTAAAAGGAAATCGACTTACCTATCAGAACCCACTTTTTAAGATTTAAAAAGGCTGAGAAATCTTTCCCAGCGTTTATAGTTTCAAAATCGAACGTTTTATTCCTCTTCCGCTTTCGCTAATGCTTCTCTTTCCAGACGTAGCTTACGCTTGGGATTCAGTTTGTTAAAGAGCTCTTCTAGCTTTTCTGCATTCCAGACATCAGCTGCAGAGACAAAATTTCCATTTTCGTCTCGAAAGGATATTGGTTTATCGCCCATTGCTAGCCTCCTTAGTCAACGAATTCAAACTCGAACTTGCCGATACGGACTAGGTCTCCATCCTTGGCTCCACGAGCGCGAAGGGCTTCATCAACGCCCATACCGCGAAGCTGACGGGCAAATTTCATGACTGCCTCATCACGGTCAAAGTTGGTCATATTAAAGAGCTTCTCAAGCTTGTCACCTGACAGCACCCAAGTCGCATCATCATCACGAGAAATTTCAAAGGCTGGTGCTTCTTCGTCAAAGCCATAGTAAGCTTCTTCTTCCATTTCAGACTCATCATAGAGCAAGAACTCTGGTGTCTTGTCCAGTAATTCTGCGGTCGCATCCAAGAGGGTGGCAAGTCCCTGCTTGGTAAGACTGGAAATGGGGAAGATTTGCGGTAGGTCAGCAAACTCATCATAATTAGCTGTCAATTTCTCTTTAAATTCCTTGAGATTTTCAGCACTTTCCGGCATGTCCATCTTGTTTGCAACAATGATCTGCGGACGCTCCATGAGACGAAGATTATAGGATTCCAACTCTTTATTGATAGCTAGATAGTCCTCATAAGGGTCACGTCCCTCACTTGCTGACATATCGATGACATGCAGGATGACCCGTGTCCGCTCAATATGACGGAGAAACTGGGTTCCCAGTCCCACTCCTTGGCTAGCCCCCTCAATCAAACCCGGCAGATCTGCCACCGCAAAGGACTCTCCAGAATGAGTGCGAACCATGCCTAGATTGGGCACGATTGTCGTGAAATGATAGGCACCAATCTTAGGCTTGGCTGCTGTAATAACACTAAGCAAAGTGGATTTCCCGACAGATGGGAATCCGACCAGACCAACGTCTGCTAGGACCTTGAGCTCCAGCAGAAGCTCTCGCTCTTGACCCGGTTCTCCGTTCTCAGAAATCTCTGGAGCAGGATTTTTAGGCGTTGCAAAGCGAATATTTCCACGACCGCCTCGGCCACCACGCGCTACGATAAATTCTTGACCATTTTCTACCAAGTCCGTCAGCACCTTGCCCGTCTCCGCATCACGAACTGTCGTCCCCTGAGGCACACGAACAATCAAGTCCTCTGCCCCTCGGCCATGCATCCCTTTGGTCATGCCCTTTTCACCAGACTGAGCCTTGAAGTGGCGATTGTAACGAAAGTCCATCAGGGTACGCAGGCCCTCGTCTACAACAAAAACAACATTGCCGCCACGGCCACCATCGCCACCCCAAGGGCCGCCGTTAGGAACATATTTTTCACGGCGAAAGGCCACCATGCCATCACCACCATTGCCAGCCTTAACTTGAATCTTGGCCGTATCTAAAAACATACTCATTTTTTCTATTCTCTTTTTCTAGTCTAAAAAAACGCCCTGAAGCGTTTGGATTAAAAGATTGCGCTGAGAGCAGAAGCAAAAATCGCTCCGACTGTCACGATAAGCATGATAATCACGACCAGCATCGTCAATTTTTCAAATCCTGTTTTTTTGCGTTGTCCGTTATCTCCAAAAGCCACGATAACACCTCTATCCTTTAAAAATTACTAGGTCTATTCTAACACGATTGCTCAGTTTTTTCAAATGGAAAACCATGCAAAAAGGCTTTAAGAGAAAACTCTTAAAACCTTTGAATTTTATCTAGTCTTTTTTTGAAGAAAGACATAACTTCCAAAGCCAACTAAGATTGCCAAACCTGCAACTGACAGCCAAAGTGTAGTTTCTTGACCAGTCTTAGGCAGAACTTTTTTGTTGCCTCCTGCAGCACCCGGATCATTGGTACCATTGTTTGAATTGTTATTTCCATTCCCTGGATTGTCTGTTCCACCCTTTGGATTGTCGGAACTGTTACCAGGGGTATTGTTACCATTGCCTGGAGTGTTATTTGGATTATTGTTTGGATTATTATTTGGGTTGTTGTTTGGATTGTTGTTATTGCCAGGAGTTGGTGGCTGAACTGACTTGCCTGGATCATTACCTCTATAAGTATTTGTAAAGACTGGATCCAAGTCATACTTGACAGAGCCTAAAAGCTCACCATTAACATCTGTTACAGTAACTGTCAGCTGTGCTTCCTTGTCATCATAGACGTAGTTAGAATCGTTTCCTGGGATTTCCTTAATGCTATAGCGGTAAGTACCAGCAGCACTGTAGTTTAAAGCCTTGAAGTTGATAGAGCCGTCTGCTTCATTGGTAACAGTTTGAAGCAAGTTACCACTTTCGTCAAAGAGACCAAAGGTAAACTGACCTTTTTCTAACTCTTTGTTAACAAGCTTCTTCTGAGCCTTAATCATTACGTCTTTTGCCAACAATCCGCTTCCTTTACCAGAACCATCTTCTAAGCGGACTGACTTAGTAATAGTACGCTCTGGGAAGCCTTTAGCTGTCCAAGACAAGGTGTTGTTAACCACATCACCTACTTGAACACCATCTGGTACGCGAGTAGAGTACTCGATGTACATTGGCCAGTTGTAGTTATCACCAAAGTTGATGGTAAAGCCATTGGCATCACCATTAGCATTTTGCGTAAGAACCGCCTTGTTAGTGAAGTTATCCAAAACAGGCAGAGTCAGCAAGTGCGCTTCATTGCGGATACCACCTTCTACAGGAGCATAACGAACTGCGCGCAGTGTACCTGGTACCAGTGTCAGACCGTCGCCAAAGTTGTCTGAAATCACCATGTTACGAAGCATGTCCTGTCTTGCATTCAGGATAATGCGCCACTTGACAATCTTTGGATCGCTACTGTCTTGGTAACCATATTTCATTTCATATTCACCAGCAGTTCCTTCTACCTTTTCGTATTGGAAAGAAAAATCTGTCTGGCCAAATTTGAAGGAAACCGGCCCTGAATTTTGCACCTTGTCGTTATTAACCCGTACATTAAAAGTCAGGGACATTTCTTTTTGTTCGGTGTAGTTAGTAAAGTAATTACTAAAGGTTACTGTAACCGTCTGACTTGCTGGATTCGCTTGAGCTTTTCCGACTACTTCTCCCTTGTGATTGACAACATCAGATACTTGGAAGTTTAAGGGAGTAATCAGGGTTAATTCCTGCGGCAGTGAGAAAGTAAGGGTGTCGCCTTCAGCGATAGTTTGAGATGACGGGAATGTGAAACTAGTTGTTACAGACAGAGTTTCATTGGTCATAACTGTTGAGTCACTTGTTAATGGCACACCATTTTTAGTGATGCTGGTTTGCTGGGTATAATCTGTTACCTCAGCAGCCTGTGTCCTAGCAGCAAAACCAAGACCTGTAACAATAGCCGTTAACAAGATTAAAATTTTAAGAATAAGTGTTTTCTTATTTTTCATCTTATACTCCTTTCGTAGCTTATTATACCAAGAGTATTGCAATTTATCAACATTTTTATTCAAAGTGTTTAAAAATTCATACGAATATAAAAAAACCAAGACATTATGTCTCAGTTTCTTTACATTTATTAGTCTATCCCAATTTCATCTCGAACAACATTAGCAATGGTATCTACATAATAATTTACTTCTTCGTCAGTTGGTGCTTCAGCCATGACCCTCAGCAGAGGCTCAGTTCCGCTCGGACGAACCAAAATCCGGCCATTGCCGGCCATTTCAGCTTCCATTCTCTCAATCACTGTCTTGATAGCTGGAACTTCCATCGCTTTATCTTTCATGCTGTTTTCCACACGGATATTGACCAGTTTCTGCGGATAGATGGTTACTTCAGCAGCCAATTCGGATAGTTTCTTACCTGTTTCCTGCATGACCTTGGTCAATTGCACAGCTGAAAGCTGGCCGTCACCTGTCGTATTGTAGTCCATGATAATAACATGTCCAGACTGCTCGCCACCTAGATTATAGCCATTCTTGCGCATTTCCTCTACTACATAGCGGTCACCAACTGCTGTCACAGCCTTTTGGATGCCTTCCCGCTCCAAAGCTTTATGGAAGCCAAGGTTGGACATGACAGTCGTAACAATGGTATTCTGCGCTAGCTCACCTTTCTCAGACAGGTACTTCCCGATGATGTACATAATCTTGTCACCATCTACCAGCTCACCATTTTCATCCACAGCAATCAAGCGGTCACTATCTCCATCAAAGGCCAGACCAATCGCTGCACCAGACTCACGAACAACTTCCTGCAAAGCTTCAGCATGCGTAGACCCGACATTCAGATTGATATTGAGGCCGTCTGGATTTTCTCCGATAATCGTCAACTGTGCGCCTAGATCCGCAAAAATCTGACGGGCGCTGGTAGAAGCCGCACCGTTGGCCGTATCTAAGGCTACATGCATTCCTTCTAGTTCTAAGCCAGTTGAAACCAAGTATTGTTGGTACTTGCGCAACCCTTCTGGATAGTCCACCAAGTCACCCAATCCTTCGGCGCTTGGCCGTGGCAAGGTGTCTTCCGCTGCGTCCAGCAAAGCTTCGATTTCCAACTCACGCTCATCATCCAGTTTATAGCCGTCACCACCAAAGAATTTGATACCATTATCCAAAGCTGGATTGTGGCTGGCAGAAATCATGACTCCAGCGCTGGCCTTCTCTGACTTAACCAGATAAGCTACACCAGGCGTTGCAATGACACCCAATTTATAGACATGAATCCCAACGGACAAAAGTCCTGCAACCAAGGCGCTTTCCAGCATTTCTCCTGAAATTCGAGTATCACGGCCAACAAAGACCCGAGGAACTTCACTTTCGTGCTGACTCAGAACATAACCACCAAAGCGGCCGAGTTTAAAGGCCAATTCCGGCGTTAATTCCACATTTGCTTCTCCGCGAACACCATCGGTTCCAAAGTATTTACCCATTATAAATAGTTTCCTTTCATAAGACCTGGATGTAAAGATTTAGGCTGCAAGCAAGGCAGACCACTTTAATCCAAGTTTATTTTCAAAATTTTATTTAGTTTTTATTTGATGAGCTCGTACTTGAGCTACTGTTAGAGGAAGACGAGCCTGAGCTGTCTGCTGTTTTAGTGTTGACACGCATAGTCGTTTCAAATGGTGTCACCACGCTTGGCATGACATTTCCCTGTCCATCAACCGCCTGCAGCGGTACTGTCCCGCTGTAGTTGCCAGTGATAATGACATTGGTCGGGAGAATAGCTACGACAGACTCAATCTTAGAAAGGGTCTCCTCGTCACTGGTTACTGTAGCTTCCTTATTTTCCAAAGTTACACCACTGATAGACACATTTTCAGCTACCTGGCTGTCTGTGATGAGGTAGCGGACCTCAACCTTCTTGCTGGCCTTTTTACCAATCTTAACAGAAATCTTCTGCGGAGTGACTGTAGCAGTCAGACCGCTTGGCAGATTTTCAACTTTCAGAGGAATCTCTACTGTGCCTTCTGTAGCCTTGGAAAGATCAGCAACGACTCGAAACTTCCGAGTACTTTCCTGCATTTCACTGGCTAGATTGACTCGGTTGGAGCCTGTCAAGGCAACGGAAACTTCAGAAGTAAAGCCGCTGATAAAGTAATTCTCGCTGTCATATTTGATGTCAATTGGCACATTGGAAACCGTATTGGTATAAGTTTCAGATGTGACCTGTCGAACTCCAGTATTGTTTTGATAACTGCTAGAGGTTGCATAAACAAAAAGCACTAGGGCAAAGAAAAACGAAGAGATGATATAAAGAATTTTTTTACGTTTTTTCATTTCTTCCATCCTCCCATGAAGCGTGTTTTCAAACCTGCTGGCTTGTCCTGCTCTGATAAGAAGACCTTTCTTAGCTCTATCTCAAACTCATCCAAAGTCAAATCGTGCTTGAAAATTCCATTGTGCGTAGTGGAAATCCCACCTGTTTCTTCTGAAACGACAAAAGTAAACGCATCGGATACTTCAGACAGGCCAATAGCTGCGCGGTGCCGAGTTCCAAACTCCTTAGAGATACCGCTGCTTTCTGTCAGAGGTAGGTAGGCACAGGAAGCCGCAATTTTATTGTTTTTTATAATAACAGCTCCATCGTGCAATGGCGTATTGGGGATAAAAATGTTGATTAGCAGCTCTCCGGACACATCTGCATCCAAAGGAATCCCTGTTGCAATGTACTCCTGCAAGGTACGGGTTCCCTGAATGGCCACCAAAGCCCCGATTTTCCGCGGACTCATATAGGCAACGGACTTGACAAATGCCTGAACCATTTTTTCTTCGTTACTGATGGGCGTCGCAGAAAAAATATCCGTTGCTCGCCCAAGCTTTTCCAATCCTGCCCGAATCTCAGGCGAGAAAATCACCACGGCCGCAATGACACCGTAAGTGATGACCTGATTGATCAACCAAGAAATAGTGGTCAAGCCGATTATATTGGCAAAAAACTGTGCCAAGATAAAGAAGAGCACCCCGCGGACCAAAATCATAATCTTGGTACCGGCAATGGCCTTGATTAGATAATATAGAATCCATGCGACGATAGCGACGTCAATAACATTAATTACAATCCTCCAAGGGTCAGAAAACAAACTGGCCCAATATTGGAGATTGGTTAGTTGTTGAAAATTCATACTTAGACTTCCTACTCCTCTACAAGCAAAATCAAACAGCTGTAGCAACAAATCGAACTTATTAAATCTAGTATCAGCCTGATTTTATCTTGTAATTAGAGTTTACTCAATTAACTTCTCTCTTTTTATTTTACAGTGGGTCTTAATGCTTAAAGACTTACCAACCCATTATATCACGTTTGTCAATATTTTTCTGTAACCTTCTTTACTTTTTTATGATAAAATATTTCTTATGAAGATAAATACAGCATTGGGCCTCTTGGCGGGCAAGTCCTCCCACTTTGTTCTCAGCAAAATGGGGCGTGGATCGACTCTGCCAGGGAAAGTTGCCCTGACATTTGATAAAAATATTTTACAAAACCTAGCGAAGAACTATGAGGTCGTGGTTATTACCGGAACCAATGGTAAAACTCTTACTACAGCTCTGACAGTGGGCATTCTCAAGGAAGCTTTCGGAGAAGTGGTGACCAATCCCAGCGGTGCCAATATGATTACAGGGATTACCACAACCTTCCTAACCGCTAAGAAAGGCAAATCTGGCAAGAATATCGCTGTGTTGGAAATAGATGAAGCCAGCCTATCTCGGATTTGTGATTATATCAAGCCTAGCCTCTTCGTCTTTACCAATATTTTCCGTGACCAAATGGACCGCTATGGGGAGATCTACACGACCTACCAGATGATTCTGGATGCTGCAGCAAAAGTGCCTGAAGCGACTGTACTGATGAACGGTGACAGTCCTCTCTTTAACTCGGTCAGCCTAAAGAATCCTGTCCGCTACTATGGATTTGACACAGAGAAAGGTCAGGCTCAGCTCGCTCACTACAATACAGAGGGCATCCTCTGCCCCAAGTGCGAGCATATCCTCAAGTATGAGCTCAACACCTATGCAAATCTGGGAGCTTATATTTGTGAGGACTGCGGCTTCAAGCGTCCTAAGCTTGACTACAGCCTGACTGCTCTCAAAACACTTGAGCATAACCGCTCTGCCTTTACCATTGATGGACAAGACTATCAAATCAATATCGGCGGTCTCTACAATATCTATAACGCTCTAGCAGCTGTATCAGTAGCTCAATTCTTTGGTGTCGATCCGGCTACTATCAAGGCTGGCTTTGACAAGAGCCGTGCTGTCTTTGGCCGTCAGGAAACTTTCAAAATCGGCGATAAGGAATGTACCTTAGTCTTGATTAAAAATCCAGTCGGTGCCACCCAAGCTTTGTATATGATTGGACTTGCACCCTTTGACTTTAGTTTGTCCGTCCTGCTCAACGCCAACTATGCGGACGGCATTGATACCAGCTGGATTTGGGATGCTGATTTTGAGAAGATTTTAGAGATGGAGATTCCTCATGTCATTGCAGGTGGTGTGCGCCACTCTGAGATTGCTCGTCGACTGCGGGTAACGGGCTATCCAGCAGATCAGATTACTGAAGTCAAAGATTTAGAAGCAGTATTTAAGGCCATTGAACAGCAAGAAACCAAGCATGCCTATATCTTAGCAACTTATACTGCTATGCTGGAATTCCGCGAGCTTCTGGCAGAACGACAAGTGGTCAGAAAGGAGATGAATTAATGGTATACAGATCCCTCACTTCTCCTGAAAACCAGGATTTCCGTTACGATATTAAAATTGCCCACCTCTATGGCAATCTCATGAATACCTACGGCGATAACGGCAATGTTCTCATGCTCAAGTATGTGGCTGAAAAGCTAGGTGCTAGAGTTGAAGTCGATATCGTCTCTCTAGAAGATGACTTTGACAAGGACAGCTACGACATCGTCTTCTTTGGCGGAGGTCAAGACTATGAGCAAACGATCGTGGCTCGCGACTTGCCAGCTAAAAAAGAAGCTTTGGAAAGCTTTATCAATGAAAATGGCGTTGTGCTAGCTATCTGCGGTGGCTTCCAACTCTTAGGCCAATACTATATCGAAGCTTCTGGCCGTAGAATCGAAGGCCTGGGCATCATGGGCCACTACACCCTCAACCAGACCAAAAACCGCTATATCGGTGACATTAAGATTCATAACGAAGAATTCAACGAGACCTACTACGGCTTTGAAAATCACCAAGGACGGACTTTCCTCTCTGACGACGAAAAACCTCTGGGCAAAGTCGTCTATGGAAATGGCAACAACCAAGAGGATGGTTGCGAAGGCGTTCATTATAAAAATGTCTTTGGCTCCTACTTCCATGGTCCCATCTTGTCCCGCAATGCGAATCTGGCCTACCGTCTGGTGACCACTGCTCTGAAAAACAAGTATGGCTCAGATATTGAACTGGCGGCTTATGAAGATATCCTTGCCCAAGAAATCCCAGAAGAATACGGAGATATCAAGAGCAAGGCTGAGTTTGATATAGAATAATTGGAGAATCACTATGAAAGAAAAATTACACTATATCCTACTTTTAATTACCATTCTATTGGTGGCCAGTATTTCCTTGGCCAATATGCAGAGTGTGAATGTTAGCTTTATCTTGTTCAGCTTCAAACTTCCCTTAATCATATTGATTTTGGCTTCAGTGCTCTTAGGCTCTGTCACGACCTTTCTCATCAGCATGCTAAAAAACTTCTCGCTGAAAAAAGAGCTTAAAAAAACCAAAGAAGCACTTAAAAATTCCCATACAGAAAACTAGGTTGGAAATTATTCCAGCCTAGTTTTTTTGCTTTTTGAACAATAGAAATCGCTGCTTCCCTTTCTAACCAATAAATCTTCAGACCATCTTTTTTCGCCTTATCCATTACTCCTTATTGCTTGTCGAATCATCTTTATCACAGGTGAAATAGCCCACAATCTTGAAAAAATAGTCTGTAATGACTTCTGGCTGCTCTGGCTCTTCCTCTTGCAGCCAGTTCCAAATAGCATTACTGTAGCCTCCGATGAGAAAGTGTATCCTAAAAAGCTGCATATCCATCTGCTCCTTAAAGAAAGGCTGAAGCACTGCTGGGGAATGGGCATTCCATGCAGAAATAAAGGAGGAAAAAAGCTGACTCTTAACCAGTCCTCTCAGCTCCTGACGCTTGTTGTACCAAAAACGAAAAAGATAAAGATAGGCTTCATACTGGTTTGGCTTGTTCAGCATATCCTCTTCTACACGAAAATACTCCTTCATCAGCTCCTGAAGGTAATAGTCCAATAAAGCCCTTTTATTGCGAAAATGGCGATAAAAGGTCCGTCGGGAAGTCTGCGAAACCTCTATAATATCTGTGACTGAGATTTCTGAGAAATCTTGACTTTGCAGCAAGGTTAGGAGTCCCTGTTTCAGCATTTCTTTCGTTTCCAGCACCTGCAATTGCTTGCCGTCCATTTTGTCCTCCTTGAATGGTATACAGAAGCAGCCAAAAAGTATCTCTTGTAGGCTAAAGGCCGTTTTCCCTTGAACTTGGCTGCTGGCTTGGTTATAATCTTAGTGACAATTTGCTCCTAGTATATCGTATTTTGACTTCGTTTTCAACGAAGATATAGCTGAGGAGATTTTAATACTCAATGCAAACTAAAGAGCAAGCACAGACAGTACCAGAGTACAGCAAGACAGCGTTGATGTGATTTTAAGTTGTTTTTCGAAGGGAATACAATAGTTCCGACAAACCGGATCAGTTCTTCACAAAATTTTCCTTGCTTGAAGGGACTTTCTTCTGCAGAAGACGCTGGGCAATCGTTCCTAGTCTGCTGCTAAAGATTGGTAGAAAAGGAGTATCTCATAATGAAAAAATTGACTCTGTGCTTTATACTAAGTTTCTTAACTCTCAGCCTTATCTACCCAGCTAGAGCGCTAGCCGAGGAAGGAACAAAGCTGCCATCTGGTATCAGTCGAGACCAAATCGGCCAGAAAATCCAAGACTTTGTCAAGAAGCACAAAAAGACCACTGCTGGTATGGCAACAGCCGTCTTTGACACCAATGGAACTATCTACCAAGGCAGCTTCGGCTATATGGAAAAGGAAAAGGGGATTCCGGCAGACGATGAAAGCGTCTTGGAATGGGGTTCTGTGACCAAACTGGCCATTTGGGTCTCTGTTATGCAGCTCTGGGAGGAGGGCAAGATTGATTTAGAAGAAGACATCCGCACCTATCTGCCAGAAGGTTTTCTACGCAATCTTCGCTATGAAAAGCCTATCACCATGCTCGATCTGATGAATCATCAGGCAGGCTTTGATACGATTCCCAATTACTTACATGGCGACAAGAATATCGAAGAAATTTTGACTTTTTACCAGCCGATCCAATCTTTCGAGCCAGGTACGGTCACAGCTAACTCAAATTACGGGACAGGCTTGGCATCTTATATCGTAGAGAGGATTTCTGGTCAGAGTTTCTCCGATTACGTTCACGAGCATATTTTTGAACCTCTAAAGATGAACAAGACGGCCATTTTACCAGATTTATCTGACAATGCTTTTGTACAGGCTAAGCGCAAGGAAGAAAAGGGATACGATAGCGAAGGCAAGCTCTTGGGAAGCGCTAATTCTGAACTCGGTCTCTACTCCTCTGGCAGAGCTACAGGAACGCTAGAGGATTTACAAAAGTTTGCTCAAACACTTTTCAAAAAGGAGACCCTTTTCCATCGTCCAGAGACTTGGACAACTCTTTATACTGCTACTTCAACATATCCAGGTACAGATATAGTACGCAATGCTCACGGCTTCTGGGTAAGCAAGTATAATGTTTCTGTTTTAGGTCAAGGAGGACATACGTTCGGATTTTCTAGCAATCTTTTGTTAGACCTTGAGTCAGGAGTTGGCATGATTGTCATGACTAATCAATCCATTGAAGAACGCTATAATCTCTATATGCCGGAATTAGTATTTGGACAGCGAAAAACAGCTAGCGAAGCTACTAAGGAACGATTCAGTCCTGGATATTATCTTTCCTACAGAATTTTTAATAGTGGCCCCTTGTCTATAGCTAAAATTGTACCTCCATTTATTGATCAACTAAATAGTCCGAATGAAGACTTGTTAAAAGATGAATTTTGGACTATTGACGATAGAAATGGGCAAACTACGCTGTCCTTGACTTCCTCTGACTTTAAGAAGATTTCTGATTCCGAGCTCTTTACAGACTATGCCGTCACAGGCTTAGGACTCCTTGCTAGCTTTTTTGCTCTTGGAAATATCTTGTGTAGTATTTTTAGAGATATTAGTCATCTAATTTGGCACAAGCAGAAAAAAACTCAGCCTCGCTCTTGGAAGGTTTGGAACTACCTGACTTCTCTAGGAATCATGGCTGTTCCACTTCAACTCCTATTGGTTTTCCAAGCAGTTTTAAAAAATGATTTTAGCGGCGTTAGCTCTTGGCGCTATATGGTCTTTGCTATCTTAGGACTTCTACTGACCCTTGCTGCTCTGCTGCCACTGTTCAGAAAGTCCAGAGAGAAACTCAGTCGAGGTCATGTCTGTCTGACAGTTCTGACTAGCCTATCTGCCCTAGCTATGATAGCCAATATCCTCTATTGGTCTCTCTATCAGTGGTGGGTTTTCCAATAGTTTATACTAAATTCAAACTAAATCAGCGCTAAATTTTCTTACTTCAGTATTGCCTACAGCTAGCTTTCCTGTTTACTCTTTGAATTTCACTGAGTATTAGAAAATAACCAATTATTATCTACATAGAACAGAAAGGAATTTTTATGAAAAAATCAAAACTCCTAATCATTTTAACCATCCTAGTCCTCGGCCTTTTAATCTATTGCTGCAATAGCTAAATCTGAAACATGTCAAAAAGGAGTATGAATATGATGACAAAACGAATGTTTTTATGTCTTCTGGCTATTCTCAGCCTAGGAATTTTCCAACCTGTCACTGCATTAGCTGATGAATCACAAAAGCTGCCATCAGGCATAGAGCGCAGCCAAATTGGGCAGAAAATCCAAGACTTTGTCAAGGAGCATGAAAAGACAACAGCCGGTATGACAACGGCAGTCTTTGACAAGAACGGTACGATTTACCATGCCAACTTTGGATATACGGACAAAGAAGAAGGCATCAAAGTGGATGACAAAAGCGTTTTTGAATGGGGTTCTGTGACCAAGTTGACTGTTTGGATCTCAGTCATGCAACTCTGGGAGGAAGGCAAGATAGACCTAGAAACTGACATAAAAACCTATCTGCCAAAGGACTTTCTCAAGACTCTTCGCTACGACAAACCTATTACCATGCTGGATCTGATGAATCATCAAGCTGGTTTTGAAGAGTCTGGTGCGGCCATGAACTATCATGACATCAGTATGGAAGAATTCCTAGCAACTAAGCAGCCTGTCCAAATCTTTGAACCTGGCACAAAGACCGCCTATTCGAACTACAGCACGGCCTTGACCGCTTATATTGTGGAGCAGGTTTCCGGTCAAAGCTTTTCAGACTATGTCCATAAGCATATTTTCCAGCCGCTGGACATGAATAAGACGGCTATCCTACCAGGCTTTACAGATAATGATTATGTGCGCGAAAAGCGAAAGGAAGACAAAGGCTACAGTACAGAAGGACAGTCTCTTGGAGCATCCAACTTCTACATGGACATCTATCCAGCAGGTCAGGCCGCCGGTACTATGGCAGATTTCCAGAAGTTTGCTCAAGCCCTCCTGAGTCAGGACAAGCTATTTAAGCGGAAGGAAACCTGGACAACTCTTTACACAGCTAGCTCCACCTATCCTGGCACGGATATACCGCTCAACATGCATGGCTTCTGGACCCAAGAGTACGGCACGACTCTTGTCGGCCATGGAGGGAATACCGACGCCTTCTCCTCCAATATTCTGCTTGACTTGAATAACGGCATCGGTTATGCCGTCATGACCAATCAATCCCAAGAGCAAATCTATAATAGCGAGATGCCCCAGCTGATTTTTGGAGACAAGAAAAAGACTGACAAAACAGCCTTTAAAAATTTTCAGCCTGGCTTTTACCGCAAAGCCCGCTACTTCGAGACTGGACCGATATCCATTACCAGAGGATTTTTATACACCAGCTACGCCCCAAAAAGCGCAGACAATCCTCTCCTCACTCAAGGATATGCAGTCCTTAGCCATGCGAATAACCAAGAGACTATCACAAATGCCTACGGAGATAGCTACAAGATTGCGGACATTGAGATCTACAAAGACTATGCCATGTACGCCTTATTCTTTGTCGGGCTGATCTATGCTCTTATCAGTCTTGTCATCAGCGGAGTGGCAGACCTGATTCGTTTGATCAGAAAGACACCTGCCAAGGATCCAGTAGATTTAAAAATCTGGAATTATCTGACCTCGTTTACTATTCTCGCCGTTGGATTCAAATCTTATCTCATCTTTACCGTTATGACTGTCAGCAAGACTGGTATCATGCAACCTTGGCGCTATATGGTCTTCGCTGGACTGGGAATTTTACTGCTAGCAGGCCTCCTCTATCCTTGGATAACTAAGGCCAAAAGCCGATTAAGCAAGGGACGTCTCTTCCTAACGGTCCTGACCAGCCTAGCTGCCTTCACCATCATAGCCAACATTCTCTATTGGTCGCTTTATCAGTGGTGGGTGCTATAAAAAGATATTCGCTGCTTTCGAGTGAGCTGTTATCTCACTCACCACTTCTCTACAAGAAAGGAAAATAAACATGACTCTAACAAATTTTCAAGAAAACCTACGCAAATACGCTAAAATTCTAGTTACTTACGGTATCAATGTCCAGCCGGGACAAACGGTTGCTCTCAGTATTGATGTTGAGCAGGCAGAACTGGCCTGTAGCTTGCTGCCTTTTCCTAAAATACTATACAAACAAACTAGGTTGGAAATCCAGCCTAGTTTTTTTGTATTCTCTTTTGATAAAGGTAGGAAATCAAAGCCAATCCCATCACTCCGAAACCAATCAGAAGAAAGGAAAGGGTGTGGACACTCGGCAGAAGAGTCATCAGAAACGTCGCAGGAGGCATGAAAAGAATTGCTAGCGTGTAGATAGTCGAGAAAACTCTTCCTAGGTACTGCTTGTCTACCTTGGTCTGAACCTGACTGAAGAAATGAATATTGAAAACAGTCATAAAGAGCTCG
>CBDFAZ010000016.1:0-25310 GCA_965245685.1 uncultured Streptococcus sp. | reverse complement strand
GCTTTGTAGAATGTGTAAGTCATCCCACCACCGATAAGGACTTTATCAGCTTTTTCAAGCAAGTTTTCGATAACACCGATCTTGTCAGATACTTTTGAACCACCAAGAATAGCTACGAATGGACGTTCTGGAGTTTCAACTGCTTCTTGGATGTAGGCAATTTCATTTTCAAGAAGGAAGCCAGCAACAGCTTTTTCAACGTTTGCAGAGATACCGACGTTTGATGCGTGTGCACGGTGAGCTGTACCAAATGCATCGTTTACGAAGATACCATCTCCAAGAGATGCCCAGTATTTACCAAGTTCAGGATCGTTTTTAGATTCTTTCTTGCCGTCCACATCTTCAAAACGAGTGTTTTCAACCAAAAGAACTTGTCCATCTTCAAGAGCATTGATAGCTGCTTCCAATTCAGCACCACGAGTGACACCTGGGAAAACAACGTCTTGACCTAATTTAGCAGCCAAGTCTGCAGCTACTGGTGCAAGAGATTTACCTTCTTTGTCCGCTTCTTCTTTGACACGTCCAAGGTGAGAGAAGAGAATTGCGCGACCGCCTTGCTCGATGATATATTTAATAGTTGGAAGAGCGGCAGTGATACGGTTGTCATTTGTAATCACTCCGTCTTTCAATGGTACGTTAAAGTCTACACGAACGAGGACTTTTTTACCTTTCAAATCAACGTCTTTAACAGTAAGTTTTGCCATGTTACAAAAACTCCTTTTCATATTTTATACGCACCTATTATATCATATTTTCCAAAAGTTTTCTTGATATAAAGAAAATTTTCACAAAAAAGAAGTGCGGCGCACTTCTTTCTCTTGAACTTTGGAATTAGAGAATGGGAAGAGGGGTTCTGAACTCATTCAGACAATAGTTAAAGCTGGATTTTTCTCTAGATTTGACAACTCAAAAAGCCAGTAAAAGCACTGACCTCAATTTTTCTTATTCTCATATAGCAAAAACCTGCCCTACTGCATATGTGACTGCCATGGTTAAAAGACCGATTACGAGGTTACGAAGCATGGCATTTTTGAGCGGTGCTTTGCCCAATCTAGCGCTGGTATAGCCTGTTCCCAAAAGGGCCAAGGCCACGATTAGAACGGTTGCCCAGATACGGATATTGGCTGGAAGCAGGATAATGGTAATCATAGGAAAAAGCGCACCAACAGCAAAGGCTAAAAAGCTTGATACGGCAGCATGCCAGGGATTAGTGAACTCCTCAATCTCGATTCCATATTTTTCCTCCACCAAAGCCTCCAACGGATCTTGGAGAAAAGCCCGATTGGTCATGAGCTGGGCAGAAGTCTCACATTCGCCATTTTGAACATAGGCAGCATAGAGAGACTGCCTAGCGATCTCGGGATTCTTCTCTAAAAGCTCTCGCTCTCTGGCAACAGCAGCTTCCTCTGTATCCTTTTGAGTAGAAACAGAAACATACTCTCCACCAGCCATAGAAAAGGCACCCGCAAAGACTGCCGCTAAACCAGATAGAAATATAATCCAGACATCGTCCGTCGCACTAGCCACCCTAATAACCACACCTGCTATGGAAATAATGCCATCATTAGCACCTAAAACCCCGGCCCGCAATATATTTAACCGACCACTAAAGTTCGTATCAATTTTATGTCCTTCCACTATTTAAATTTTCTCTTCCTTTTTATTTATAATGATTATAAATAAAAAGCAAGAGAAAATACAAGAGAAAATCGAAAAATGAGAAAAGTTCTACTATTTAAGAGAAAGAATAGATTAATAAAAATATTTCTCAAAGATAAATCTTAAACTTCATTAATATAATGCAAGTATCATCTCCACAAGCCACCTAAGATCTGTTTTTCTAACAAATCTAAGTCTTCTTCCCTTATTTCGCCATTGTCCCCAATGATATATAATTGAGCAAAGTAAGCTATTAAAGGACCTGTAAAGATTCGAATCATTTGTTCAATTGAGATTTCTGGATTGACACGTGCATCGATCCCTAATTGAGTACGAAGCTCTATAATTTTATCCTGAAGAAGATTCCAAATAAGTGTCTGTTCTTGCTTCAATTTATTATTTGATAACATCTCCTGCAAAATTATTTTCAACAAGGCTTGATTTGTTTTGAGGTAAGCCATTCGATCATGGACTAAATAGTGAATTTTCTCCTCGGTTGTCTGTAAAATCAACAGCTGGTCTAAAAAACTTCCAAACAGACTAGGAAGGACAGGATGCAAAATAGCTGTTAAAAGGTCTTCCTTAGTTTTAAAATACTTGAACAGAGTCGCCTGACTGAGTCCAGCATACTCCGCAATTTGCAGAGTGGAAGTTCCATTGTAGCCCTTTGTTGATATGAGATCAACTGCTGCTTGCATGATTTTCTTTTTTCCCTTGGGGTAGGCAGCTCCCTCTAAGTAATCCTCAAAAGAGTCAAAAATATTTTCAGTCATTTCGTTCCCTCACGTCTTCCTCTTTTGTTCTTATCTATCACTTATTATACTTTACGATAACGACGCAATCCAACGATATTGAGAATTGTTAAAATGATCAGGAAAATCATTAAAACACCAAGATTTAACAAAATATCACCAAGATTGTGTCCGTAAAGAATAATCTGGCTTATTGCATCACCAGAATAGGTTAATGGCAAAAATTTCCCCACAGTTGGAGCCCATTCTCCCATGGATGACAATGGAATAATCCCTGAGAAAAAGAGTTGAGGCATAATCACGAGAGGAATAAATTGCATCATTTGGAATTCTGATTTTGCTAGAGTAGACAAGAGAATTCCAAAAGCTAGTGCTACAAGAGCCAGTACCACATTAACTATTATAACATTTAAAATATTTCCTACAACTTCTACATCTAGTAGCCAAATTGCTGCTAAGACGACAACTGCCGTTTGAAAAATCGCAATAATACCATAAGACAACATATAGCCATAGACGATTTCAGAACGTTTCACTGGGGTTGCTAACAAGCGATCCAAGGTTCCACTTGTGCGCTCTTTCAAAAGTGCCATACCAGAAATCAAAAAGACAAAGAAGAAGACCACAAAGCCAATTAAAATTGGAATCATACGTGCAAAGAATCCAGTATTTTTATCTCCATATTGGTAAGATTCTTTGATTTCAGGCGCCTTTGCATCTAATTTCAATTGTGGAAGAGCTTGTTTGACACGAGATAGTAACTGATCGGTGCCTTCACTGGCGATACTTGTTCGTAACACTTGTCGTATCATAGATGTCTTGGAGGCATCTGTATTTGCGTAGTTGACCTGATACTCACCGTCTTTATAAGAAATCACAGCATCGACTTTTTCATTTGCTAGCGCTTCTTTGGCCTGATCTAAGTCTTGATAAGTCTCGATGTCCACATGATCAAGCTCATCCATTTTCGTTACCAAACCAGTTGGTAGATCTTGTGTCGCTAACTTGACATTCACGGTTGTACTAGCTGAAAACATGAGGTTCATCAGCCACATAATAAATACCGGCGCTACAAACATCATAGCCAAGGTTCGTTTATCACGAAGCAATTCTTTGATAACTTTTTTAGCAATAGCAATGGTTCTCATCTTACTCTCCTTCTGCTTTCAAAAATACTTCTTCAATACTTGAAACGTTATAACTTGCTTTGAGATTCTTTGGTGTATCAAAAGCAATGATTTCTCCTCCTAAGAGTAAGCCTACCTTATCCGTTAACTCTGCTTCATCCATAACATGGGTAGTAACTAATACCCCAACCCCATTGTCTCTAAGCGCGAATAATTCTTTCCAGATTTTCTTCCGAAGAGAAGGGTCAATTCCAACTGTCGGTTCGTCCAAAATCAAGAGCTGAGGATTTCCCAGAAACGCGATGGCTAAAGACAAGCGTCGCTTCATTCCTCCAGAATAACCGGATACCGTTTTATTCAAATGCTCTGTCAGATCCACAACTTGAGCCACATGGGCAATTTCAGCTGTCAGATCTCTTTTGGATAGCCCTTTTAGCTGACCAAAAAATTCCAGATTTTCTTGACCTGACAAAGCCTCATATAAGGCATCTGATTGGGCCATATAGCCAATATCTCCTAAAATATAGCGATTGGGCATAGTGTGATTTAACACTAAAGCTACGCCTCCATCAGCCTTTTCCATTCCTAACGTGGTCTTAATCATAGTTGATTTACCAGCACCAGACGGACCAATTAAGCCTATAATTTCTCCTGTCTGCAATTCAAAGCTGACATGATTCAAAACCATTTGACGACCAAAAGACTTATCCAAATCTTGTAAATGTAGCAATTTTTTCATATGCTTCCTCCTAGGTGAGTGTATACTTACCTTTTTTAAATCACAAGAGCTATTATAGTGAGTGTTCACTCACTTGTCAAGAAAAAAGTTGAAATTCTTTAAAAAAATAAAAACACCAGATGATATTATCTGATGCTTATAAAAAATATCTCTGATTTTAGGAGTGTTTCTGAATCTCTTCTCGATACTCCGATATCGTCTTTCCTGTCCACTTTTTAAAGGCTCGTGAGAAGGAAGATACTTCTGAATAGCCCAGCAAATAGGCTACATCATCCGTTGTCATGTCAGGATTTTTGAAGTAACCAAAGGATAGAATTTTCTGCACATTTTGCAATTCCTGGTTAAACTTGGTCCCTTCTGCCGTCAGGTTTCGTTGCAAGGTTCGGCTGCTAATGCCGAGAGTCGCTGCGATATCTTCGATACTAAAGGCACCACTTGGGATGGCCTGGTAGAGTTTTTGCTGAACGATACCGGTAAAACTTTCACTGGTCACGGCTTTTGCCAAGCGCTCTTTGAGTTGAGGTTCTAGATAGTCCAACATGACATTATTGGATGTCAGGAATGGTTTCTCTAAATCCGACTTTTTAAAGACTAGTTCATTCCCTTCCATTATTTCCACGTGACAGCCAAAAATACTAACGCTGGCTTCTTCATAAGAATAAGGAGTCCCGACATGCACTGGGACAATCGCTTCGCCTGTTCCCGTCCGAATCAAATCAACCTGCCCCACCTGATTGAACGCATTTCGCTTTTAGTTATCATCACTTTTGGTGAGATGATTATGGGACTAGCTGATTTCTTTACCCTTGAACATTTCTCCATTCATTCTATCCTTTACTTTATCATCATGATCAACCTCTTTATGAACTATTTCGGTCAGTTTGACCATGCTATTGATGAGGAAGGGGAGAATAAAGGAATCTTCTTGATTTACAGCCACTATCCGATTTTCATTGGTTTGATTATGGTCACTGTTTCTATGAGTTTCTTGGTCAATCCTGAAGCTCACCACCTCTTTGCGACTAGCTTCTTCTATGCTGGTATCGGGCTCTTCCAAGCTGCGGTCTTGTCAAATGGTCGCTTCAACAAGAGTTACCTCAAGTATGACAAAATCTATTATGGCTTACAAGCTACATTCTTCCTTATCGGACTGCTTCTTTCCCTTCTGTTCTCAGACAATCCAACCATCGTCATTGCTATCGCAACTCTAATGACCTTGGCGATGGAAATTCATTTTACTCATTTTTATATGACACAGACCAAGAAATTCTCAACACCTAATTGGGAATTGTTCTAACAAAAGACCTTGAGAAAATTTTCTCAAGTTCTTTTGTATTTAATAGCAATAACATTTGTTGTCTAATGCAGACTTGATTGAAATCTCCTGCAAATGCAATAAACAAACTAATTATTTCACCACGATATTAACTAGTTTATTCGGCACGCTAATCACTTTTACAACTTCTTTGCCGGCAATTTCTGATTTAATTTTCTCATCTGCCAGAGCGATTTCCTGCAGTTCCTCACGGCTCAGGTCCTTAGCTACGATTAGCTTAGCACGAACTTTACCCTTGATTTGAACTACGATTTCAACCTCTGCCTCGACCAGTTTGCTCTCGTCATAAGTTGGCCAGGCTACGTTGGAAATGCTCTTACCAGTTTGAGCTACTGCCTGCCAGAGTTCTTCAGCCAAGTGCGGTGCAAAAGGCGCAAGCAATTGAATGAAACCTTTAGCATATTCGACATAGAGTTTTTCTTCCTTGTTGGCTGCATTGACAAAAATCATGAGCTGGGCAATGGCTGTATTAAACTTGAGCTCCTCAATCTGCTCTGTGACAGACTTGACTGTTTCATGGTAGACCTTGTCCAAAGCTCCGCTATTTTCAGAGACCAGCTCCTTAGAGTTAAGGAGACGATAGACCCGATCCAGGAACTTACGGCTACCTTCCAGACCTTCCTCGCTCCATGCGATGGAAGCATCCAGCGGTCCCATAAACATTTCATAGACACGAAGCGTATCGGCACCATACTGCTCTACTACATCGTCAGGGTTGACCACATTCTTCAGAGATTTAGACATCTTGGCTGGTGCTTGCTCCAGTTCTTCTCCCGTTTCGATGTTGAAGAAAGAACCGTCGCGTTTCTCTACTTTATCTGTCGCCACAAGAGCACCACGGCTGTCACGGTAGCTAGTCCCCAGAATCATTCCTTGGTTAAAGAGTTTTTGGAAAGGCTCTTTGGTCGGAACCACTCCGATATCATAGAGGAATTTGTGCCAGAAGCGAGCATAGAGGAGATGGAGCACAGCGTGCTCTGCGCCACCGATATAAATGTCAACTGGCAGCCAAGCCTTGAGCAGCTCTTCGTCTGCTAATTTCTCATTGTTATGCGGGTCAATGTAACGCAGGTAATACCAGCTAGAACCAGCCCATTGAGGCATGGTGTTGGTTTCGCGGCGTCCTTTGACACCATCTTCCCGAGTCACTTCCAGCCAGTCAGTCAGATTGGCCAGAGGGCTTTCACCGGTACCAGAGGGGCGGATATCCTTGGTTACAGGCAGGACAAGCGGCAGTTCATTTTCAGGAACAGCCGTTGAGGTGCCATCTTCCCAATGAATGATTGGAATCGGCTCACCCCAGTAGCGTTGACGACTAAAGAGCCAGTCGCGCAGGCGATAGGTGACTTTTTCATTTCCGAAACCTTCCGCTTCCAGCCAAGCCACCATCTTGTCAATTGCGGCAGCCTTGTCCAAGCCATCTAGGAAGCCAGAGTTAATATGCGGACCGTCTTCTGTGTAAGCAGCTTCAGCAACATTGCCACCCTCTAGAACCGGAATAATCTCCAAGTCAAACTGCTTAGCAAACTCCCAGTCGCGCTCGTCGTGTGCAGGAACAGCCATGATGGCTCCTGTTCCGTAGCTAGCAAGCACATAGTCGGCAATCCAGATGGGGATTTCCTTGCCATTGACAGGATTGACAGCATAAGCTCCTGTCCAGACACCGGTCTTCTCCTTAGCTAGATCAGTCCGAGCCAGGTCAGATTTGAGACTGGCTGCGTGTTTGTAGTCTGCTACTGCTCGGGCTTGTTCTGCACTTGTAATGGTATCGACGAGAGCATGCTCTGGAGCCAAAACAGCATAGGTCGCACCAAAAAGAGTGTCCGGACGAGTGGTAAAGACGGTGAAGTCCTTGTCTGTGTCCTTAATCTTGAAGGTTACATTGGCACCGGTTGACTTGCCAATCCAGTTGCGCTGCATATCCTTGATAGACTCTGGCCAGTCCAGCTCCTCCAAGTCATTGAGCAAACGTTCTGCATAGGCTGTGATTTTCAGCATCCACTGACGCATAGGCTTGCGAACGACTGGATAGCCACCGCGCTCAGATGTTCCGTCTGGCAGAACTTCCTCATTAGCGATAGCCGTTCCCAGCTCTTCAACCCAGTTTACTGGCACTTCAGCTTCATAAGCCAGGCCTTTTTCGTAAAGCTTGGTGAAAATCCACTGGGTCCACTTGTAGTAGTTAGGGTCAGTTGTATTGACCTCTCGGTCCCAGTCATAGGAAAAGCCAAGAGAGTTGATTTGACGCTTAAAGTTGGCGATGTTTTCCGCTGTAAAGTCAGCTGGGTCATTCCCTGTATCCATGGCGTATTGCTCAGCCGGCAGACCAAAAGCATCCCAGCCCATAGGATGCAGGACATTATAGCCCTGAGCCCGCTTGTAGCGGCTGAGGATATCTGTCGCCGTGTAGCCCTCCGGATGCCCTACATGGAGCCCCGCTCCTGATGGGTAAGGAAACATGTCCAGCGCATAAAAGTTAGGCTTGTCCTTGTCCGTACCTGTCTTAAATGTATGGTGCTCCGCCCAATATTTCTGCCACTTGGGCTCAATTTCTTTGTGATTATAATAAGCCATTCTTTTCTCCATTTTTTGTACTGTTTCTATTATACCATTTTCAAGGGATTTTGAAAGACGGAATTTCATAACTGCCAGACACATCAGCCAAGGGAGCTCTCCACCAAAAAACAAGCCACATTGTCAGCCCTACGGTTGAAAGGTGGCTTGTTTTGTATTTTACTTTTATTTATCCAAATCCCTGACATATTGGTCGACTGCTAGGATAGCACCTGCAATGTCAGAAGCTGAAATCTCAAATGGCATCTGATGGATGGTTTCGCCCTCAATCGTCGCTTGCTGACCAACTTTGAGCAAGTCTTCATAGCTGGCATTTTCTAAATGCATTTCTTTCAGAGTTGTCGGCATACCAATCTTTTGATAGAAGCGAATATATTTTTCCAATTCTTCTTTAGGTCGGTTTTCTAAGAAGAGCTGGGTCAAGGTTCCATAGGCAACTTTTTCGCCGTGGGTCAGGTGGTGAATATCGCCTGTGAGAGCTGTAAAGCCGTTGTGGATAGCATGGGCTGCTGCTAAACCTCCGCTCTCAAATCCGACGCCACTGAGAAGGGTATTGGCTTCAATGATATTTTCCAGAGCTGGGGTCACGACTTTCGCTTCACAGGCTGCGATAGCCTGCAGGCCATCTGCAAATAGTGTTTCTTCACACTTCTTCGCAATCGCTACACCAGCTAGGCTCTGTCTTTGTCCCAGCATGGTAGTGCCATTTTTTTGCTGGACAGCACGCGCCTCTACCCAAGTCGCTAAACCATCTGCAATCCCAGAAGCCAAAAGTCGTTTTGGCGCTCCAGCAATCACTTTCGTATCCACCAAGACAAGTTCAGGGTTTTTACTATAGAAAATGTATTTTTCAAAGGCGCCATCTTCTGTATAGATAACAGAAAGTGCTGAGGTTGGGGCATCTGTAGAAGCAATGGTTGGCGCAATGACCACAGGACGTCCTAGTATGTCTGCAATCGCCTTCGCACTGTCAATCGTTTTTCCACCACCTAGGCCAATAACCAAGTCTGCTCCGTCTTTTTCAGCCAGAGCAACGACCCGATCAATTTCAGCATCAGAAGCTTCTCCATTGAAAGCGACATGCAGCACATGAAAACCATAACGGGTAAGGTAGTCATTGAATTTTTCTCCAACAATCTGGTAAACCACATCATCACAAAGCAAAACTGGATGGCTTCCTAATTGAAGAATCTGTTTTGCATTTTCAAACAGGGCATTTTCTCCCTGAATATAACGAGACGGGCTTGCAAAAATTCTCATAGAACACCTCTTTCATTTATTCATAAATAGAGCATTGAATATGCCTTTTAAATGTATTCCTGATTGTGAATTGCTGACCAGTCAGCAGCAAAGTCATCCACTGCCTTAGAGATAGACGGCATGGAAAAGGCTGCTGCAAAGATATCTGGTCCTGCTGTAATTGCTTGGGCCCCATCAGCAAAAGCACGATTAATTTGGCTAACATTCTTAAAGGACGCTGCCAATATTTTGCTGGCGGAATGTTCCCGCTCAATCGATTGAGCCAGCTGGCTAATTACAGCATCTGAATCAATATTGAGATTTTCCATGCGGTTATAGTAAGGAGCAAGGTAGTCCGCCCCCGCTTCAATAGCTAATAGCCCTTGAAAAGTTGTATAAATGGCTGTCGCTGTAATCTTGTAGCCTTCTGCTTTGATAGTTTTGATAGCTGCCAGCCCAGCCGGTGTGACCGGAACTTTAATATAGACAGCATCGCCGCATTTTTTTCGAATTTCAGCAGCATCCTTCAGGATGCCCTCATAATCCTTGGCAACAACCTGCACATGGATAGATGGACCTTCTCCTATGATTTGCCGAACAGCGCGAATCCGTTCGAAAAAATCTATTTTTCCTTCTTTTTTTGCGATGGTCGGATTAGAAGTCACTCCCGCCAAGGGGAGGACTTCCGACCATTTTTTTATCTCCTCTAAATTTAAGGTATCAAGCATGAATTCCATAAATTGGACCTCTTTTACAATGTGTGCTCCGTACGTCCGATAATATCATCTTGCGTCGCCTTGGAAAGCACATTGAAGAAAGCAGAGTAGCCTGCAACGCGAACAATCAAATCGCGGTGTTTTTCAGGATGCTTCTGAGCATCAATCAAGGTTTCCCGAGAAACGACATTGTATTGGATATGATAGCCATGCAGACGGTTAAAGAATGTACGAAGCAAGGCAATAAGTTTCACTTTATCTTCTTCCTTAGACAGGGTCTGAGGATTCACTTTTTGATTGAGCAGAACGCCTCCTACGATTTCATCTGTCGGCAATTTGGAAACAGATTTTAATACAGAGGTTGGACCGTTCTTGTCCATATTGTGAGATGGAGAGCAGCCTTCAGCGAGCGGTGTTCCGGCATTACGGCCATCTGGTGTCGCCAAGGTACCGCGACCTTGACCTACATTGGCTGAAATAGAAGATGTTCCAGAGTAGCGGATACCGCCAATTGGACCACGGCCATAACGGGTATTTGGATATTTAGCGATTTCATCCACATAAATATCGTAAGCATCTGTCACTAGCTTATCTGCGTAATCATCATCATTACCATATTTCGGCGCATCATGAATCAACATCTCTTGAATTTCTTTACCACGCTCACCTGCATAGTCCGTTTCAAGTGCATGCCAGAGTTCAGCCGGAGTCAGCCTGCCTTCCTCAAAGACCAGCTTTTTGATAGCCGCCAGTGAGTCTGACAGATTGGCAATACCGACTTGAAGGCCAGAAATATAGTCATAGACAGCTCCGCCCTCTTTCAAATGCTTACCACGTCCGATACAATCATCTGTTAAAGCTGAGCAGAGGATATCCGGCACCTCTCTTTCAAGAGACAGGTCGATAGAATTTTCCACGATGACACTCATGCGGGTCAAATGACGCAAGGTCTTGTCCCAAGCCCTTTGCAGCTCAGCAAAGCTCTTCATGTCTTTAAAGTGACCGAAGCTTGGCGCAAAGCGCTTGCCAGATGCTGGATCAATTCCATCGTTCATAGTGATGAGGAGCACCTTAGGGAAGTTCATGTAGCTCATACCTGTACAACGGTAGCCCCATTTACCAGGCACAGCAGTTTCCACACAGCCGATAGCACTGTAGTCGTATGCGTCTTCTTCCAAAACTCCTTTAGCAATAAAGGACGGAATGATGATTTCATCATTATTGAAGGCCGGCATACCGAAACCAAGCTTCATGACTTCAATACACTCATTCATAAAGCGAGCATCTAGGCCTGCATGATAGCGAACAGTCAGATTCGGCTGAGGAAGATGAGTTTGAGCTACAGATTTCAACACAAGGTAGGAAAGTGGGTTGACTGCATCTCTCTTATCTCTCGTTTGGCCACCTATTGTCACATTTTGATAAAGGGGACTGCCCGCAGATGAGAAAGTATGAGCCTGACTGCGGACTTTATTAATGGTGATGGTCTTGATCCAGAGATTGGTTAAGCGTTCCACAATGCTAGCTTCTGTTTCCCGACCGGCTTCCAAATCTGCCTTGACATAAGGATACATGTACTGGTCAAAGCGGCCATAAGAGAGCGAGTGTCCGTTGGACTCGATCTGAAGGATACACTGGATAAACCAAACAGACTGAACAGCTTCAGCAAAGGTTGATGCTGGCTCGTAGGGTACTTTAGAACAAATTCTAGCGATTTCTAAGAGCTCCTGACGGCGCTTAGGTCCTGCTTTTTCAGCCAGCTGATTGGCCAAAGCAACAAAACGCTCCGCATAAGCTTTCACAGCATCCACAACGATGAAAATGGAATCATAGAAGTGGTATTTGTCAATACTAGCCGGATCGGTCAAATCCAAGGCTTCCTTAGCTGCACGAGCTTTTTCTTCAAAACCTTTCAGTCCATAAGCCAAGAGTTTTTGATAGTTGACCGCCAAGTGGGCGTCCCCAGAGTTCATCTTTCCTTCCATGCCAAAGAAGCCAGTTTCCATATAAACCTGAACTTCTTCTGGAAGTAAAGCTCCAGCTCTCGCACGGAGGTTATTGTTTTCCCAGAAAGGAGCGATGCTGCGGAGCTGCTCTTTGGTTTCCTCTGTGATATAGAAGACGTCTCCGTCCCGCTTCTCAAAAAGATCTAGTTCATTGAGTACAAACTCTAAAGTATACTCTGGGAAAATAGGCGCGTCTTTATTAGATGAAGCCTGATTGCCGACAATCATCGTTTCATCTTCGATATAAAGCGTCATATTTTCCAAAATCTCTTTGAGCATATAAGCACGCTTCAACACATTTGGTTTTTCCTTATGCTTATCATAAGCCTTGGTAGCTAGGACAGCACGCTCTGCGTCAATATAGGGCTTTTTATTCAAAACATCTTCCCGATATTTATTCATCCGCTCTGTTAAGCTGCCAAAATAGTCTGTTTTTATTGTTGTTTTTTCTACCTCTTTTACTTGGATCATTTGGCCACGACCTTTCTTATGAAATTTAATTTATTTCTTTCGTAACTATTGTAACACGCAAAATTCTAGAATTCAATCATTTATAGGCGATTACTAAATTAAAGATTTTTTGCACATTTGTGCCATCTGAGCCAAGAAACTTTTGTGTTTTTATCCATCAAAATCAGATTATTCTTCATTTTTCAATTCGTTATTGTAGGCAACCTTATCCTGAAACTTCACAAATGGGAAATAGACAAAGACGGACATGGCTAAGATGACAATTTGAATGACTGCCCCTTGCCAACCAGCGACCATAAAGACAGAAATGATAGCCGGTGTACTCCAAGGCAAAGTCACACCTGCGAATGGTTGCATAAAGCCGACTGCAATCGCCATGTAGACAATCAAAGCAGCCAGAACCGGTACCAAAACAAATGGCAGGAACATAACTGGATTCATCACAATCGGAAAACCAAAGACAACTGGCTCATTGACATTAAAGATTGCTGGGAAAGCAGCAACTTTTCCTAGAGCCTTATACTGCTTGGACTTGGCAGCAAAGAGCATGGCTACGACCACTCCGAAAGTAATACCGGAGCCCGACAAGATAAGAAAACTATCCAAAAATTGCTGGGTCACAATATGAGCGCCTTGACTGACAGAAAGCTTATCTGCAGCAAGCAGGGCCTTATTAGCATCTAAGTTTGACAGCAGCAAGGCTGTTACGACACCATTGACAACAGACTGGCCGTGGACGCCGAACCACCACAGGAAAGAAATGAAGAAAGCAATACCGATAGCTCCATACAGAGAGCCCGTCAGACCTTGCAGAGGCACCTGAATGATATCGTAAATCATCTCAATAAATGTACCGCCACCAGTCACTATCTTGGCAATAATATAAACAACCATCGACAGCAAGAAAATAACGAAAGCTGGAATCATGGCTTCAAACTGCTTGGCAATCGCTTGAGGAACTTGCTCTGGCATTTTGATAACAATATGCTTTTGAATGAAAATCGTATAGATACTGCCAACTGCCAAACCAATGAGAATGGCTCCAATGATTCCTTGACCGCCAAACCAGACCTTGGCAATCGCATCTCCAATCGCCTCACCCTTTTCTGGTATGTAGGAGGATTTCAAAAGGATAAAGAAGGAAGAAAGAGACAGCACCCCTGCCGGCAGAGGCTCTACACTGCTGTTCTTAGCATAGGAATAGCCGATTGAAAAACAAGAAATCAGCCCCATAATGGCAAAGGTCCCTGAATAAACCTGCATAAACGGTTCTGTCCAGTCAGCTCCAAACACACCAGCAATGGCTTGATTTAGACCTTCAAACGGTAATTGCCCTACAATCAAGAATAAACTTCCCACAACTGTAAGGGGCAAAATTGCCAACATACCGTCTTTTAAGGCGATAATCCCGCGCATATTGACAAACTTCATAATCGGCGCAATGATTTTTTGAGTATCCACTTTAGACATAACGAAGCTCCTTGATTTTAATGTTTATCCAACAAACTCAAAGCGAGGTTTAGCACTTTTTTACCATCTAGCATACCGTAATCAGCCATCGGAATAACTGCAATCGGAGTATGGCAGCTGTCGCAAATAGCTGTAGATTTGTCTAGTGTATAGGCTACCTGAGGGCCCAGTAAAGCGACATCCAGATCCGCTGCATAATCAGCCAGCTTAGCCTGAGAGTAGGCTTCAATCTCAGCTTCCAGCCCTTTTTCAGCTGCAGCTATCTTCATGTTATTGACCAACATTCCTGTTGAAAAACCTGCCGCGCAAAACAAACCAATCTTAACCATCTTTTCATCCTCCTGATGATTTATTTTTTCCCTTGTAATTCTCTTCTCAAGTCGATGATTTCCTTGATGAGATTAATCTCTGTAATGCTGGTCATCAAATGATCCTGAGAATGAACAAACAGCGCTGTGATCTCTGTTTTCGTTCCTCCAGCTTCCTGAGCTAGGAACTTGGTCTGCAAGTTATGGGCCTCTAACAGCGCCTTATCTGCAAGCTCAATCTGCTCATCGCATTCTGAAAACTTACCATCTTTAGCTAGTGATAAAGCTTGATAAATATGCTGCTTGGCATCACCAGCGTCTAAGATAAGGCCCATGATAATTTGATCTGCTACAATCATTTCCATATGTTACAACCGCTCCTATCTTTATAATTAACAAAAACTTGTTCTTTTGTTTGAAAGTGATTTATTTTTGTTTGTAATTAGAATGTATCACCTTTAGCTCAGTCCGTCAATATATTATAGAACAAATTAGCTTATTTATATTTTTTCGCACATTTGTGCAAAAAGGAGCCTCCACAAAAAACAACTCCTATACAGCTGTATTCATCTGCGAACCTAAGGCACTCTATTAGATACGAACGATAAGCAGATTCGACACAAAAAAAGAAGCAGCAGCTATTTGCTTCTACTTCCTCATATATGCTATTTTAAGAAACCGAAACTTATCTTTTTAAACGGCTTTCTCAATTTCCTTTGCTATTTTACTTTTCCGCAATTTCCTCTGGAATATGTATTTCAATAAAACAGCAGGATTCAGACTGTAGGATAATTGCAATTTAAAATAATTAATCCACTCGATGACAGCAAAAAAACAAATTGCTAAAGAGATTATGCCTGTGGAAAATTCACTGGAATTTAAAATAATTATCAGGGCTCCCAATCCCAGTAAAATAAGGTCTAAGAGCTTTAGTATCTTGTAAATTTTGCCTGTATATATTTCAGCAAATCCTGGATTGGAAATCCTTTTTATCAAAATCCACCAGAAAACAGAGCCCTGTATCAGAATAAAACTCAGTACAAACAAGGAGAAAGAAATAGAAATCAAAGCTCCAGTAGTAAGAATTCATTTTTTGAGCAGGAAAAAATTCATCCAAAATACTAGCACAGCGACTAGCTCTCCTGTGGCTAAACTAGTCAATTTTTGTTTCATAAGCTTTTTCAAGTCAACAATCCACCTCCATATATAAGTGCTAGTTTACTATAAAAAATAGGATCCCTGAATCCCGTCTTGGAAGTCTTATTTCACCTGAAATTCTACTGCCATCAAGAAGTGAGGAAGCTACTATCTCCATCCAGTTCTAGCATTTTTAGAATCGTCGATTCATCTGTGACCAAGTGATTGACATAGCCAGCTCGCAACACCGCTAAGATAGCAGCAGATTTTTGACTGCCATAGGCAAAGGCTAGACTAAGCGGCACTTTTTTCAAATTTTCCAAAGAGATGGCAATCGTTCGATTTTGCAAATGCTGGTAGACCATCTCCCCTTTTTTATTAAAGAAGCGACAGCAGATTTCTCCGACAGCATCCTGACTCTCTAGAGCAAGAAAATCCTCTGAGGTCAGCATGTCCAGCCATTGGCGATTTCTCGTGTCAACCTGCCCTCCAATACCAACCACAGCCACATCCAGCTCCTGCCAGCTACTTTTTAGATCTTCAAAATATTTAGAAGCCAATATTCCATTTGTCAGTTGCTCGTTCTCCTGAATAATCGTGGAATTCATAAAACGGCAGTCCCCATGGTATTTTCCAGCCATGCTATAGATGAGGGTGTTCACATGATAGCGTGCATGGATATGACTCGGTCCACCTGCCAAAGGAAAGAAATGGACATTTGTCAAATGCTTGCTGCTGGAGTGCTCTACTAAAAGGCTCAAGCTCTTGCCCCAAGAAAATCCCACTTTATCATTGTCTTTAATCAGGCTGCGTAGCATACCTGCAGCAGCTTGAGCCAACCTCTCTTCCAGGTCTGCTGGAGATTCATCCACTAAATTACTGACAATTTCGATTCCCTTGAGCCCGTATTTTTCTTTTACATAGTTTTCCAAATGGAACAAGCGAGTATCAAAGTCTTCAATCTCAATCTTTACAATGCCCTCTTTTTTCGCTTCTGCCAGCATTCGGCTGATAGTGGTGCGATAAATCCCTGTCTCAGCCGCAATGTCAGACTGGCTTCTTTCTTCGATATAGTAGAGATAAGCAATTTTTGCCAATAGTTTTTTTCTTTCATTTTTCATCTTATCTCCTTCTCTCTGCTAGATTAGGGTCAGCTTGATATCGGCAGCTTTCAAGCGCTCAACAGCCTCTTTAGGAATCGCCTTGTCAGTCACTACTTGGGCAATCTGCTTGAAGCCAAATCTCTTAACTATTCCTTTTCTGGTAAACTTACTTGAGTCCGTCAAGACAATCATCTGGTCAGATGCCTCTGACATATACTGCACAACCTCACTCCGCATCAGGTCCTTGCCTGTAAAGCCTAGATTTTCATCATAGCCATCTGTTCCGACAAAAGCATGTTCTACGTGGAAAAAGCGGATCATTTCCTTGAGAAGAGGCCCTACTGTCACCTGCGAATCTTTCTGAAATTCTCCACCCAGTAAGATAATTTTACAAGAATCAGTTTGTTTTATATAATCCGCAATAAAATAAGAATTGGTAATAATCTTGACATTCTTCTTCGTTCGGCAGATTTCCTCAGCTAGTAAGGCACAGGTCGAACCAGATTCAATCATAATGGTTTCATTATCCTGAACGATTTTTGCTGCTTCCTGGGCAATCCGGCGTTTTGTATCATAATGAAAGGAAAGTCTGACATTCAGATCATCGCCGCTATTTAAAACAGCATAGCCATGCTCTCTGCGCAGCAGACCTTTGGTTTCTAGCTTATCCAAGTCCTTGCGAATCGTTACTTTGGACACTTTTAAGCGGTCAGATAAAGTATTGACATCGATTCGTTCAAATTCAGATACTAATTTAACAATTTCATCTAAACGTTCCATTCTATCACCTCTGCTATTATTGTAACAAAAGACGCCTTAAAAATAAAATAAAAATAACTTTCATTCGTAATTGTTTTTCTTTCTAAAATAAGTTATAATGATTGTATCCAAAGGAGGCCTGAGTATGGAAACAACAAAAGGAATTATTTTCAACATCCAACATTTCAGTATTCATGATGGACCAGGGATTCGTACAACGGTTTTCCTCAAGGGCTGTCCTCTGCGCTGCCCTTGGTGCTCTAACCCAGAATCACAGCAACTCAGACCCGAGCCTATGCTGGATGCTACTACCAAAAAAAGCATCACTATGGGGGAGGAGAGAAGTGTCGAGGAGATTATCGACGAAGTCCTAAAAGACAGAGATTTTTATGAAGAATCTGGCGGCGGCCTGACCTTATCTGGCGGAGAGATTTTCGCCCAGTTTGAATTTGCCAAGGCCATTCTCAAAGCGGCTAAGGAAAAAGGGATTCATACCGCTATTGAAACAACTGCCTTTGTAGAACATGAAAAATTCGTGGATCTCATCCAGTACGTTGATTTTATCTATACAGACCTGAAACATTATAACTCTGTCAACCACCGCAAGGTGACTGGAGTAAAAAACGAATTGATTGTTCAGAATATCCACTACGCCTTCACTCATCAAAAGACGATTGTTCTGCGCATTCCTGTCATTCCGGATTTTAATGACTCTTTAGAAGATGCGGAGCAGTTTGCGACTCTGTTTAATGAACTATCCATCGATCAAGTCCAGCTGCTGCCTTTCCATCAATTTGGCGAAAATAAATACAAATTACTCGGCCGAAAGTATGCCATGGAGAATGTCAAGGCCTTGCACCCTGAAGACTTATTTGAATACCAAGATGTCTTTTTGAAGCATGACATTAATTGTTATTTTTAGTCTTTAATTTTTCAAACACCAAAAAAACAAGCCACGCTGTCAACCCTGCGGTTGAAAGGTGGCTTGTTTTGTTTATTCTCCAAATAGTTTGAGTTTACTTTCAATTTCCTGATAGACCAGACTGGACTGCATACCGATGGCTGCAGCGCTGTCACGACAATACTGGAGCAGGAAAGTGTAGTATTTGTAGTAGAAGCTCAGGTCATAGCCCAGCTTACCCAAAATGGCTAGCTGCTCCTCAAAACCTATAATCAAGTCTCGGAACCACTGCTCGTTCCAAGTCATGGAGATGCTATTTGGCCGCAAGCGATAGTAATAGAGCGGTTCATTGAGGTAGATAATCTTTTCTGACTGAAGGTACAGCTTATAAGTTGTAAAGGCATCTTCGGCTACTCGGCCGACTGGATAGCGCACTGTATCAAAGAGCTTACGCTTATAGAGCTTGGCCCAGGCACAGAGAAAGACACCGTCCAGCATGCGCCGTCTAGGATACTCCTCGATTATCTCTTCTCGCGTATAGAGGGTTTCAAAATGCTCTGTCGAATAGTAGAGGAAGGCTGAATCCTCTGCACGAAAGCTACAGTGGTGACCAATGGCAATATCCGCATCGTACTCCTTGAGCTTTTCATAAAGGCGGGCAACATGTTGCTCAGGCAGCCAGTCATCCGAATCCACAAAAATCAAATAGTCTGCACTAGAGTGCTCAATCCCTGTGTTGCGGGCACCGGACAAGCCTTGATTTTCCTGATGAATAAGACGAATCCTCGTATCCTGGTCAGCCAGCTCTTGGCAAATCTGACCAGAAGCATCTGTTGAACCATCATTGACTAGAATAATTTCCAGATTTTGATAGGTCTGACGACAGACGCTGTTCACACATTCTGCTAAATACTGCTCAACATTGTAAACAGGGATGATAATACTGATTAATTCCTGAGACATGATAACTCCTATTCTTTTCCTGTCTTTTTATTATACATGATTTTTTAGGTTTGTGAGGTGTTTTTGGAAAATAAGTTTTTAAAGGGTAGTTTCAGCTTTTTTAGACACATTTCAATCTATTGTTCAATTGCTGTGTTTTTACACTTATAAAAATCTTCCGTTCTTTATTTTGTGCTATACTCGAATTAGGGATTTTAAGGGAGATTAGGAAATGTTTGGATTCTTTTTCGTTGCATTTGTGGCTGTCTTTGGCATCGTCTTTTTTATCAGTTATAAGCTGCTCGAAGACAGGGAAGATAGGGACTCGGATTGGCCGTCCAGCCAAAGTCAAGAACCTGACTATTTCCAGCAAACCCAGACTGCCCCTTGGGAACTCAAATATAACAAGGGAAAACAGGGAGAATACCAGCTTGGTCAGGTCTTGAACCAGCTCTATGGCTATAAAAAGATTTTGTACAATCTCTATATCTTCAAAGAAGATGGCACTACCACTGAGATTGATGCCCTGCTGATTCATCCATCTGGGATTTACATTTTTGAGTCAAAAAACTACAAGGGCTGGATCTTCGGATCAGAAAATCAGCAATACTGGACTCAGGTTCTTTCCGGAGGCCGTGGAAAATCTTACAAACATTCTTTTTTCAATCCCATTATTCAAAATAAAGTCCATCTCAAATGGCTCAGCTACTATCTCAACCAATACACGCCAAATCTATATTCCTATATCGTCTTTGGCAATGACTGTCAGCTTAAGGAAATCCATCTAAACAGTGACAGGCATAAGGTTATTCAGACCTGGCAAGTGATAGGGGCAATTGACCGGCAGGCCTGCCAAAGTCAAGTCTACCTGTCGCCCGAGCAGATTGACGACCTCTATCGTATGCTCCTGCCCTTGACCAAGCGAAAGCAGGTCGTCAAAGAGCGCCATATTAACAGCATTGCTCAGAATAAACAGCGTAGAGAAGCAGAAAAGATCTGTCCTCGCTGCCAGCATGGATTGGTGCTCCGTACAGCATCCAAGGGTTCTAGGGCTGGTCAGCAATTTTGGGGCTGCTCCAACTTCCCAAGATGCCGCTTTACTCAAAAATACCAAGAGCCTGGCTGCAGTCCGCCCACTGCGCAAGCACCTAATTTTGGACAGCCTGTCGTGCAAAACCTAAATCAAACACAAAGCAACAGCAGATTCTAGCTGTTGCTTTTTTGTAGATTATTTTTCCCTCTAGCTTGCAAAACCTAAGATTTTTTCTTCAGGCCAAGGAAGCCAGCACCCAGTCCTAAGAGCCCGAATCCAAGCAGATTGGTCAATAGACTGCTTTGGCTGCCAGTCTTAGGCAGTTGTTTGGAAGAAGCTTGTTGAAGAGTTGGCTGTTGAGACACTGCTTGAGAATCAGTCTGGCCGCTTGCTTTATAGGTCAGATTTTCCGTTTGGCTACCCTTTGGATCAGGTCTCGCAGGAGTTGGCTGCTGAGCTTGATTTTGTGAGGTTTGTTCCATATCGGCCAACGGCACGATACTCTTCATAAACTCATCTTGTGAAATGGCCCTTTCTTCGACTGCATCTTGAATACCAGTGAGGCTGACAAAATAGTAACGAGCCCAATCCTTGGTCAGTCGCTGAATACCAGCCAGACCAGCTCCTGGATACCAGAGCGGCTTACTCACTTCTTCAGCAAACTTCCAGTCACCGCCAACTTGAATACCAAGCTTGGCATCTGGGTCAGATTTTTCAGAAATACGAGCCTCTACGGAAACTAAAACAGCTCGAATGCTTTGAGGATTCGGAATATCACGGGCTTGATCAGAACCCCAGTGGGCAACCCTATCCTGCTTAGGTAAGACCTCAATAGCTGTTCCCCCGCCAGCCAAGGCTTCCTGCCGTGCATCTCCTACGTTGCTGGACATATTCCCCTTGAATTGAGAAACCCATTGAACCCCTTGAGGGTGATCTACAATTTTCTCCCAGACATTGGAGTCCTTCCGAAGGACGAAAGCCTGCATGTTACGAATATCCGCCCAAGCATTGCTAGCCTTATTGTCCGTCATTTCCATCACAACGCCCCAAGGATCAAATTCATTCATCCATTTGCCGCGTTCCTTGTCAAAGACAGCCTGCGCTTCTTCGTCGGTCATCCCTTCACCTTTATAAGCTAGGTAGTACCAATCAGCTGCGGGGTCATAAGTCGGACGACCGCCTAAGACAACGGCTCCGCCATTAAATTGGCCGGGGCCGCCATTAGGACCGCGCTTTTGACGCTCCCCATTTTCTTCAACGACATTTTCCTCCGACCAAACCCAGACATCCCCTTGATTGGCTCCCATCTGAGCAATGGCGCGCTGCTTCTGCTCATCGGACATAACCTGACTAGCTGGCAACTCGCTAGCAACTGATTCGGCCTGACTTGCAGGAGCTGCTTGGGGTTCAGCCACAGCTGGATTTTCAGCCTCAGGACTTGCTTGGGCTGCTGGAGAATCCGGCGTTTCAGCTACTGCGGCAGGGGCAGGCGCAACATCTTCTGCTTCAACTCTTGACACGCACGTCAAAGCTGCTAAGGACAAGAGGGAGGCACATAGCAGCAAGCCGCTTCCATACTTGGCAGCAGAAGCAGATTTTGCTAGGCCTTGCCAAGAAAACTTATTATTCATATCATTCTCCTTTCATAAGTTGCAGATTCGAGGTTAATCAATGAAGTATGCAGACTGATTCACTGCTCTTAGCCTTCATTGATTCTGAATAACAAATAATCTCCCTGCAAAAACAAGCTTAGGGCAGAGGATTCCCTGCGCTCTTGTATATCTTATACCAGTCAGCCCGAGAGAGCTCAATATCAAAAGCAGCCACCATTGAGCGAATTCGCTGTGGATTCATGGAGCCAACAATTGGCTGCATCTGAGCCGGATGACGCAAAATCCAGGCCAGAACTAAGGCTTCAAAGGAAACTTGATAGTCTGACGCAAAGGCATGCAGAGTTTCTGTAAGCTGAGCATATTTAGGATGCTCCATAAAAAGTCCCTGGTTCAAGTCAACCTGAAATGGTGACCAAGGCTGAATCGTGATATGATGCAATCGACAATAGTCCAATACACTACCATCCCGGACGATTGCCAAAGGATTGAGCATATTGGCATTCAGCCCAGCATCCAGCATCGGAGTATGGGCAGGACCAAACTGCAGTTGGTTGGCAATCAAAGGCTGCTCCACACTTTTCTGCAGCAGCTCGATTTGATAAGGATTTTGATTACTGACTCCGAAATAGCGGACCTTCCCAGCTTGGTGCAGCTGTGAGAAAGCTTCAGCCACCTCTTCCGGCTCCACAAGAGCATCTGGCCGGTGTAGGAGGAGCACATCCAGATAGTCTGTCTGCAAGCGCTCCAAGCTGCCTTCAACCGAGCTGATGATATAATCCTTAGAAAAGTCAAAATGGTAGTTAGAGTGAACATCCCGCAGTCCGCACTTAGACTGGATGAGAACTCGGTCCCGGGGGATCTTAGCCGAGCGAAGAGCCTGCGCAAACTTGGCTTCAGACTGCCCACCAGCATAAACATCTGAGTGGTCAAAGAAATTAATTCCCACTTCTACCGCTGTTTCAAGAACGGAAACGACCTCTTCGGGATTGTGCTCTGCCAATCGCATACAGCCCAAAATTAGCTGACTGGCTTCTTTCAGTTCATTCCCGACTGTCATATATTTCATCGCAACACCTCATTTCTTATAGACTGGATGGTCAAGCAAGGTCAACTCTTCAATCTTGACATTTTCAGTTTCAAAGACGATAAATTCATTCTTCTCCTTAAGCAAGCCAGACGGCACATAGAGATAGTGAATTGGTCCTTCATTCCAGTAGCGGCCTAGGTTGAAGCCGTTGACCGAAATACATCCCTTCCCATACTTGGAGCAGTCAATGAAGGTATCAGCGATATCATCTAACTCTGCTTCAAAGCGATAGAAGGTCGGTGCCTTGACTCTTTCCGGTGGAGCTGAGTAGCAGTCTAGCTTGGCCAGCATTTTCTGGTCAAACTTGAGCGCATAATGCTTCCACCCCTTGCGGAACTGGTGGTTAATCATGATACCACCCTTGACTCCCTTGGATTGACTGGGTGCGCCCAGCTTGTAACCATAGTTGACCCGCCCCATATTTTCCACCAGCACATCAATCTGAATCCGCTCTGTATCAGCTGAGAAGAGCATCTCATCACCGATTTCTTCCCGATACTGGGTAGCCAGATGCTCCTGATTGATATAGAAATGACAGCGGTCATGAGTCTCCAATGCCTTGAGCCTTTCCTCATGGTATTGATTTTTGATATCGGAACGGTAGAGGATATAGCCATGATTCTGCCCAATCTGCTCCATAGGCTGCGGATAGTCCAGCAGAATTTCCTCAGTGATATCCGCTGCCACATCCAGCAGATTAGCTGTTCCAAGCAGCGGAAAACTGCCATAGGCCTTGGCCTGTCGGCTAATCGGCTCCATCTGCTCAAGATCTGGAAAGACCTCGTGAGTCACCCGCTGAACAGCGTAGTATTTCTCTGTTGGCTGCCCCCACTCAGTAATCGGAGCATCAAAGTCATAGGATGTGATCTGCGGCAAATCCTTGGTCTTGCGTGCCGAACAGCCGCTGATAAAACCAAAATTGGTCCCACCTCTCAATAGGAAGAGGTTCATACTGCCCAGCTGCAGCATTTCTTTGACATCCTGGGCCAAATCTTCGGCTTCCCGCCTAACAATTTCTTCGCTCCAGCGGCTGAACCAGCCGTCCCAAAACTCAGTACACATAAGCGGCCATTTCTTGCCATAGCGCTCCATGAAAGCTCGTAGATTGTCTGTATTTTCCTTGGGTTGGGAGCCGAAATTCCCCGTCACAAAAATATCATCTTCAATCAAGGTCCCAGATTCCAAAGCCTCTATCCATGTCCCATCAGAGGTAAAGAGGGGAACCGTAACGCCACGTACCTTCATCATCTGTGCAATGCTGCGCATGTAGGCCTTGTCCTCGGCGTAAGACCCGTATTCATTTTCCACCTGCATCATGAGGATAGGACCGCCTTGATCACTCTGATAGGGCAGAAGCTTGGGAAAGAGCCAGTCATAAAAATGACTGACCTTTTCCAGAAAAAGCGGATGATTGACCCGCAGGCGCATCGAAGGATATCTCAAGAGCCAAGCCGGCAGGCCGCCAAAATCAAACTCTGCACAGATGTAAGGCGTCGGCCGGACAATGAGATAAAGCCCCATCTCCTCAACCAACTTGAAGTATGCTTCAAAATCCAGCATGCCCTCTGCCTGAAACTGACCTTCCTGAGGCTCATGCAATGCCCAAGGAATATAGGTTTCCACCGTATTAAAGCCTAAAGCTTTAAGATTGTAAAGGGTATCTCGCCACTGGTCCGGATGAAGCCGGAAATACTGAATAGCTCCCGATAAAATCTTAAAAGGTTTGCCATCCAGGTAAAATTCTTCTTTAATTTCAAATTTTGCCATCTATCCAAGCTCCTCCTGTTTATCTGCCATCTTGACAAAGGGCAAATATATAGCGGTCGAAATAGCGATATTAACAAGCGAAAGAATAATTGCCCGCCAGTCGAATGCTGTCGCAAAGAAACCGTAGAGAATCGGCGGCATTACCCAGGTAACGTTTTGAGTAACCGGCGCAACCAAGCCCATAGAGGTTGCAAAGTAGGCTACTGTCACCATGACCATTGGCGTCAGGACGTATGGAATAAACATAATTGGATTCAAAACGATTGGCAAACCGTACATGACCGGCTCACCGATGTTGAAGACCATTGGGAAAATTCCCAACTTGGCCACTTCGCGATAGTGCTTGTTCCGAGATTGCCAGAGAATGGCAATGGCAACACCAATCGCATCAAACCAGACAAAAGCACCAAAAGAATTATCCGTCCACATGTAAGGAATCGCATGCCCTGCCTGATAAGCTTCCAGATTGGCCAGCATGGTCACACCAAAGAGACTAGCCATAACTGGCGCCAGCACATTACCACCGTGCAGTCCGAAGAACCAGAAAATCTTATTGAGAAAGACAATGAGC
>CBDFAZ010000015.1:0-25403 GCA_965245685.1 uncultured Streptococcus sp. | reverse complement strand
TTAGTAGGATGCTAGAAGTTTATTTACTGATTGTTTATTATAATATAAGAAATACGTTTAATTGGTAAGGAGGCAAAAAGATGACTGAAAAACTGACTTTTCCTGATGGTTTCTTGTGGGGCGGAGCAACAGCTGCCAACCAGTGCGAGGGCGCTTATGATGCGGATGGTCGCGGGCTGGCTAATGTAGACGTAGTGCCGATTGGTGAGGACCGTCTGGCCATCATCACAGGTAAGAAAAAGATGTTTGACTTTGAGAATGGCTATTTCTACCCAGCCAAGGAAGCCATTGATATGTACCATCGCTTTAAGGAGGACATTGCCCTCTTTGGCGAGATGGGTTTTAAGACCTATCGACTGTCCATTGCTTGGAGCCGGATTTTCCCTAAGGGGGATGAACTGGAGCCTAATGAAGCTGGCTTGAAATTTTACGAAGACCTCTTTAAGGAATGTCACAAGTATGGCATTGAACCCTTGGTGACCATTACTCACTTTGACTGTCCCATGCACTTGATTGAGCAATATGGTGGTTGCCGGACTCGTCTCATGCTTGAATTTTACGAGCGTCTCTGCCGCACTCTCTTTACTCGCTACAAGGGCTTGGTCAGGTACTGGCTGACCTTTAATGAGATTAACATGATTCTCCATGCACCATTTATGGGGGCGGGGCTCTGCTTTGAAGAAGGTGAAAATGAAGAGCAGGTCAAATACCAAGCGGCTCATCATGAGCTGGTCGCGTCAGCCATTGCTACTAAGCTGGCTCATGAGATTGACCCGGAAAATAAGGTTGGCTGTATGCTGGCAGCGGGCCAAAATTATCCTAACACCTGTCATCCACGCGATGTATGGGCTGGTATGGAGGAAGATAGGAAAAACTATTTCTTCATCGACGTGCAGGCGCGTGGCGAATATCCCAACTATGCCAAGAAAGCTTGGGAGCGTGAGGGAATCACTGTTGAAATGACAGAAGAAGACCTGCGGCTTCTCAAGGAGCATACGGTGGACTTCATTTCCTTCTCATACTACTCTAGCCGGGTGGCTTCGGGCGACCCTAAGGTCAATGAGCTGACGGAAGGCAATATCTTTGCTTCTCTCAAGAACCCTTATTTGAAAGCTTCTGAGTGGGGCTGGCAGATTGATCCTCTGGGCTTGCGCATTACTCTTAATACCATCTGGGATCGCTATCAAAAGCCTATGTTTATCGTGGAAAACGGTCTGGGCGCAGTGGACACTCCGGATGAGAATGGCTATGTGGCTGATGACTACAGGATTGACTACTTGGCGGCCCATGTCAAGGCCATGCGGGAAGTCATCAATGAGGACGGCGTGGTGCTGTGGGGCTACACGACCTGGGGCTGTATCGACCTGGTATCAGCCGGTACTGGCGAGATGAAGAAGCGCTATGGCTTTATCTATGTGGACCGGGATAATGAAGGCAAGGGAACACTCAAACGTTCCAAGAAGAAATCCTTTGACTGGTATAAGGAAGTCATCGCAACTAACGGAGCATCTGTGAAATAGAAAAAAAGGCTGAGATATGAATGTCTCAGCCTTTTTCAAGGATGTATGTTTATAGGAACTTTAGTCTAACTGAAATTTAAATACTTTACAAGATTCATTTTTTCAAGAATTCCTTTATTTGCTGGGCGATTTCCTCTGGCTTTTCGTCATGGATATAGTGGGAGCCTTCTAATGTCACAAGTTTGGCTTGGGCATTCTGCGCGACAAACTCTTCCTCTAGCTTGGGAGCTTCTCCGCCTTTCTGGACAGCCGCAAAGATAAGAGTCGGAATCTGCGGCACGGGTTCTTTGTTAATCGTTTCAACATTTTTCTTCCGATTCTTGACTTCGTTCATGACCGCCTGAGTGATTGACCGCTGGTGGAACAAGGCTTTAAAGATAGCTTTTTCCTGATTATTGAGGGCCCCAGACTTTATGGCTGGGCTGCTATTTTCATCAAAGAAAATCGGTAGGCGAGCCAAGCCTAGCATTCTCCCCAGCTGGATAGTCTGATAAGAGCCATAAAATTTCTGCTGGTCGGCCACCTCTGTATGAGGGATGGTCATATCCAGCCCGATAATAGCTTCTACTTCTTCTGGGTAATGATTGGCCCAGTGAATCGTTTCTAAACCGGCAATCGAATGCGGAACCAAAACATAAGGACCGGATATCTTAGCAGCTTTGAGGGCCTTACGTGTCTGCTCCACTTGTCTATCCAATGAGCGGTCATCGTTTCCATCATCGCTGTAACCATAGCCTAGACGTTCTACCACGACGATGCGATAATCGTCCTCCAGCTTGGAATAAAGAGCCTTGAAATCCAGAACCGGAGCATTGGTGCCCAGACCTGCTAGGAAAACCAAGGTCTTCTTGCCCTTGCCAGCAGTGTAGACATTAAGCTTCTTACCCTCTACCTCGACTAGCTGACCAATCGGCTTCTCAATGAGTTTGCTTTCCTGAGCTATTTGAAAGCGGTGATAGAGAAAGAGAGCCAATAAGGCCAGAGCTAAGATTCCTACCAGCCAAGTGATTGTTTTAAGGATAAATATAAAGATTCTTTTCAACATAGAGATTCCTTTCTGTTCATCATATTTTAGACTCGCATACTTTTATTTCTAATCTTTACTTCAAGCGGTCGTATAGTGATTTACACTAAAAGCGAATAGAAGTTTAATCAGGTAAAGTGATAAAAGAGCTGTCATACTGATTGGCAATTTACTGTAACTAATAAGAAGAATGCAACCCAACCCCGCCATAGAAGCACCAGTTAATGCTTGCTCCCTGCAATCTTTCAGTAGTTCGCTAACAAACAGAGCGCCTATCATCGCACCAAGCCAGACCATAGTACAGATTAGTAAAGATTGATTAAAAAGTAGAGCTAGAAGTAAGGGCTGAATGTGAATCAGGAGGAAAATACATCGTCGTTTTACAGACTCCTGATAATAATGATTAGTCCCTTGAGATAAATTAGCAATCACTCCTCCGCTGATATCTACAGATAAGAGGCAAAAAGTGATGATTTGCCATAATGGCCAATTCTGATCTGGCAAGGAAAGACGCCAGAGTAATCCAGTTACCATAATAGAGAAGGTCATCGTGATAGCTATGGTTATCAGGCTTGTTTTCCGTCCAAATAGTTCCTGTAAAAACTTAGGTGTGCAAATATCTCTCAATATTTTATTCCTCCCTGCCCCATGATAAATTCTATCTGTTCCAATCCTTTTTCCATTAAAAGTGATGGTGGCATATCCGTATAAAGATATCGGATTACCAAAAGCCCTAAATTGTTATAAAGTATTTCCAGCAGGAGGTCGATTGGGTAGTTTTCTGGCAGTAGATGAGCCTTGCTTTCCAAGTAAGTCTTAATTGATTGAAGATATTGACTATCAAGATACAGCAAGTTGCTCAAATATTGACTGGAATCAGTATCAGAGGTGAGAATTTGAAAAATGCTCTGCCAGTCGGATTTCTCAACTTCAGTTATAGTGCCAACATCAGATATAATCTGCTTTTTAATACTTGCCACAAGCTCTGTATAAGTTTCAGCATTTTCATCAAATTTTGTAGTCAGCTTAAACTGCTTCTGGATGACTATTTCAATAAAAATTTGCCCCTTGCTTTTAAAATAATTATATAGAGTTCCAGTAGCTATATCACAGACTTCTGCAATCTCTCGCATAGAAACTGCTCCAAAGCCCTTAGAGAGAAACAACTCCCCTGCCACTTCTAAAATAGCTTGACGATTCTTCTCTTTTTTACTTACTTTCATTTTTAAATCCCTTTTCAAAATATGAATACGTTCATTTTATGAACTTGTTCATATTATAATAAATAAAATATAAAAAATCAAGAAAAAACTAAATACAATTTAGTGGTCAAAAAATAGAAAGCCAGAGGGACTGATATATAAAATTTGCCTTAGAGCACCCACCACTGCCAAAGCAGATAGACTTGTCAGGTGTATCTATATTGTTTCTGTCGCGATAGAGTTGGAAATAACAGCTAACAAACATTAGATATGTCTGGTTGGCCGCAAGTCCAAACTTAAAATAGTAGAATAAAACTAGGCCACTTTTTGATTTTCGGTGAGTATTAGTCGCTCAGTTATGCCTTTGATTTCTCATAGAATTTTTAAAGAAGATTATGTATTAGGGAAGATAGCTTAGTTTTTTTCTCTCGCGAGATATTTTTCATAATAGCGGTTGCTATCAAAAGGATAAGGAGTCTCCTTTGATTTGAACAGTTGCTCAGGGATAAGAATGACACTGCTTACAAGAACTGTTCCACTGATAATGGCTAAAATGATTATTGGCAAACTGGGGAGATTTGTAGGATACTGGCTCAGAACATAGTAGAGAGCATGAAGCGTAAAGACAACCGCTGTCGTAAAACCTGGGTTGTAAATGGTTCTTTTTCCTACTGTACGAAAACGTCGGTACATATTGAACCCAAAAATCAGGTGGCCAATCATTTCAAAAAAGCAAAAGATAAGATTCCAGATAACAATGATCTGATTGACACCGTAGAAAAGACAGACAATACCAATTAATTCAGCTAACATAATAGTCAGCATATCAGAAAGTTGATTCATAGGATAGCGATCGGGCTTTCGAGAGCGCCGAAGCATGTTGTAGTTATAATGAAAACCGCCAGGAAATTTCCATTCCTCTAGACAGTGCAAAGGGAGCATGACATAGATTATAGCGACAAATCTGCTTCCAGCATCTAGTGTAGTCCAATGTGTGATAAGATATAAGAGAATACCGATTCCCATAGCAAAGAGAATGGGAATCCAGATTTTTAACCAAACAGAAATCAGTTTGGACATAACAATACCTCATTTGTATAAGATAAGTCTAGTATAGACAAAATCTGCCATGAATGATACCAACAATTTTGCCCAAAGTGTCCGAAAGGAAAGTCATGAGTTTGTTATTTGCATTAGAAGAAACCAGAGAATTTTTTATGGAAGCTTTTCTCAAGGCTTTACGCGAAAAGCCTTTAAATAAAATATCAGTAAAAGAACTTTGTCAAAGGACGGGTTATAATAGGTCGACATTTTACTACTATTTTGAGGATGTTTACGATCTCAGGAAGCAAGTGGAAACCAATTTGATTCACTCTATCATTTCTGAAATCAGTCTGCAACCAAATCTGACAGACGAGAAATTTATAAAATCGTTGATTACTGTTCATAAAGTCTATGGTGAAATAATCGTATTTCTAAACAGAGATTCTTCCTTTTATGAATCTTACAAACAAGCCTTGCAACCTCATTTGCTGGCATTTTTAAAAGTTGAAAAACTAAATACAGAATTAGACTTGATTTTTGATTTTGTAATGGGAGGGATTTTCGCGCTGCTAGAAAAATATGCCAGGCAGGATATTCCCTTAACAGTTGAGGAACTAACCCTCTTTATTCAAGAACAAATTAACAAATTATCAGTTTGGCATTCATACTCAAATAATGAAAATTCACACTAGGCAGGAATAACTTGAGTATGAATCAAAAAACGTATGACATGTTACTATTTGATAGCTAAGCATATGTTTTCTCTTTCTCACCTATCTATTCTGTCAACCTGACACTGCTTCTCTACATCTTCCCCTCATACCTCCAAGCAGCTAATATGGAGGACATCATATTTTTCCAAAAAGCCAAAGCCCACCTTCCCAAAGGAAGGCAGGCAACTTATATCAAAGCACCCACCACTGGTAGAGGGACCAGTAAAGGATATTAGCGACTACTGCCAAAGCAGATAGACTGGTCATGGCGGTCAGGAAGAGGCGGCCCTTGCTGAGCTTTTCTCTGGATTTTCTGAAGAGCGGCAGCAGAGCAGCAGCGGTTAGCAGGAGTCCCAAGGCAGCAAAGAGCATGTAGCGCCAATGAGCTAGAGAATCAAGGTCATCAGCCATCAAAGGTATCATAATCATTAGTAGGTTTAGGGGAACCGCCAGAATACCAAGGGAAGTCAGTAGATTCCAGATCTTCCAAGTGCGGTCTGTGGGCTCAACCGTTTTTCGGGAAATCAAGCGATAAACTCCTAATAAAAGGTTGGTGATGATCGTTCCAAAACTATAGACAATTCCAAGAATGCCTAAACCTACGATGATATAGTCCTTATAGAAGTCGAAAGCAGAGATTTTCTCATAGTCTACTACAGCGACAGGAATTGTAATCTTTCCCTTGCTCTCATAGATGGTCCAAAAATTGGTACTCAAGATTCGGTTCTGAGCAGGGTTGTCAATCTTCTCTATTGAGGGCATCATGAGTCTTAGAAAGGACAAGGGGCCATGGAGAAAGGTACGCGGAGAAAGGTAGTAGCCTGGTGTAAACTGCTTTTGGGTATCTTCGTCAGCTGTTTTACGTTTTCCGAAAACCAGTTCAGGCATTTGGTAGTTGTAATTCTCTTCCATGCTTTGATTGGTCATGACTATGTAGCCGATGCCACTTTCCAAGTCTAGCATGAGACGAGAGCTGAAACCATCAGTATTACCACCGTGGCCAATGATGCTGACTCCGTATTCATTGATCCAGAAACCGTGGGCATTGCGGGCAATGTCTGTACCTGGATAGGTCGAAGTGGGATTGTAGAGAGTATTCCAAGTTTCTGGACGTTCAAAGAGAACCTTGCGCCCCAGCAGAGCCTGAGCAAATTTCTGTAAATCCTCCAAGGTACCGGCTGCTTGGCCAATTGAGTAGAGACCATATTCATAAAAAGCTGTCCCTAATGAATTTCCCTTTGTATCATAAGCCTTAGATTCTTGACGTTTTTTCTGAACATAGGGATTATCAGATAAGTTCGGTAGGAGAGCTGTCTTGTCCATACCAAGCGGCTGGAAGATATGCTCGTGGGTATAGTCAGCAAAGGTCTGACCGGAAATCCGCTCGACAATCAGAGAAGCGAGCCCAGCACCATAATTGGAATAAGAGGTTACTGTTCCAGGTTCAAAGGACTGGACAGGCTGGAGCATGCGTAGATTTTCCTCTATATTTTTATCACCTTTTGTGTAAGACAGAGATTCATCAAATCCCGTCTGATGGTTCATCAGATCCAGCATGGTGATAGCTTTGTCAAAGTGCAGATTTTTAAGAAAATTCTCTGGCAGATAGGTCTTGATATCTTCCTCTAGGTCAATCTTTCCTTGTTCCCAGAGTTGCATGACAGCTATCCAGACGGTCAGCTTGGTCACAGAGCCCCATTCAAAGACACTGCTGTTGTCAGCTTTGATGCCTTTTTCTTTATCCATATAACCGAAGTTGCCTTGGTAAATGGTGCTATCCTTGTCAAAGACTGCCGTTTCCATAGCGGCAGTCGTCTTTTCATGCTCCTTGACATAGTCTTGGATTTTCTGGCCAATTTGGTCACGTTTGATGCCAGATGGTAGCTTTTGAGCCTCCTCAGCTAGCGCCGTAGCTGGCTGGAAGATTCCTAGAGTCAAAAGAGTTAAAAGGATTAGGGAAAATGTTTTTTTCATAGCTGGCTCCTTTCATATTAGAATACCCACCACTGATAGAGGGACCAATAGAGGATATTAGCGACCACTGCTAAGGCAGATAGGCTGGTCATGACCGTCAGGAAGAGGCGGCCTTTGCTGAGCTTTTCTCTGAACTTTCTGAAGAGCGGTAACAGAGCGGCTGCGGTTAGCAGGAGTCCCAAAGCAGCAAAGAGCATGTAGCGCCACTGAGCGATCTCGCTGAAATTTCCTGGAATTGCTGACATGAATAGCAGAAAGAGATTGATTGGAACGGCCAAAATACCAACAGCTGTTAGGAGGTTCCAGACCTTCCAAGTGCGATTTGGCTGGTCTTGTCTCTTGCGAAAGATAAGCCGATAGACTCCTAGGAGCGGGCTGATGATGATGAGGCCGAGGGCGTAGATGATACCAAGTCCGGCCAAGCCTAGAACAACATAGTCTTTAAAGAAATCAAAGTCAGAGACTTTCTCATAGTCTGCGACAGCCACTGCGATATGGGTCTTGCCTTTGTTCTGATAAATGGTCCAGAAGTTGTTTGGCAATCGCTGATCATCAGATGGTTCCTGCAAGTAGTCTGCGGAGGCTGGAATCATTTTAAAGATAGCCAGAGGCCCTTGGTTAAGATTTCGCAGAGTGCGATAATAGCCTGGACTGAACTGCTCTTGGGTTTCCTTGCTGGCCGTTTTACGTGGTCCAAAGACGAGCTCTGGCATTTGGAAATTATAATTTTGCTCTGTACCTTGATTGGTCATGACGACATAGCCGATACCGTGCTCCAAGTCCAACATTATCCGTGAAGTAGAGCCAGCTGTATTTCCGCCGTGGCCCAACACAGTAGTACCGTATTCGTTGGCCCAAAAGCCATGAGCATTGCGGATGATATCCGTGTCAGGGTAGGTGGAACTGGCAGTATAGAGGGTGTTCCAGGCCTCTGGGCGCTCAAAGAGCGTCTTGCGAGCCAGCAGGGCTTGGGCGAACTTCTCCAAGTCTTTCAAGGTGCCAGTAGCCGCTCCGATAGGATAGATGCTAGTGATGAAATGGTCCTTGCTCAGTAAGTTTCCTTTAGTGTCGTATCCTTTGGTTTCTTGACGCTTTTTCTGAACGTAGGAATTGTCTGATAGATCCGGCAAAATAGCCGTTTTATCCATGCCCAGTGGTTGGAAAATATGCTCATGGGCATAGTCGGCAAAAGTCTGACCAGAGATCCGCTCAACAATCAGAGCAGCCAAGCCAGCACCGTAATTTGAATAAGCTGTGACTGTACCAGGTTCAAAAGACTGAATAGGTTGTTGTTCTTTAAGGATTTCTTCGAGACTTTTATCGTCTTGTAGGTACATGGTTACCTCATCGAATCCTGCCTGATGGCTCATCAGATCCAACATGGTGATAGGTTTGTCATAGCGGAGATTCTTAAGAAAGCCCTCTGGCAGATAGGTGCGGATGTCTTCTTCTAGGTTAATCTTACCTTGCTCCCAGAGCTGCATGACAGAGACCCAGATGGTTAATTTGGTTACGGAGCCCCATTCAAAAACGCTATCATCATCAGCCTTAATGCCTTTTTCCTTATCCATGTATCCAAAGTTGCCTTGATAAATGGTACCATTCTTGTCAAAGATAGCAGTTTCCATGCCGGCTGTTGTCTTTTCATGTTCCTTGACAAAACTTTCGATTTTCTGACCGATTTGGTCACGTTCGATGCCAGATGGTAGCTTTTGAGCCTCCTCAGCTAGCGCCGTAGCTGGCTGGAAGAGTCCCAGAGTTATAATGGTTAGAAGTGTTAGAATAAATGTTTTTTTCATAGCATTTCCTTTCTGTTCAACTTTAGTATTCACATAAGCTGAGTTCAGATAGTCGGCGCAGTCTCCTTTTAATTTAGAATCAGGTTATTCTTGTTTCATTGGTCATAGGATTTTCTCCTTTGCAGAATTATGCAGACGAAGCCCATCTCCCCTAAGGAAGACAGGCTCTTCATCATAATGCCCACCACTGGTAAAGAGACCAATAAAGGATATTGGCTACGATGGCCAGTGCAGATAGGCTAGTCATAACCGTCAGGAAGACACTTCCTTTTCCGAGTCCTTTTTTAGCTTTGGTCAGAAGCGGATAGACTAGGCAACCTCCTAAGATGAGTCCTAGACCAGCAAAGATTGTATAGCGCCAAGGAGCTACAAAGCCGATGTTACCGCTGGTCATTGCAAGGAATAATAAAGCAAAATTTGCTCCGGTTGCTAATACCGTCAGCGAAGTCAGAGTATTCCAGATTCGCAGGGCTTTTGGCATCTTGGATGGCATTTTTTTCAGCGAGCGAACAAGACCAGCAACGCCACTAATGAATAGATTGATGAGAGCGTAGACCACTCCTGCAACTGCTAAGAAGTACATGGCATAATCTTTGTAGATTTCTGTATCCGATATCTTGAGTGTATCGCCTGTGGTGCTAGTGATTTTTTCTTGGCCGCCTTCATGGCTTAGCACCGCATAATTTTGGTTTAATTGCGGATTGTCCATACTTTTAGGGACATAACTCGTATAAAATAGAGTTCGGGCAACTGACAGGGGACCAGTCTCGAAGTACCGAGCGGAACGATAATAGCCCGGCTTGAAATTTTCAAAGGTAGCCTTATCAGTCTTTTTCTTAGCTCCAAAAACAAGTTCGGGCATCAGAACATTATAAATATCCTCGCCTTTTTGATTGGTCATGACAGTAAGGCCAATACCGTTTTTCAAGTCTAGTAAAATGTAAGATGAATAACCAGTGGAATTCCCACCGTGTCCCAGAACAACAGTGCCATATTCTTCGACCATGAAGCCGTGAGCATTTAGCAGTCTATCCGTTCCGGGGAAGGTTGAAGTAGCAGTATAAAGTGTTTTCCAAGTTTCTGAACGTTGAAACAATTTTTCTTGCTTTAACAGGGCTTGAGCAAACTTCTGAAAGTCTTCAGGGCTAGAAGCTGCCTGACCAACAGAATACAAGCCAAAATCAAAGTAAGCCGAACCGAGTGAGTTTCCTTCTGTATCATAAGATTGAGCTTTCTTTCGTTTTTCACGGACATACTTATTATCCGCGAATCCAGGAAGGATGGCGGTTTGGTTCATGTCCAATGGCTGGAAGATATGCTCATGGACGTAGTTGGAGAAACGCTGACCAGAGATTCGCTCAACGATATAGGACGCTAAGCCTGCTCCAAAATTAGAATAGGCTGTTGTTGTGCCAGGTTCAAAAATCTGAGTTGGCTGACTAACTGACAAAATCTCCTCTATCGTCTGCCCCTTATTTTCCAGATAAGCAGCATGAGCCCCCTCTTCAAAACCCGCCTGATGGTTCATCAGATCCAGCATGGTGATAGGCTTATCATAGCGGAGAGTCTTGAGAAAACCATCTGGCAGATAGGTGCGGATGTCTTCTTCTAGGTTAATCTTACCTTGTTCCCAGAGTTGCATAACAGAGAGCCAGACGGTTAATTTGGTTACAGAGCCCCATTCAAAAACGCTATCATCATCGGCCTTGATGCCTTTTTCCTTATCCATGTATCCAAAGTTGCCTTGATAAATGGTACCGTCCTTATCAAAGACTGCCGTCGCCATGCCGGCTGTTGTCTTTTCATGTTCCTTGACATAGTCTTGGATTTTCTGGCCGATCTGGTCACGTTCGATACCAGATGGTAGCTTTTGAGCCTCCTCAGCTAGCGCCGTAGCTGGCTGGAAGAGTCCTAGAGTTATAATGGTTAGAAGTGTTAGAATAAATGATTTTTTCATGCGAGTCTCCTTTTTCTTTAGCCCTCAAGGGCGAAAGTAATACTTCTAAAAATGATTTTGCAAAAAATTTTAAACATATTGAGCCTCCTTTTTATAGCACATACATTTCTTATTTCTTTCTATTTTAAAGTCCGATTCTCAAATATCCTTCAAGTAATTCTAAAATATTTCTAAAGTTTTTCGAATAGTCCATCTTTTATTGACTTAGCCTCTTATCCTTGCTACACTAGTGATAGGAAATTTCTGGAGGCGAGTGTTTATGGCTCATATTTTACTCATCGAAGACAATAGTGATATTCATGAAATTCTAAAAGAACTTTTTCAGAAGGAACACACGGTTTATTCTGCCTATTCAGGGACGGAGGGCATTTCGCTGTTTGAGAGGGAGGAGATTGATTTGGTCCTTCTGGACATCATGCTGCCGGGTAAGAATGGCGATGAAGTGTTGAGGGAAATTCGCAGCAGCAATGTGACGGTGCCAGTGGTTATGCTGACAGCCCTTGGGGAGAAAGCGCTGGTTAGCCAGTATCTGCTGAATGGTGCCAATGACTATATCGTCAAACCTTTCAATCTGGATGAGGTTTTTGCCCGTATTACCGTGCAGCTGCGCAGCCAGCAGGCTTTGACTGGCGAGGAAGAAGGCCAGTCCTTTAAAAATATCCGTCTGCTCAAGGCTACCTTTGAGGCGGTCTGCGGTGAGAAAAGCGCCCGTCTGAGCAAGAAAGAATATCATATCCTCCAGCTCTTGCTCCGTCATCCCAAGAAGATCTACACAAAGGAAGAGCTCTTTGAGCAGGTCTGGGAAGAGAGTTATCTGCCTGGGGATAATACCCTGAACACCCACCTCAGCAACCTACGTAAGAAACTGGCTCAGTTGGACCCAACAGAGGAATACATAGAGACTGTTTGGGGTCTGGGTGTCCGGCTCAAGGAGGACTGATATGTTGGTGTTAGTCATTTTATTTGCCCTTATCAGTCTGTTTCTGGCTATTGGTTTCATACGCTATCATCTGGCGGTCAAGGATGTGGCACAGCAGATTCGTCGGAAGCGACAGACAGGGAGCCAGAATCGTCTGGCTCCTGCTGCTCATGCCCCCAGTATTTTGGAATTGACAGAGGAAGCAGAGCTGCTCTTTAGGGAGCTAGATAAGACGACCTTTGTCGTCCAGCAGGAAAAGAAGACGCTGGATATGGCCATCAGTAATATCGCCCATGATATCCGCACTCCTCTGACCATTGCCAGTGGCTATACGCAGCAGCTGCTGAAGGATGATAGTCAGGAAAGTCAGCAGCTAATCAAAATTGCAGATAGTCTGGGAATGGTGTCCAAACGGCTGGAAGCCTTGATGGAGTACCGCCGGCTGATGGAGGGTGCCATTCGAGCCAATGTCCAGCCGACAGATATATCTCAGCTAGTAACCCAGCAGCTTTTTACCTATTATGATGCCTTTCAGAAAGCCCAGATTGACTTGCAGGTAGAGCTGGCTGAAGGTCTAGAGTTAGAGACAGACCCAGAAATTTTAGAGCGCATTGTCCAAAATATGATAAGCAATGTCCTCAAGCACGGCCGTAAGTCCGCCAGCATTTCTCTGAAAAAAGACGGCGAGCATTGTATCTTTACCGTCAAAAATATCGTCCAGCAGCCTATCCAATATCTGGATAAGCTGACCAATCGCTTTTACTCAGAAAATCTATCCAGTAGCGAGGAGTCTTCAGGTCTGGGTCTCTACATTACCCAGCAGTTAGTCGAAATCCTAGGCGGGGACTTGACAATGAAAGCCGAGGACGACTGGTTTGAACTAGTTGTGACTTTGTAAATGACTTTTAAAAAAGCAAAAAAAGAAAGAGTTAGCTCTATTAGCTAGCCTCAAAATCCGCTCATAAACCTCAGCTAATTTTCGAATTGGCTGAGGTTTATTTTTAGATTAAATCGAAGAAAGGCATGATAAATATGCCTTTTTGTTTTGTGATTTGAAAAGCCAATTATCTTAGAGAGGTCATTTTACCGGTCAAAGTGAAAAATCAGCCAACTGCTCTAAGCCCTTGATATAACTGACTTGCAACTGACAGTTGACAAAGATTCCAAGTTCAATCATTCAAAAAGCAACTAGATTTTTTCTTTATTCCAAGTCCAGTCGCTAGAAAGGCAACTGGCTTTTTTGTTAACCTGAAAGCAGAAACCAAGTTTTTGATTTCGGAATGAACGAGTCGCTGTCTTTGAAGATTTGGATCAAAAACTTGAGTTTAATTATATTATAAGGAGGTATTCTCATGAATACAGAAACAACTATCAAACCACAACCCAAACTAATTTTGCCGTTCCTGGCTTGGAACTTCGGCTGGACATGGGGATTCTGGCTGCTGGACATTATCCTCAAAAACCTTTGGCCAGACAGTCCACCTACAGCCTATCTTGCTCTTGAAGCTATCCTAAATGGTATTGCTATGTTTGGGCCTATGCTGGCTAGCCTGATCGTACTGAAAAAGAAAGGCTTCAAGGCCATTTGCTCCTATCTCTTTTCAGGCAAGAAAGAGACCTGGCTCTACTTGCTAATCTATGGTGGCGGTCTGACCGCCTTCTATGCCCTAGCTTCTGGCGGCAAGCTGGTAGACGGCGCTTTAGTAAGATTTCCTTGGTTTTTTATCTATTGTATTGTCCTATCGGGCGGGATTGAAGAATTTGGCTGGCGCGGCTTCCTACAGCCAGCCTTAGAGAAAAAGTTTTCTTTCTTTGTCACTACCTTTATGACCGGTATTATTTGGGCCATCTGGCATATCCCTCTCTGGTTTTACGATCGCTTTTATGATCGAAGCCAGGATCTGTTCTCAGTTTTTATCATTTTCAGTATCCTTCTATCTTTTTGGCTTGCAGCTCTGTATAAGAAGACCCAGTCTGTCCTTGCTTGTAACATCTTTCATGCGCTCTCCAACACTCTCATCCCGACTTTTGTTGGAATAGCTCAAGCTAACAATTTGGATTTTTCTCAAGTTAATCCCTTCTTTTACTTTGGAGGTGTGATTCTCCTGACACTTTATAGTATCTATCTCTGGTATCGGACGGATAGGGAGGAAAAAGCTCTTGCATCTAAAGAAGAAGTCTAGCATTTTATGAAGAGATGACAATCAGACTTTGCAGTCTCTCCGCCTTGTGCTATAATAAGTTTCAATGAAAGAAAGTATAAAAAATAAGAAAGAGTAGGTAAAACAATCCATGAATCTATCAGACAGAATCCAGTACCTGCGAAAAGTGCGGGGCATTTCTCAGGAGGGGCTAGCCGAAAAACTCGGTGTGTCTAGACAGGCCGTTTCCAAGTGGGAGAGCGAGCAGAGTATGCCTGATTTGGATAAGATCATTTCCATGAGTGACTATTTTGAGGTGACCACAGACTATCTGCTCAAGGGAATTGAGCCTGTAGTCCAGAAAGAGGAAGAGCAGTCAATCAAGCACAGGAGAATAGCCAGCAATATTTGCTATCAGCTCTCTCTTGGCTTGGTCGGTCTGGGCATCATCCTCTCCATTATCCTAGCTGATTTTCTCAAGATCAGTATCTTGCTAACGCCGGTGCTGATCGTTCAGGGAGTAGGGCTGCTGGTGTGGGGAACAGGCCGCAATCTATCCGAGGTAAGACCTTCTTTTCAGGTTAAGCTAGCCTTGATTTTATTCTTGCTCTTTGTTCCCCTCGGATTTCTATCTAATGTTCTTTTTCCTATGGGCAAGATCTTTCCATATCCGACCAGTCTGGCAGCTAGTCTTGCCTTTGTCACTTTCTACCTTATCCTAGGAGTCTGCATCAGTCTGTTCTTGAAAAAGCAAGATTGGAAGCAGTGAAAGAAAGCCGATAAAGCGGTGCTAGACCAGAAGGAGTGAAATCCGCTCATAATCCAATCAAAATCCGCTCAAAAAAACTCAGCTAATTTAATGGTTAGCTGAGTTTTTATTTTACAAATCTCTCTTTTTCAGTGTAGCCAGTCCTGCTAAGCTAAAGACCGTGATCAGACTGAGAGCAAAGATAGCTGTTTTGATGATGACACTTGGTATTGAAGCGTCTCCGTAGACGAACTCCATCTTGATAGCCTTGAACCATTCATTATTGGCATCAACCATTTGACTAGGGAGGCCGAGTAAGATGTAGGTCATGATATAGGTGATAAAGACGACACTATAGTTTCGAGTCAAGTAGAGGACAAAGCTGGTAATGCAGTACCAAGCATAGGTACAGATGACCTGCATGACAAAGAGTATTGCGAATTGTCCCCAGAAATTATCTGGCAGGGTTCCCATATTACCACCGGTTCGGACAAATTCGATGACAATACCAAAAATGTAGAGTAGTATGAACTGCATAGGAAGTAAGCTACCGATAGTCAGTGATTTAGAGAAGTAATACTGGGTCCGAGTCTTGCCTGTAGTCAGGTTATTGTGATAAAGTTTGTCATTGAGATCAACACCGAGAAGCAAGCTAGTCATGACATTGCAGGCAATAAAGAGCATGCCGCTGTTGTAGGAGACGACATCTATGGCAAAAAAGATACCGTTGTCGGAACTGACAACTTTGGAAGTGAAAATGCCGAGGAGAATTCCAAAGATGCAGAAAGCCTGCACTCCCCAGAATCCTACGGAGCGGAAGAGACGGTAGTAATCCGCCTTGATACTATTAAACATGAGTGTTTCCTCCTTGTTGGTTGATTAAGTCTGTAAAGTATTTTTCTAAGTCTTTGTGGGCGTAGTAGATTTCCCCGATTGGGATGTCGGCTAGGACTAGTTCCTTGGCAATCTTGCGAATTTCTTGTACCTTACCGGAAATATGCAGCTCATCTTCCTTGTTACTTGGTCTGAGCTGGTAGCCGAGCTTGTCTTGCACTAAATGAGCAGCTTGCTTGATATTATCCGTTTTGAGGATGATATAGTCGCCGCTTTCTCGGTCAAATTCTTCCTTAGACAGCTCCTTGATGAAATGCCCTTGATTGATAAAGCCAAAGCGAGTTGCTACTAGATAAAGCTCGGACAGGATATGGCTGGAAATGATGATAGTGATGCCTAGTTCTTGATTGAGGCGCTTGACCATTTCTCTAAATTCCTGAATCCCAACTGGGTCTAAGCCATTGATGGGCTCGTCCAGAATGAGCAAGTCGGGACGCCCCAGAATGGCAATGGCAATGCCCAACCGCTGTCTCATCCCCAGAGAGAAGTTACGGAATTTCTTCTTTCCAGTATCGGTCAGGCCGACATATTGCAGGGTTTCTTTGATGACTTTGTCAGCATTTGGAATGCCCCGGTCGGTACAGTAGTAGCGTAGATTTTCATAGGCCGACATGTGGGCATGAGCTACAGGGGTCTCGATAACAGATCCAGTATGGCTGAGGGCCTTGGTCCATTCTTGTTGGTTCTGAGAGCCCAGGACAGACACGGACCCTCCGCTAGGATAGATGACTTGCGTGATGATTTTGATCAGTGTGGTCTTACCAGCACCGTTTTTTCCGATGAGACCGTAGATCTCTCCTTTCTTGATGGAAAGACTGACATCTTTCAGAGCATATTGATCACCGTATTTTTTAGTGAGTCCTTTCACTTCTAAAACATTTTGCATGATGTTTCTCCTTTAATTACTTTGTTTATACTTTTAGTATACAAACTAATTAACAAATATTTATCAAGAAATTCTAAAATATTTCTAAAGAAATTTAAAATTGAAAAGATTAAAATGAGCCAGTCGAGAGCCAGCTCATTGTTTACTATAAATCCTTTTTGTGGAAAGTATAAAGACTTGCTACGGTGAAGACTGTTCCTAAAACCAAGGCGATTAGAACAATTCTTAAGGTTACACCGTTGCTTTGAAGCGTCTCAAAATCAAAGCTCATGGTGAAATGCTGCAGCCATAAAGATTTGGGATAAAATTGAGCAAGAGCTCCGGTTAAGGATGCGCAGAAAAGGTAACCTCCCAGGGCAGCAATCATAGATTTACTCAGATAAAGAATAAAGGAAATAATAGCTGTCCAAGCAATGATAGTCAGGCACTGCACAAAGAATAGAAGAATAAACTGAAGCAGGAAGGTAGCGGATAAATCACCAATACCGTTTAGAATGGCTGCTAGGATAAAGTTGATGCTATAATAGAGAGCCAACTGCAGGAACGTTACGCAGACCATGACTAGGGCTTTAGAGACGAAGAAACTGGTACGGGAAACGCCGCTGGTTAATGTATTCTTGTAAAGCTGCTTGTTCAGATCTGTCCCGATGACGACCATAGAGAGGATAATGATGATAAAAGTATTATTACCGATAGCGTTGGACACCGCTTGTATAAGCTGGACGGCATTTAATTTGCCAAAGACTGCGCTCAAGGTCGTCAGTAGAAAGATGAATTCGGTAATCCAAACAGCCTTGGAACGAAAGAAACGGTAAAAATCTGCTTGAAAAGTATGTAACATGGTTTTTTCTCCTTACTGGACTAAATCTGTAAAGTATTTTTCTAAATCTTTGTGAGCTGCATAGATACCATTGACATGAATGTTGGATAGAACCAACTCCCTGTTGATGTCATTTAGTTCCTGCTCTTGGGCGACAATGTGCAGTTCGTCAGATTTATCAGCGTCCTTGAGCTGATAGTGGAGCTTGCCTTGGATGAGATTGGCAGCCTGGTCTCTATCGCTGGTTTTGAGGACGATATAATCTTCGCTGGCTCGGTCAAAGTCATCCTTGGTGAATTCTGCGACAAGCCGTCCTTGGTCAATCACTCCAAACTTGGTGGCTACCAGATAAAGCTCGGACAAGATGTGGCTGGAAATGATAAAAGTGATTCCCAATTCTTGATTGAGTCGCTGAATCATCAGTCGAAATTCCTTGATGCCAAGCGGATCTAGGCCGTTGATGGGCTCGTCTAAAATCATAAGTTCAGGCTTGCTGATAAGGGCAATTGCGATCCCCAAGCGCTGCTTCATTCCTAGCGAAAAGTTTCGGAATTTCTTTTTACCAGTATTGCTCAATCCGACATAGGCCAGAGTTTCCTTGATGAGCTGGTCGGGCTGGGCAATCTGGTGGACCTTGCAGTAGTAGTTGAGGTTTTGATAAGCAGTCATCTGATTGTAAGCGACTGGTGTTTCGATGACGGTTCCTATCTTGCGCAGGGCTTCATTCCACTCCTTAGAGTTCTGCGAACCAAAGACAGACACGGTTCCGCTGTTGGCATGAATGAGCCGGCTAATGGTCTTGAGAAGAGTGGTTTTGCCAGCTCCGTTCTTGCCAATCAGTCCATAAATATCGCCTTTCTGGATCGAAAGACTCACATGATCGAGGGCATATTGCTGACCATATTGTTTGGTAACTTGCTTTACTTCTAAAACAGTTTGCATGGTATATTCTCGCTTTCTTAGGTTTGATTTTAGTATACAAGCTAGATTTCAAATATTTCTCAAGAAATTCTAAAATATTTCTAAAGAAATGCAGAACCAATCCAAAAGCAATAAAAAAGCAGCCAAAGGGCTGACTGCTTAAATTTATAAGTCTCTGTGCTGAAAGGCTTGGTAACCACCTAAGAGAGAAGCAGCTAGGATAAGGAATAAGAATAGTTCAGAATTTATCTGAGGGAAAACGATGACGAGGCTAGACTGAAGCATAATCAGGGCGAAAAAGACCAGATAGCTGGCTAGGGTGGAGCGGGTCAGGTAGAGAAGACAGGTAACTACGGAACTGCAGGTCATAATAAAGAGAAAGGAGCGAAAGAAAGACAAGGAAAAGCTCCAGAAAAAGTTCTTTGGCATAGTTCCAAGTCCGTGGAAGAGGCTTCCAAAGATAAAGGCTACAGCAAAGGCTGCTATTAGTTGAAAGATGATAATTATGACAAGAACAGCTATTTTGGATAAGTAAAATTCTTTCCGAGAAACCCCGAAAGTTAATATATTGTTGTATAATTTTCTAGTCAGGTCACGACCTAACAGAAAGATAATGAGCACGAGGACAGTAATCATGACAAAGGGCAGGAAATCTTTAGCAAGCTCCCCGAGAGCTTCAAATCCTGTCCAACCTTGGATGACTATTTCTTCTGGATCAGAAGATGTAGAGATATAAAAATTAAAGTTTCTTTCACCAAGAGAGCTGATGAAAATGAGAAAAAAGAGTAGCCCTTCTATTAGCCAAAAAAGTTTGGAGCGGACAAGCTGGTAGAGCTCCGCCTGAATAGTATGTAACATGAAATCTCCTCTGAATGATTAAGATTGTTCCTGCTTTTTATAAATCTTTCTTTTTGAAAACCATCAGCCCGCCACCTAGAAAGAGCAGGGTGACCGTTACCACTGTCAGGATAGCCTTGATAACAGTCCCGCCATCTGCTGCCATATTTGTGTTAAATCGCAGAGTCAGATAGAGCAACCATTCATTTTCAGGGTAAAAGATGAGGGGAATAGTCAGTAAGGTACCACCAAGGAAATAGGTCAGAAAGATAGACGCGATGGAGTGGCTGGCATAGAGTACAAAAGAAATGATGGCAATCCATGTAACCGTGCTGAGAAATTGAATGAAGAGGGCAGTTCCCAGCTGAGGCAAAAAAGAGCTGGGGGCACTTCCAATTCCGTTGGACAGACTAGCGGTCACAAAGGAGATAGATAAAATCATCAGGAAGTGGAAGGCTGCGAGGCTAACGCAGACAAAGAATTTAGAAAAATAATAGCTGAGCTTAGATATGCCATAGCTCAGACAGTTTTTATAAAGTTTCCGAGACAGGTCCACTCCAAGGACCATACCGATACCAATGATGGTGAAAAAGAGCAGACCGTCTGTATTGCCTGCAAAATAGTCCAGAGCTTGAAGTCCGGTTAGTTTTCCTAGAGCTTGAGTAGCAGCCTCATTTCTGGAGATATTTGCTCCAAAATGAATATTTGCTTGGAAGAAGGTTGCTGAGAAAATCACACAAACTAATAAAAATTCAGTAATCCAAAAGCCTTTTGAGCGTATGAGCCGGTAAAAATCGGCTCTAATGAAATCCATCATGATAAGCCTCCCTTTTTCATTCGACCAAGTCTGTAAAGAAATTTTCTAGGTTTTGTCGTGCATAGTAAATCTCCTGCACCGGTATATCTGCAGCCGCAAGTTCCTTGACAATCTTGCTAATCTCATGCGAATGGGTGAAGATATGAATCTCGTCAGAAGCATTGACCACCTTGATACGATGCATGAGCTGGTCATGAATCAGCCGGCTGGCTTCTTCCAACTGCGATGTTTTAAGCACGATATAGTCTTCGCTCTGTTCTTCAAACTCCGCCTTGGAAATCTCGCGAATCAGCCGTCCTTCCTCGATAATGCCGAACCGGTTCCCCACCAAGTAGAGTTCAGACAGGATATGGCTGGAGATGATAAAGGTCATGCCCAACTCCTCGTTGAGCCGCTGCACCAGCTGGCGGAATTCCTTGATGCCGACTGGATCCAGGCCATTGATAGGCTCATCCAGTATCATCAGGTCAGGTCTGGTAAGAAGCGCGATAGCTAGACCCAGCCGCTGTTTCATTCCGAGTGAGAAGTCGCGGAATTTCTTCTTGCCGGTATCTGTCAAGTCCACGTATTCCAAGGTTTCACGGATGACCTTATCCGCATGGGGAATATGGCGGAGCTTACAGTAGTAGCTGAGATTTTCATAGGCTGTCAGGTGGTTGTGAGCGACCGGTGTTTCGATGACCGATCCGACCCGTTTGAGGCTCTGCGTCCATTCTTGATAGTTCTGAGAGCCAAAGAGGGAGACATTACCATTGCTTGCTTCCAAGAGCTGGGTAATGACCTTGATCAGAGTGGTCTTACCGGCCCCGTTCTTGCCAATTAAACCGTAAATATCTCCTTTTTTTATCGTCAGACTCACATCGGTCAGAGCGTACTGCCGGCCAAATTTCTTGCTGACTTGCTGTAAAACCAAAACATTTTCCATGATCAATTCTCCTTTTCATGATGTTAGGAGAGAAAACTCCTCTTCTTATTAACTAGTATAGCGCCAAACCTTCAAATATTTATAAAGAATTTCTCAAATATTTCTAAAGTTTTTGGTTTGTCTTGTAAAAGGGTCAGAATTCATGTAGGAATTTCTCAATTATTTGAGCAAATGTTTCTGGCGCTTGGCTATTCAGAGTATGGCCGCCCTTTTCTATAATGCAAAGCTGAGAATTTTTAAGCAGCTTGTTAAGTTCATAGGCAGCTGTTAGATTGGGCTGGTCTTTGCTGCCGCAAACCAGCAGGCTGGGGAGCTTGATTTTCGTAATTTTATCAGTGAGATTTACCTTACGCAGTTCGGTCAAAATCCGTATCATATGGTCCTTATCGGCTCCTTGCTTGGTGAAGACGCTTTTAGGCATCAGTTTAAAGACCAGAATCTGCAGTATGTAGAGAAAATTATCTGCTAAATTGTATTGAGTTCCGGATAAAATCAAGCCCTTTAGATGGAGAAGAGCCTGGTCAGCTAGGTCCAGTGCCAGCAGGCCACCGAGTGACAAACCGACTAAGATGAAAGGCTGATTTTGGGCCTGAAGGTGCTGGAGGGTTGCTTGTCGAATTTCTTGATAGCTTTCATTACCCCTTGGAAAAAGAGCCAGCGACTCCGTTGGGACATCGGTTAGGGCTTCTTGAACTTCCTTCCAAGAACGCTCATCTTGCCCTAGTCCGTGCAGAAAGATAACTTTCATATCAGAGCTCTCCTTTATCAATCTCCAGCTCGTACAATCCCCTGACTGCATTGCAGGCGTAGATTTTCGACGCTTGATCTAGGTCAGAAAGAGTCAGAATCTTCTCAGTAGCCTGTCTCTTATCCAGTAGCTGCTGGCGGTAGATGCCCTTGAGCAGGCCTAGTTCAGCTGGAGGCGTGTAGAGCTTGCCGTCTAGCTCCAGCAGCAGATTGCCAATAGAAGTTTCCAGCAGCTGGCCTTGGGCATTGTAATAAATCTGCTCTTGCTGCTCCAAGGTCAGATGTGGCCGATGGCTGGTTTTGAAATAGGTAAAAGGCTGGGCTAGATTGGCTGTCTGCTCGACCAGTTTTGCATTTCTGAAAGTCTCTGTTAATGGCAGTAGAGGAGCCGTTTCTAGCCCAATACCGCCGTCTTTTTTAAGAGCTATACGCAGCCTGTAATCCTGTCCTTCGTCTAGCTGAGTGCAGATTTCTTCTAACTCTTGCTCTAGCTTGTCTTGGTCAAAAGGATAGGCGAAGTAGCTGGCTGCTTCTGTCAGTCTTTGCAGGTGTTGGTCTTGCAAGGTCAGCTTTCCATCTGTCACTTTTCCTGTAGAAATCAGGTCGAATCGCGGATTTTTCCGATAGAGGACGGCAGATTTTTGCTGGGTTTCTATGTATTCGGATTTCCACGTGCTGTCCCAAGTGATGCCCCCGCCAACACCATAGATGGCTTTTTTCCCCTCTAACTGAATGGTGCGGATGGCGACGTTGAAAATCCGTCTCTGGTCTGGCAGGCAAATGCCGACTGTACCGCAGTAGACCCCGCGGGCAGCTTTTTCTGTCGCCTTGATGATCGCCATGGTCGAAATCTTAGGAGCACCTGTAATGGATCCACAAGGAAAGAGCGCCTTGAAAAGCTCTGCCAGCCCGACTCTCTCCTGCAGCTGGCTTTTGATGGTAGAGGTCATCTGCCATACTGTAGAGTATTGCTCGGCGCTACAGAGATGCTCAACCCGTTCACTGCCCGTCTGAGAAATGCGATTCATGTCATTGCGGAGCAAATCGACAATCATCATATTTTCTGCTCGGTTTTTGGCATCCTGGGCCAGCCATGCAGCCTGCTCTCTATCCTGCTCTAAGGTCAGTCCCCGATTGGTAGTTCCTTTCATAGGACGAGTGGTCAGCTCACCTCGGTGCTCCTCGAAAAAGAGCTCAGGACTGATGGACAAGATGGCGGTCTCATCATGCTCCACATAGGCATTGTAGGCCGCATTTTGCTCGACAACCAGCCTATTGTAAATAGCCAAGCTGTCCTCAGGATTGAGCTCCGCGCACAGCTGCATCGTGAAGTTGACCTGATAGGTATCGCCCTGGCGGATATGGTGATGAATAGTCTCGATAGCCTTCTGGTACTCTTGCTCAGAAGTCAGCCCCTGCCAAGCCGCTGGCATTTCCACTTCCTCATAGGTCAAGGGAATGGAAGCCTCCTCAGCCTTATCGTGAATAGTAAAGTAGAGGAGGTATTCCTTCTGGAGCGGAGCGGAATGAACTTGGAACTTTTCCTCGAAGGCTGGAGCTGCTTCATAGCTGACATAGCCGACAGCATAGTATCCTTTCTCCTGCCAGCCCTCAATCTCTGCCAAAAGTTCTTCCACTTGGTCAAGACGACGAGTCTTTAGCTCCTTGATGGGATTCGTAAAAATCAGGCGTTGGCCCAACTGCTTAAAATCAATAATTGTTTTCTTGTGCATAAAGTTATTTTATCATAAGATAATTTGAATGAAAACGGATTTATCGGATGTGACAATCATTCTTTTATAATGGTTGACAGATTAGAAAGTGACTAGGTATACTATGTTTAAAAAAGAAAGAATGAGATTGCTATGAAGTCAAAGAAATTGTTATTGGTAAATGGAATTACTGGAATTTTAGGAGGCCTCATCATCCTTTACGCTTCTTCTCAGAGATGGCACTGGGAAATTATTTATTTGGTTCCCAAAATGGTCGAAAAGTCTGACTGGGGCGTCCTGATCATACTGATCAGCTTGCTGTTTCTTTGTCTTTCTCTAGCTGGAATGGCTCATTATAGTGAAGAGCCAAGAGTCAATAAGATGAGCCATAAGCTTCTCTTTTTCGCCTTTCTTGCAGGAATCATTCCATTTTTTGGGAACTTGGCCGGCGTTCTAGCTATCATATCGGGGATTTTTTATCTTCAAGATTTGCAAAAATTCAAGAGCGATGACAAAGCAGACTGACCTATGTGTCGCTCTGCTTCCTCCTGCTCGAAAGGCCTCGAAAATTATGATAAAATAAGGAAATGACAAAACCTTAAAAGGACACCTTATGAAAAAAATAAATGAATCCTATAAACTAATCGTCTTTGCAGCGCTCGCTCTGGCTCTGGTTCTCTATATCGGGAACATCTGGTCTGGTCTGCAGAGTCTGACTTCGGTTTTTTCGCCTATTATACTGGGTGGAGTTCTGGCCTTTATCTTTAATGTTCCGATGAAAAAGCTGGAAGACTTCTTGGGCAAATGCCGAGTCCCTCAGAAGTTGCAGCGCAGTCTGGCCTTGGTTTTGGAGGTGCTGATTTTAGCTCTTATTATGACGGGGATTGTCTCCATCGTCGTGCCGACTTTGACTACAGCGGTCAATCAGCTAAGCGCGACAATCGGCAAGGTAGCGCCTCAGGTAGCCAAGTGGCTGCAGCAGTCTGGTTTGCTTTCCTCTAGCCAGCTGAAAGATTTGACCAAGCAGCTGCAAAACAGTGACATTGTCAACCGAGCCATCTCTCTTCTGGGCAGTCTGACGGGCAATATCTCTGCTATTTTTGGCAATTTCTTCTCGGTCATCATGTCTATTTTTCTCATGTTTGCCTTCTTGAGCAGCAAGGAGCATTTGCAGACAATTACTAGCCGTCTCTTACAGGTTCTGCTTCCTGAGAAGGCTGTGAAACGCCTCTCCTATGTCGGTTCTGTCATTGTTGAGACCTATGATAAGTTTCTGATGGGGCAGATGATCGAGGCCGTCATTGTTGGGATTTTAGTCTTCATCGCCTACTCTCTGACAGGCCTGCCTTACGCGGCTTTGACAGGGGTTTTGGCTGGAGTGCTCTCTTTCATTCCCTACATTGGGCCATTCTCGGCTTGTGCTCTGGGAGCTATCTTTATCTTTACCGATAGCCCTTGGAAAGCCCTTCTTTCAATCGCAGTCTTTCAGGGAGTGCAGCTGATTGAGGGCAATGTCATCTATCCGCGCGTGGTAGGCCAGTCCGTCGGTCTCCCAACTCTCTTTACCCTAGCCGCAGCCCTGATTGGGGGTAATCTCTTTGGTTTGGTCGGTATGATCTTCTTCACGCCTATCTTTGCAGTTATCTATCGCTTGGTTAGAGAGTTTGTTGAGGAGAAGGAGGAGAGGAATGAAAGTGGAGAAGTTGCCTAATTACTTAGACGATAAATTTGCAAAATAGGAGCTTAATTATGAAATGGAGCAAAACAAAAAGTATTATTACACTGCTAGTATTAGCAGGTTTA
>CBDFAZ010000014.1:0-26817 GCA_965245685.1 uncultured Streptococcus sp. | reverse complement strand
AAGCTTGCGGCTCTTAATCAGCATGAGCTGGCTTGCCATGACCATGTACTCGCCCGTCACTTCCAGCTTCATGGCCTGCAAGGTAGCCACATAAGCCAGATACTGCTCGATGACCTCCGTAATGGGCACATCATAAATATCCACCTGGTACTTAGATACAAGGTGGAGCAGCAGGTCCAACGGGCCTTCAAAATCTTTTAGTTTGATATCCATTTTTATCTGTATTTTTCTAGTGTAATCATGGTTTTCAAGCCCAAATCTTGGGCAATATCATAGAGGCCAATCCCCTTCTCCCGCTGGCGCAAAATAAACTGCTCACGCAGGCTTTGGGCAGATAGACTGGCTTGTCCCTGCTCAATCAAGAAGGCCTCTAGCTGACGGAAGCCCCATTGACGAGAATAGGATTTGCCGTTTTTCTCAAATAAATAGGTCCCTGTCAGATAATCTTCTAACTCTCCCGTCAGGCTCTCAGGGATCTTGATGACCCGCTTCTGACCGGCCTTTTCAATCTTCAAAACCTGAAAGTCAAGATTGACATCTGCCACTCTGACCTGCAAAATCTCGCTAGGCAGCAAGCCCATTTCCAAGATAAGAAGAGCCATCAGCCGCCCCCTGGGAACGCTTGATTCCTGCCAAAAAGCAGACAAATCCAGCAGTTCATTTTCCTGCTCCTTCGATACGGACACTTTGGGCAGGACCAAGCGGTGAAACTCCTCAATAAGCTGCTGCTGATAAAGGAAGTAGAGAAACTGATTGACTGCTGAGAGCTTGCGCTTCTGAACAGCTACTTTAAAATCCTTGATAGAGGCCTGATAAATCCGCAGATTGGTCTCGGTAATCCGGCCTTGTACTTCCTCGATAAACTGCTCCAAATCATAAGAATAGGCAATTTTAGAATTTTCTGAGATGTTTTTTTGATTTAAAAACGGTCTAATGTATTCTTTCATTTTTTGCGAATTTCGTACTTCTTGCTAAAGCCGTGCAACAAAGAATTGACAGCTTTCAAAATGGACTTTCTAGTAATAATTCCGTAAAAATGCTGATCCTCGCCCACAACCGGCAGGAATGACTCGTCGACCAGCTTATGAAGTACATCTGATACAGTATAATCTGGTCCAACTGTCAAGTCGTCCATTTTGGTCATGTGGACGATGTCTGTCATCATGAATTCCTCTTCTGGCAGATCATGGCGCATGCGATAGGACATGATGTCGGTCAGGGAAATCGTGCCAACAAACTTTTTATCTGCCGTCACGACTGGTACACGTGAGTATGTCATCTGGCTCAATAGTAGGATAGCATGATCCACATTGTGGGTGTCAATCATAACCGCCAGATTTTCCCCAGGCGTCAAAAAAGTTTCTTCATGTTGCAGCAGATAGTCTTCAAATTCCTTAGCAATCATCGGCTAAACTCCTTGGACAAGCTTGGAAAAAGTTCATGATTTCGCGTATAGAAATCAACTTTAAAGCGGTCATCATCAATCTCTACCTTAGCGTAGAGACGTTCGTTGATCAGGCCGCGTGGCTGGCTGATGGAGCCCGGATTCAGAAAGAGCGTTTTGCCCTCTATTCGAGCATCTGGGATATGCAGGTGACCATAAAGGCAGATGTCTGCATTAACCTCTTGCGCCCACAAATCCAGCTTTTGAAAAGAAAAGTTGATATGGAAGAGATGCCCGTGAGTCTGGGCAATAATGGTCCCCGCCAAATCCGTCACCAATCGTTCTGGATAGCCGTCGTAAAAGTCCATATTCCCTGCAACAACCTGAATCCCTTGCCATACCTCATCATCAGAAGGAAGCTCAGAGTCTCCGTTATGGAAAATCGCATCTACTTTTCCTATATAATGATTCCTAATCTCTTCAACAATAGCACGGTCGCCATGAGAATCACTCATGACTATAATAGTTTGCTTTGCCATGCTGGAAATACCTCCACTAATTTCTTAACTGCCTGAGCCCGATGGGATTGCGCATTTTTTTCTTCCATCGTCAGCTCGGCAGACGTTTTTCCTGTTTCTCCCACTAAGAACAAGGGATCATAGCCAAAGCCATTTTCCCCTTTTGGCTCATGGGCAATGTAGCCCGGCCAATCCGCTTCAACTACCAGAGACTCCCTGTCAGGACTGGCCACCACTAGGGTCGTATGAAAATGGGCAGAGCGATCTTTGACATCAAACACCATAGCCAATTCATGCAGGAGCTTGATGTTGTTTTCATCATCTGTCGCACCTACTCCAGCGAAGCGAGCCGACCAGACTCCTGGCAAGCCGCCTAAAACATCGACCTGCAGACCTGAGTCGTCAGCTAGCACCATTTTACCGGTCAACTTACTGATTGTCTCCGCCTTGAGCCGCGCATTTTCCTCAAAGGTAGTTCCCGTCTCTTCCACTTCTGGCAAGTCAGGATAATCATTGAGATTTTCAACCTTATAGCCCAGCTTATCAAAGAGTTTACGAAACTCTGCTGTCTTACCTTCGTTGCGAGTCGCAATCAAGATGGTATCTCCGACAGCCATCTCGGTCTCCTGCCCCTGACCAAAAAAGTCAGTCATCTTAACCCCATCCTTAGACAGGAAGAAGACCTTGCGCAGCAAGTCCTTTTCTGTAATCAGAATAGCCCCCTTATGACTGGTCGCCTTAAAATCCCGCTCCTGGCGGTCGTTAATCATATTGAGGACAAACTGGATATAGGACATAGGCGAGCCGTATTTGACCACAACTGTAGTAAAGGCGTTGTAGTCTTCATCCAAATCCCGCTCAATCAACTCGCTCAACTCTGCATCTATATGCTCCAAGAGCCTGTATGGGATGTCGTTGAAATGATAGCCAGCCTTGCGAAAGCGAGTCCATTCTCCGATATACCAATTGTTCTCGTCAATGTATTCATAAATTTTATTTGTCATAAGCTTACATGCTCCACATTCACTTTCAGGCCCAGCCAGCTTTCTGCAATCTCCGAAAAGCTTTTGGCATTGGCAGTTGTGTAAAATCGGTGATTGAGCTCCTGTTTTTCCCAGCTGCGGTTGATTTCAAAGTAATTGAGCAGGACAGAAATATCTCGCACACACTCTGCCCCGCTGTCAATCAGCTTCACATTTGGTCCCATCCTATTTTGAATAATAGGCCGGAGCAAGGGATAGTGGGTGCAGCCCAAGACCAGGGTATCTACCCGGCCAGCCAGAGGCTGCAGGGTTTCATAGACAACTTTTTTGGTAAGACTGGAATGAAGTTCATTGGACTCTACCAAAGGTACAAACTTAGGGCAGGCCAAACTTTCCACCTGCATCTCCGGCGAGAGCGCTTCAATCTTCTGCCGATAGATATCAGAAGAAACTGTCATTGGCGTTCCGATAACACCGATGCGGCCGCTGGCAGTTGACTTAATAGCTGCACTAGCACCCGGCAGAATCACGCCCAGTACTGGAATATCCAGCTTTTCCTTCACTTCTTCCCAGACAACAGCAGTCGCAGTATTGCAGGCAATGACAATCATCTTAACATCCTTGGTCAGGAGAAAGTTAACCAATTGCCAGGTATAAGCGCGAATCTGCTCAGCAGGCCTTGGACCGTAAGGAGCCCGCGCCGAATCTCCGATATAAATGACCTCTTCGTGGGGGAGCTGCCGCATGAGCTCACGGACTACAGTCAAACCGCCCACTCCTGAGTCTAAAAAACCGATTGGTCGATTATCCATAAGGTCTTCTTTCTAAAACAAGGGACTGGAAGCCGATTCCAAATCCCCATTTTTTTATAGATTTTCTCTACTGGCATTAACAGCCAGCCACTAGAAAATTATTTTTTCTTTTTGCTCTTAGCAAGCGCAGCTTTCTGCTGGCTGATAATTTGACGATAAACTTGCTGTACTTTCGCTTCATTTGGCCGTTGACCGCTAGCGCTAAGCAAGGTCCGAACTGCTTCTACATTCAGACGCGGATTTTCTGCAAATTCCTTCTCAACTTGCCGACGAAGCAGATACATACCCAAAATCACGCCTCCAGCAAATGCTGCCATAATCAAGAAAATTGCTAAAACTAAATTCATATCAAGAACTCCTCTATTTCCATTTTTACATTGCTCTTCATTATATCAAATTTTCTCTATTTTTCAAAATCAAAGCCATACAGTGTCGCAAAATAATCTTCTGGTTTTTCAGCCCGACGAATCATGCGAATATTGCCATCTTGTTCTAAGAGAATTTCGCTGGAGCGGAGCTTGGCATTGTACTGATAACCCATAGAAAAACCATGAGCACCCGTATCGTGAATCACTAGTGTATCGCCAATTTGGCTGACAGGCAGCGGGCGATTAATGGCGAATTTATCGTTATTCTCACAAAGACTGCCGACAACATCCACAATCTCTGTCTCTCCCTCGGGTCGATCCATATTGGTAATGTGGTGATAAGAACCGTACATGGCAGGACGCAGCAGATTGACCGCAGAGGCATCCACTCCCAGATAGGTTCGGTAGGTCTGCTTCTTATGGGTAACCTTGGTGACCAGCAGGCCATAAGGCGCCAACATGAAGCGGCCAAGCTCCGTATAAATCTTGACCTGTCCTAGACCAGCTGGAATTAGAATAGCTTCATAGGCCTGACGAACTCCTTGGCCAATGACCGCAATGTCATTTTCCTCGCCATCAGGTTGATAATTAATGCCGACACCGCCAGATAGATTGATAAAGTCCAGCTCAACTCCTGTCTCAGCCACTACTTCTACAGCCAGCTCAAAAAGCTGACGGGCCAGTTCAGGATAGTAGTCATTGCTGACAGTATTAGAGGCCAAGAAGGCATGAATCCCAAACTTCTCAGCTCCCAAGTCCTTGAGCTCTTTGAAAGCTTGAATCAGCTGGTCCTTGGTCATACCAAACTTGGCTTCTTCTGGATTATCCATAATGCTGGTTCCCAGCTCAAAAACACCGCCAGGGTTGTAACGGCAGGAAATGACCTTGGGAATACCAGCGGCTTCCTTTAGAAAAGCTACATCTTCATAGGCATCCAAATTGATAGTCGCTCCAAGGTCACGCGCAAACTGAAATTCCTCAGCGGGTGTGTTATTGGACGAAAACATGATATCCTGTCCAGTAAAGCCCAGCTTTTGGCTCATGAGTAGCTCAACGTAGCTAGCACAGTCCACCCCGCAGCTTTCTTCTTTGAGGATTTTTAAAATAGCAGGATTGGGAGTGGCCTTAACGGCAAAATACTCTTTAAAGCCTGGATTCCATGAAAAGGCCTCATGCAGGGCACGCGCTCTTTCCCGAATTCCCTTCTCATTATAAAGATGGAAAGGTGTTGGAAACTGAGCCGTAATCTCAGCTAGCTTTTCACGACTGACAAAAGGAGTTTTCATACTATTCTCGCTTTCTATTTGCTGGGTTTATTATACCATAAATCCATAGGAGAAACAAAAAGCACTGGAGCAAACGTCCAATGCTTGAGTCTTATTTAGCTTAGTTATTTGTTTCTTCCAAAAATACGCAACAAGCTGAGGAAGAGATTAATGAAGTCCAGATACAGATGCAGAGCCAGAGAAATTGCCCAGCCATTTCCTGGATTGCCATTGGTCTGCTCATAGACATAGCGGATTTTCTGATTGTCCCAAGCGATAAGCCCTGAGAAAATAAGGACGCCAACGATACTGATGATAAAGTCCAAACCACTGCTTCCCAAGAAGATATTGAGAATACTGGCAGCGATAATACCAATCAAACCGGCCATACAAGCTTTCCCTATTCCAGATAGGTCCTTTTTAGTCACCTTGCCGATGAAGCCCATAGCAAAGAACATAACAGTCGTTGTCAGAAAGGCTAAGAGAACAGTTGACTGAAGATACAGCGCCATGATAATACTCAGGGTAAATCCATTGATGGCTGAATAAGCTAAAAACATAGGCAACGCCGCCGGACTATTGCTCCGAGCAGTTCCAGATGCTACCAACACAAGGATAAACTCAACTGCAATAGCAGCATAGAAAATCCAAGTGGAGCCTGTCAGAACAGAGATAATAATGTCCTGAAAGAAGTTTAGCATCAAGAGGGCCACGATTGCTGAGATTCCGATACCGACACCAACGATAGAATAAATCTTAGCATAGAAAGAATTAATATCTGATTGATCTTGAATAATAGAATGATTCATAGTTACTCCTTTTATAATAAAACATTTACGGTTTCAGCATCTTTCGATGAAAGAGCTTGCGATTACCGCCCTTGCGTCTCCAAGGTGCCGTCGCTTCTTTGACGGCCCAATACTTATCCACCATCGTCACAACGAATGACTCTTTGTAGCGAGGCGGTGCCAAGGTCAGGCCCCACATATGCTTGACGATGATGTCCTCTTCGACCTTATTGAGCTTGGTAATCTTACGAGCATTGCGAACTGCCAGCCTGGGATGAACCCAAGCATGACTCTTCTTAAACTTGGTCACACGCCAATCATAGTAGAATAAGTCATGAAGCAGGGCACCGCGTGCCGTGCTGCGAGCATTCCAGCCAAATTTTTTGGCAATCCTGTAACTAGTATAACTTACATTGATGGAATGTTCAAGTCTATTGGAATGAATATGATGGGGAATTTCTTTCAGGCGCTGCACACTGGGCTTTTCAATCAAGTGCCCAACATAGGCCATAAATTCCTCGTCCTTTTTGTAAGGCATAGAATCACCTCCCTTGCCAACTATTATATCTCTTTTTCTGATTTTTAGCTTAAATGAAAGATTAAAATACCAGCGGCGACAGCAACATTGAGACTTTCTGCCTGCCCCTTCATGGAAATATGAACCAGAATATCAGCTGCTGCCGTCATTTCTGGACTAATCCCCTGCCCTTCGTTGCCCATGACTAGGACAAAGCTCTCTTTGCTGTCTACCTCTCTGTAATCGATAGATGTTGACGATAAGGTCGACGCTAGAATTGGCAAACCCGAAGACTGAGCCAGCCTAATAAAATCAGCTGTATCTATCCGATAAACTGGCAGGTGAAAATGACTCCCCTGCATAGAGCGCAGCGTTTTTAGGTTATAGATGTCTGCCGACGAGTTAGAGATGAAAACCCCGTCAAAGCCAGCTGCATCCGCGGTCCGAATGATGGTACCGACATTACCTGGATCCTGAACGTCCTCCAAGAAAAGATAGCGTCCGCTTAGCTCCGATGGTATTTCTTCCCTTTCAAAAGCCACTTCTGCGACAATCCCCTGTGGCGTCTTACTATCAGCCAAGTCAGCTAAAATCTCTGGACTGACAAAGATTACCTGAGAAAAATCAGCTAATCGCTCTGCGTATTCCGTTAAAGCAAAAATCCGAATCAGCTCTGCCCCGCTGCTGACAGCTTCCTCAAATAAATGCCAGCCCTCGATTAAATAAGAATCCTTGCGGTATTTTTTGTGATGAAGTTTTTTAGCTTTTTTTACCACATTATTGACTTTTGAGGTTATAATATTCATAAGAACATTATACCACAATTTAGCAGACTTGCACTCATACTGAGGGCTTAAATCCCTCGGTTCGCTCACTAAAGGAGGACGCCATGCAGAAAGTAAAAATGATAGCTCAAGGACGAGTACAAGGGGTTGGTTTCCGCTGGGGAGTCTATTCTCTAGCGCTGGAAATCGGTGGTATTACCGGCCGGGTCTGGAACAACGACGACGGTACTGTTGGCATTCTGGCTCAGGCTGATGACCCAGCTCTGATGGCCAAATTTATCCAGGAAATCCGCAAGGGACCGACACCTTTTTCTAAGGTCAGTTATTTGGACGTAACCATGGCTAATTTCGACTCCTATCCTGACTTTAAAATTTCAAATTAGGTCTGCAGAACTATTGTATATTTTGCAAAAAAACAGTAGAATAGATAGGTATTATTTTTTAGAAACAAAGGATATGAACTCGTGAAACATTTCAAACGCTTTTTATTCTCCGGTATGGGACTGGCTGCGCTTCTTTTCCTGTCCGGCTGTGTGGGCCGCGACAAGGCCGGCAATCCTTCTGGTCTGATCTGGGACGTGATCGGTCAGCCTATGGCGGATGGTATCCAATTTTTCGCCAAGAATTCAGGCTTGGGTTATGGTCTGGCGATTATCATCGTTACGCTTATCGTGCGGATTATCATTCTGCCGCTGGGAATCTATCAGTCTTGGAAGGCGACGCTTCAGTCTGAAAAGATGAACTACTTTAAGCCGATTTTCGCCCCAATCCAAGAGCGAATCAAAAATGCTGAAACTCAGGAAGAGAAAATGCAGGCTCAGCAAGAACTGATGGCTGCTCAAAAAGAAAATGGACTTAGCATGTTTGGCGGTATAGGCTGTCTGCCTCTGCTCATCCAAATGCCTTTCTTCTCAGCCCTCTTCTTTGCAGCCCAGTATACTCAAGGTGTTGCAGGCAGTTCCTTCTTCTGGTTTAAAGACCTGGCTAAAAGCGACTGGGCTTTGACCGCCATTGTTGGTATCCTCTACTATATCCAGTCAGTGCTCTCTCTGCATGGTATTGAAGATGAAACTCAAAGAAACAGCATGAAACAAGCTTCTTATATGAGTCCTATCATGATTGTTGGTTTCTCATTCCTCTCACCTGCCGCAGTCACTCTCTATTGGGTAGTCGGTGGATTTATCCAAATCATCCAGCAATTTATCATCAACTATATCATTCGACCTCGCTTGAGAAAACAGGTGGCAGAGGAATTTGAAAAAAATCCTCCTAAAGGTTTGAAAAAAGCTAGCCGGGCTAAAGATGTCACTCCAAAAGCTCAGCCGGCTATTGAGAAAAAGAACAAAAAGAAAAAGAACCGCAATGCTGGTAAGCAACGGTCAAGATAAAGAAAAATTCTTCTAGCTAATACTAGAAGAATTTTTTTAATCTCGAGTAAGGATCAGCGTAATCGATACAAAAAACTCAGCAAACAAAGCAATAACTGATGAACGAGGTGACTCTATCACAGTAAAACGGTAAAGCCAATCAAGCCCTTCTTATACGAAACCCAAATCCTGCCTTTGAAAATCCGCACCAGACTTTCTGCCATGGATAGGCCAATCCCGTAGCCAGGCTGCTTCTGATTGTGCGATTCGTCCTCGCGATAGAAACGGTCAAAGAACCGACTGTAGTCAACATTTTTGCCGTCCGCGTAACTATTGGCTACCGTCAGACGGGCTCGTTTCCCGCGCTTAGCCTTGGTCAGAGTGACAAAAATTTGCCCATCTTCGTCACAATACTTGCAGGCATTGTCAATCAGGATACTAACCAATTCATAAAGTTCATCTTCAGTTGCCTTAACATGGATGTCTTCCTGCAGCTTGATCTCATACTTCTTGCCTGCCTTCTCGATGACAGACTTGAAGTTTCCAGCCACTTTTTTGACAACTTCTGAGAAATTCACATCTACCAAGGTAACATCTGGCTGCTCTTCCAGACGGGCCAGAACGACCATTTGATTGATTAGATTACTGAGGCGCTTGACCTGGTCCTTGGTGCTTTCTGTCCATTCATTTTCGCCAGTCATCAGCTCTTGTAGCTCCGTATTAGCTGAGATGATTGCCAATGGTGTCTTCAGTTCATGTCCCGCATTGGTAATGAAACGCTTTTGGTTTTCATAGTTTTTGATATAGGGACGGATGGCAAAGTTGGAAAATCCAGACACGACTAAGACAAAGAAAATAAAGCTATAGAAGCTTAACTGGATAGACAGCCAGAAAAAGTCATTGCGGCTTTCGAGATAATTAGTCGAATCTAAGACCACCAGTAAATAGCGCTTGGTCTTGGAATCCTGCGTTATCTGGTAGGAATAAAATTGACTGCCTACCTTAAAAACCCCACTGCTGCGGCTGTCCTTAATCACTTTGTTAGCATAGCTGAGCGCCTGCTCCTTAGATAGATTGGAAAGATGGTCCAAGTTAGAGGAGTAAAGTGTTTTATCTTCGTTATAGACCACGCTAAAATAGCGGTATTGGTAGATCGTGTCAATGGTGATACGGTCGTTTTGCAAGCTCTCTGCCGTTTCTTCTACGCTGGGAAAATCTCCATTATTGGCAGATAGAATATTGAGAACGGCTTGGATTTCTCCGTTGGTCTGCAGAAAGCGAACGGAGTTTAAGACAGCAATCATGGTCAGCAAAATACAGACAATAGCCGCCGAAGCCAGCAGAATGAACCGAATTTTAAGCTTCCGAAACATGGCCATCTCCTTCCAGCGGCACCAGAGTAAAGCTGCCGCCTTCCTCACCCAAGATAGCAAGGTCAGCATGAATAGCCTTCAGCTTCTGACGCAAATAGGAAATATAAATCCAGACGAAGCCTTCGTCCAAATCCTCATCCTCGTCTTTGGACCAAACATGGCGGAAGATTTCCTGAGTGGAAAGACTCTTCTGGGCATTAAGCATGAGAAATTCCATCATTTTAGATTCCTTGCCGGCTAGGCGGATGGAGTTGGAGCTAATAAGTTCATGCTCTCCAACATTGAGGCTGGTTTGACCAATCTGCAGCAAATTGGGGGTGAAAGTCTCCACTCGTCTAGACATAGACCGCAGGCGAGCCAAAAGCTCCTTGAGCGAGAAAGGCTTGGTCAGATAATCATCCGCGCCAGCATCCAGCCCTGTGACCTTGTCATCCACCTCTGACATAGCTGTCAGCATGATGACATGGGTCGTATTGCCGGTTTGGCGAATTTCTTTCAGCGCTTCAATGCCTGTCTTAACAGGCATCATGATATCCAGAATCATCAAATCATAAGCATTTTCCTTGGCTAAGTCAACAGCCTCCTGCCCATCAAAGGCTGTATCAACCTGATAGCCTTCATGGGTCATCGCCGTTTCCAAAACACGGGACAGCTGCTGCTCATCTTCAGCTAATAAAATCTTCATCATCTCACTCACTTTCTCGAATCAAATTGCGGATGGTCTGCATGGTCACATCACAGGACGCCAGCTCATCTGCACAGCGTTTCAGCTCACGGACAATCCGCTTGCTGTCTTTAATCTCATGCTTGTACTTCATCTGATGCTCTAAGCTGGCCCAAGAGTCCATAGCAATGGTCCGAAGCTGGATTTCTACAAAATAGCGGCCGGGATTTTGACCATGACAATCCTCATAAGGAGTCTCCACCTCTAATATTAAGTGGTAGGAGCGATAGCCATTAGGCTTGGCAGCTCGGATATAGTCCTTTTCCAGAACAATCTCACAGCCCTCCAGCTGACGAAGCACCTCAATAGTCTGATAGATGTCCTCGATAAAACCGCAAACAATCCGAATCCCAATCGCATCACGAATTTCTTTCAGGGCAGACTCTGGCGCCCTAGGCAGATTCTTGCGTTGACATTTCTCTTCCATACTGGCTGCCTGCTTGACCCGTGCATTAAAATGCTCAAAAAGCTTCTGCCCTGTTTCCTGCTTGACTCGATCATTAGCCTCTTGAATACGCTGACTAAGATCATCTAAAATCTTGGGCAGGTAGACACCGTATTTCCCATAAATATCTTGCTCTTGCATAGAGTTCTCCTACTTTTCTAACTTATTCTCATTATAGCATAACCATCTGTCTTTTCTCTATTTTTCCCCTGCTCTTCTTATCTAGCCTACACTCTCTGTCTTAAAAGAAACGAAAAAAGAACCAGTCTTCTAGCCAGTTCCTTTTGGTATTTATTAAACGGTTTTTTCAACCTTGAGAATTTTAACGTCGTAGCTGCCAACCGGTGTTTCGACTGTTGCAGTATCACCTGTTTTCTTGCCAATCAAAGCTTGACCAATCGGGCTTTCATTAGATACCTTGCCTGCGAATGCATCTGCACCAGCAGAACCAACGATAATGTAAACTTCCTCTTCGCTTTCGCCTACTTCTTGGATAGTAACTGTTTTTCCGATAGCTACTTCATCCTTGGCTACAGCGTCACTATTTACAATCTCAGCGTAGCGGATCTTGGTTTCCAGACTAGAAATCTGACCTTCCACAAAAGCCTGTTCGTCCTTAGCAGCTTCGTATTCACTGTTTTCTGACAAATCGCCGTATGAGCGGGCAATTTTAATACGTTCTACCACTTCTGGACGACGCACCAATTTCAATTCTTCTAATTCTTTTTCTAGTTTTTCCTTTTCCTCTAGGGTCATAGGATAAGTTTTTTCAGCCATTTTTTCTCTTTTCTTTTATTTTCTTTTATTTTAAAACTAAAACAAGAGGCTGAGACAAGTCTGTATCAGTCCCTTTTTTATATAGCAGAACTGAGAAAGCTAGAACTAGCTGAGCTAGCTTTCTCTCGTCTGCAATAACAGCATTTTAATCAGTGCTGCTGGATTGAGTGAGCTTGCTGTTGACATGCTCCTCAACATTTTTAGCGTGTTCCTCATAAGTATTAGCGAAGTAAACAGCGCCTGTTTCAACATTTGCCACAAAGTAGAGGTAGTCCGTCTTACTTGGATTAATGGTAGCTTCCAGAGCTGACATGCTTGGACTATCAACTGGCCCAGGCATCAGCCCTTCTTTTTTATAGACATTGAAAGGCGAGTCGATATTGGTATCAATTTCAGCGTCCTCTTTCAAAGTCGTTTTCTTTCCTAGCTTGCCTTGAGCATAGAGGATAGCAATATTACTCTGAAGCGGCATCGCTTGATTGAGACGGTTATAAAATACGCTGGCAATATCTTTACGGTCTTGGTCTGTCGAACCTTCTTTTTCTACCAGAGAAGCAAGGGTCAGAACTTCATTAACCGTCAGATTCTTCGCTTCGATGGTAGAGTAGTAAGAAGACAGATTGGTATTCATTGCGCCCAACATCTGGTCAATCAAGCTTTCCAGATCCGCATCCTCACCATAGTTATAAGTGGCAGGGAAAAGATAACCTTCTAAGCGGTACTTGACTCCGCTGTCCTTGCTTGGCAATGTGCTCAGCAGCTGTGGATATTTAGCTGCCATCTTGGAAATGAAAGCTTCATCCTGCACCTTAGCTAGGAAATCGTCTTTACTAAAAGGTGTCTTACTAGTCTTCTTAGAAGTTGCAGCTGCATTAACCGTCACGGCCTCTGCAATCTGCTCCAGTGTATATCCTTCAGGAATAGTAACCTTGCCAACAACTGGTGGTTGTGGCGTATCCGTTCCACCTTCCTGAAGCTGCCGAGCAATGGTATCTAGATCCATACTCTTCTGGAGATTGTAATAGCCAGACTGGTAATTGTTAAAGCTTTTAATCTTGGAATAGAGACTAAAAACTTGGGCATTTTTAATCAGCCCCTTTTTCTCGAGGATTTCCCCAATTTGCTTAGAGCTTGAGCCTTCTGGTACTTCAACCGTCACATACTCTGTTGCGTTTGCATCAACAGGTTTAAGAGCTGAAGATACATAAGTATAGCCGACAACTCCTGTGACCACAAGTCCCAGCAGGACAATCAGCAGAACAGTTGTCATAATCCTGCGGGCTAATGTATTTTGACGTTTTTTCTTGACCGTGTTGTTGGCTCGATTAGCCCGAGATAGGACCTCATTGGGCTTCTTATCTTCCTCATCCACTCGGCCATAGACCTGAGGGTGAGCCTTTTCATTCTCTGCAACCTTGTAGGAAACGTCTACCGAAGCCGGTCTAGCTTCAAAGTCCTCCGCAGCTGCTGTTTCTTTTGCAGAAGCAGCGTCCGCTTCTGATTGGCTAGTTGAAGAGGGAGTTTGTTCTTCCTTTTCTCCAGCTAAGTCTTTCAAAATCTGCTCTTTAAAGCTCAGATTCTTCTCTTTGTCTTGTGATTTTTCAGTCAAAAATTTGACCTCCTTCATCATAATCCCTAACATTATATCTTAAAAGTCAGATAAATGCAATAAGAGTAGGATTTTCTAGCTTATTATTGGTTTTTTTTGCAGTTTGAGACTAGGATTTTCCCAGACCATATCAAACCAAGTAGCGCCTGCATAAGTTGATTGTGACAAACCTTCATTTACAAAGGCATGCTTCTCGTAGTAAGCGGTGAGATAGTCATGGCAGGTCAGATTGATGCCGTGGCGTTCATCTGCTATAGCAATCTCTTTCATAGCTTCCAATAGCTTGCGGCCGACCCCCATCCCCTGAGCATCTTTCGAGATAGAAAGGCTGGTCAATGAGATAAAGCCACCGTCCAGATGACTATAATCTTCAATCTCCTCTGTAAAGGAAATATCCTTTAAATAACGCTCTGGACGGACAGGTCCCTCCAGATAGCCTAGAATCTTACCATCCTTTTCCGCCACCAAAAAAGTTGAAGATAGGGTTTGAATATGAGCTGCTAGACTTTCTCGGCTAACAGCCTCTTCTGGACTGAAATTTTCCAATTCGATAGCATAAATGGCATCTAAGTCAGCCATTTGAGCTTGACGGATAATCATCACTTCTCCTTAAAATTGGGATTATCCCACACCATATCAGACCAGACAGCTCCACCATGACTTGAGTCAGAAATCCCTTCGTGGACGAAACCATTCATCTCATAATAAGGTATCAGCTCATCATGACAGGTTAGGCTAATGCCCTGTCGATTTTGCTGAACAGCTGTCTCCTTGAGAGCTGCAAGCAACAAGGTTCCGACCCCCTGCCTCTGAAAATCCGGATGGACGGACAGACTTTGGACGGCAATGAAGCCACCTTCTGGAGGATTAGCACCCACCTTGCTATAGAGATCATCTGTCAGATATCGCTCCTGAACAGCTGGTCCAACAATATAGCCCACCAGCTGACCATGCAACTCTACTAGCAAAAAAGTATCAGCAATCTGCTCAATCCGTTCTTTGAGAACTTCTGAACTGGCTGCTTCTGCTGCTGGAAAATTCAGCTGCTCAATTGCAAAAATTTCTTCCCAGTCGCTCAAGTCAGCCTGTCTGATTCGAATCGGTGCTTCCATCAAGTCTCCTCCTACTGAACATTGCTGGTCAGATTGGACAGGAGACGTTCAAAGGAATATTCATAGGTCTGGATGTCCCCAGCTCCCATAAAGACATAAACGGCATTATCGTGGTCAAGAAGCGGAGAAACATTGTCCGCATCAATGACCTTAGCCCGCTTCACAATCTTTTCAGCCAAATCTTCAACCTTAACATCGCCATTGTCCACCTCACGCGCAGATCCGTAAATCTGAGCTAAATAAACTGAATCAGCCTGATTGAGGGCTTCCGCAAATTCGTCCAAGAGAGCAATGGTCCGAGTGAAGGTATGCGGTTGGAAGATTGCCACGATTTCCTTGCTTGGATACTTCTGACGAGCTGCATCCAGCGTCGCGATAATTTCCGTTGGATGGTGAGCAAAGTCATCAATGATAACTGTTTCGTTGACAATCTTTTCAGTAAAACGGCGCTTAACTCCACCAAAGGTCTTGAGATGTTCCCGTACTAGATTCAGATCAAGACCTGCAGTGTACAAGAGACCGATGACTGCTGTCGCATTCATAATGTTGTGACGGCCAAAGCTTGGAATCTGGAACTCACCCAGCTCCTGACCGCGGAAAGAAACTTTAAAGCCTGATCCGCTGGTGGAGCGCAAGAGGTCGTGAGCCACAAAGTCATTGCCCTCTTCCTTGAAGCCATAGTAGTAAATAGGGACATTGGACGTAATCCGGCGCAATTGCTCATCTTCTCCATAAATGAAGAGTCCTTTAGTAATCTGTTTAGCATAGTCATTGAAAGCGTTAAAGACATCTTCCAGGCTCGTGAAATAATCCGGATGGTCAAAGTCGATATTGGTAATGATCGAATATTCTGGATGATAAGGCATGAAATGACGCTCGTACTCGTCTGACTCAAAGACAAAATATTTGGCATTGGCAGAACCACGGCCTGTACCATCCCCAATCAGATAGCTAGTATCCGTGATATTGGAGAGAACATGGGAGAGAATTCCCGTTGTAGAGGTCTTCCCGTGGGCACCAGCCACTCCCAAGCTGACAAAGTCACGCATAAAGCCACCTAAAAACTCATGGTAGCGTTTATAGCCAATACCGTTTGCGTCTGCATAGGCAATTTCTACATTGTTATCTGGACGAAAGGCATTGCCGGCAATGATTTCATAGTCCGGCTGGATATTCTTTTCATCAAAAGGCAGGATGGAAATGCCAGCCTGCTCCAGACCGCGCTGAGTGAAATAATATTTATCAACGTCACTGCCCTGAACCTTATGTCCCATCTGGTGCAGCATCAAAGCCAAAGCGCTCATACCAGAGCCCTTAATCCCGATAAAATGATAGGTTTTCGTCATGATTACTCCTTAAGATACAAGGCCATAAAAGCAAGTCAAAAGAGGAAAATCTCCGCAGACCCTAATCAGCCCGCAGGGATTTTCTTTCTTTACAAGCTTTTAGGCACCACCAAAACACCAAAGAAGCCGGACCAATCAGTAAGTCCCAGCTTCTAGCATCGATTTTCTTCAACCGATGATGGATGTTATATGCAGATAAATTTTACATTTACATAATCAACTAGCAATTTTCCTTATAAACATCAGAAAATTGCAGGCAGAAAAGACTTGAGCAAGCCAGCTTTAATCGTTGTCCAAGCCTGTCAAGTTCAGCTCTTGAGCCTTGGAATGCTTCAACTGCTCCTCCTTGGCTCTATCCTGATTATAGATCTGACTGGTTTTTAAAAAATCATAATTGTTCTTCTTAGGCTTTTCTTCCGGCTCCTGTGGCTGAGGGCTATACTCAGGCTGAATATCCGCCAAAATATAGTTATCCTGCTGAAGCCTATCGCCAAACTTCGTAAACTCGCCCGATGTATTCTTTTGAAAAGGGGCTGTTGGCTTCGGTCTTTCCGCATTGGAAGCTGTTGGAAGCTTTCTGCTGCGGACCTTAGTCGGAAGGTCGCTGGTTAGATAAGGAGCTGAACGCTTCTTTTTCAAATCTGCCCGAGCTTCCTCGCGTGCCTGCTCAGCATAACGAATGGCCGGATCTTTCTTATCAATCGGCTTTTTAAAATCCTTGAAAGCAGATTGCTTTTGCAGCGGTCTTCTGATAGCCTGACTGGCAGCGATAGGAGCATGCCTGCTGGAGTCCACAATCGGCATCCATTCCAAATAATTACGGTCTGTATAGTCTCCGGTAATGTTGCTAATGAGATCCAGTTCGTCATAAAGATTCATATGCGGCATTTCCGTCAGCATGATTTCATCATCTGACACCAGAGGAAATTGTTTATCAGTCATATCTTTTTCCTTTCAACCCTTCATTATTATAAACTATTCAGGCTATTTTTCAAGCTATTCTGCCGAAATTCCCAGAATTTCTCGAATTTCCTCCACAGAGAGACTGGATTTGGCTTCTGCTCCGTCCAGAATAGTCGAAACCAGATTGCGCTTGCTCTCCTGCAACTCCTGTATCTTCTCCTCAATCGTGCCCCGTGTAATCATCCGATAGACTTCGACATTGCGCTCCTGACCGATACGGTGGGCACGGCCGATGGCCTGAGCCTCAACTGCTGGATCGCACCAGAGGTCGACCAAGATGACTGTGTCTGCACCAGTCAGATTCAGACCGACACCTCCGGCCTTGAGGGAGATTAGAAAGGCTGAACGCTGGCCGTCATTGAATGCTATTGTCATGTCCTGACGCTCCTTGGCCGGAGTAGAGCCTGTAATCTTAAAGGACTCCATTCCAAGCTTGTCCAGCTCGCTTTCCATAATATCCAGCATACCACCAAATTGTGAAAATATGAGGACACGACGATTACCATCTTGTATCTGTTCAAGTAATTCCCGCAAACTTTCCAGCTTACCGCTCTCGCCCTCGTAATCTTCCATAAACAGCTTCGGAGTGTCACAGATCTGGCGGAGGCGCATAAGACCTGACAGAATCTCTATCTTGCTGCGATTGATTTCATCTTCTGTCGCATGGATGATTCTGTCCTGCATCTGCTTGAGCAGAGCCAGATAAATGGTCTTCTGGCTATCTGCCAATTCATTGCGATAGGCAACTTCAATCAAATCAGGCAGTTCCTGCAGCACATCTTCTTTCTTGCGCCGCATGACAAATGGTTTGATATAACGGGCGACTTTCTCTGCTGGCAGTTTTAAAAATTCCTTTTTGCTTGGCAAAAGTCCTGGCATGACAATTTGGAAAATAGACCAAAGTTCTCCCAGATTATTCTCAATCGGCGTCCCAGAAAGGGCATAGGTATGCTCCACTTCAAAATCCCGCAAATACTGGGCAATCTTAGTCTGGTCATTTTTCATGACCTGAGCCTCATCCAAAATCAAATACTGGAAGTGATTGTCCCGGTATTCTTCCACATCCTGCCTGAAAGAAGCATAGCTAGTAATCGTAATCTGATGCTTCTCCGCAATCAGCTCATCACGAACATTTTTCAGACCATACACCACCGCCACATCCAGATGCGGAGCAAATTTAGCAAACTCATCGCTCCAGTTGTAAATCAAGCTGGATGGCGCCAAGATTAAGACTTTCTTAGAGTTATCTATACGCGAACTCAGAAAAGAAATCGTCTGCAGGGTTTTCCCTAGTCCCATATCGTCAGCCAGAATTCCACCAAATCCATACTTATCCAGCATGGATAGCCACTTGACACCCGTCTCTTGGTAATCCCGAAGGTCAGCCTTGACTTGCAGCTTGGGAAGAGGAAATTCCTCAGGGTGAGTCAGGTCAAAGGCCAGCTGCTGCACATCTTTTGAAAATTGAACCTTATCCTTGCCCTTGAAAAACTCTGCCAGTTGATAAGCCGCCAGACTGCTGGTCTGAATAAAGCCATTTTTAGTCCGCTTACTCCGCAGCTGCTGCAAAGTCCGACTCATTTCCTTGGTCTCTTCATCGAAAATCAAGACTTGCCCAGACTTACTGATAAAGAAGTCCTGCTCCTTAAAGAGCGAATCAAGCACTGCGTCTATCTCTGACTGCTCAATGCCGGCAAAATCAAAACCTACATCTAAGAGGCCGCCCTTCATCTTGACAGTGATCCTTGGACTTTCTGTCTGTGCCAATGCCTCTAACTCTTCTGTCATGCTGACATAGCCCAAAGCTTCAAAGTTGGGAATGACTTCTGAGAAGAAATGATAAATTTCTTCTGGTTTCAGAGGCGGTCGCTGACTGTAAAAGTCTGCCACAAAACCTGCCTGTAGCATTTGCTTAAAGACTTGCTGCTCATGCTCAAAATTACCCGCAAAAGGCAGACGTTCCAAATCTTTGCGAGTCGTCACCTTCCTGTCTCCATAGTCAAAGACAGTGTCCAAAATCAGACGCTTGTCAGGACCGATGTCAAAGTCAAACTTGGCTGTAAAGTCATGAATCATCATACTTTCAGGTGCTTCTACCCGGCCAACTTTTTTAAACTCAGACAAACTGGAAGCCAGCTTCGTCCTCTCCGACAAGTCGAATTGCAGGCGCTTCAACCGATCATGCTCTATAGGCAGCTCCCTTAAAGCCTTCATTAGTCTAATCTGCTGAGGATTTAGCTGGTAGAAAGTATCTCCATAAAAGATAAACTGGCCATCATAAAGCATCTTATAATTCTTCTCAGCAATGACTAGCTCAAAATGCTCTTCATGCTCTTCCACTTGGAAAGTATAAACTTCTGCCTCTTCATGTAAATCTTGGAAAAAGACTTCACTGTAGTCATAAAGGCTGTACTCTAAGCGGAAAGAAGACAGATTCATTAGGAAGATAACTCCCTCTTCAAAGATGCTGGCTGGGAAGAAAAGATTGCGTCCAGCATTTGGGAAAACCAAAGAAGAATCTTGCCCCTGATAGTCGGGCACTAGCCCCTGCAGGAAAACGAGTAAATCTTGACTGGCTTCATCAAAATCCTCCAAATGAATAGCCTCATAGTAACTCTTACCAATCTGATAATGCCCGCCCTTTTCCAAGGTCCGAAGGAAGGAAAGAACATCTCGGACAACATAAGAGCGCTCGTCCGGCAAGCGACTGATCCGAAGACTCCAGAGAAACTGTCCTGTATAAGAATCTTCTTGACCAGTAGCTGAAAGCTCATAACGAACCTGTTGATCGGATTTCTCCGGCAAGACCTTATCCAAGAACAAGCTTCCGAAAGAAACCAGCTCTTGGGTCTCCTGACTGGTCAACTCCTCTTCTTCCATACTCTTTAGCACATCTTTTCCCGATGGGGCATTTTTCAGATAATACTCCAAGGCTGCCAGATGGGCACAATATTTTTTCTTCTGGAAAAAGTCACAATAACAAAAGATGACATCATCATCCAAGCTATAGCGCAGATTGCACTCATCCACACGAGCATATAAAAGTGAATCACTGACCTCAAGAATTACTACCTTATTGTTTTCAACCAGGGCAATTCCTTCTGTCCGAATCTTACCAGGAATTAATTTTGCCATAATTACCACCTTACATTTATCTCACCATTATACCATACTTTCGACATAAAAAAAGAAAAGCAAGCTCTTATGCTTACTTTCATTTTTACATATAAACGTATGTTTGTCAAATTGCTGTTTTACAACTCTACTTCCGCTTCCTTGCAATCAAGTGAATCGGGGTTCCTTCAAAGACAAAGGCCTTGCGGATTTGATTTTCCAAGAAACGCAAGTAAGAGAAGTGCATGAGCTCTTCTTCGTTGACAAAAATGACAAAGGTTGGCGGTTTGGTAACTACCTGAGTCGCATAGAAAATCTTGAGATGTTTGTCCATGTTTAAGCCGTTGTGCTTTGAGATGAATTTTTCACTAAGAACATACCAATTGTAACATACAGTGATATCACTAGAATAAGCTTGAACAAAGACCATAGCATAAGCAAAAAAACAATAGTTTTCTCATAAAAACTATAATAAGTTTCACTCAAATAGTAACCTTGCACTTGTACTTCAACTCCACTGAAAAAAAGTTGCCAAAGCAGAAGAAAGAAGGCTAGTAAATCAAAAGTTGCAAGTATCCAAAACACTATATTATTCCCTAGATATCTCCTTAATGCCCAAACTACAAGCAGAAATACAGACAAGACAGTAATTATAAATAATTCAAAATATGACACTTTCTATCTCCTCATAGTAAAAGTAGAAATCCCCAATCTTCCAACTCCTACTTCCGCTTCCTTGCAATCAAGTGAATCGGGGTCCCTTCAAAGACAAAGGCCTTGCGGATTTGATTTTCCAGGAAACGCAGGTAAGAGAAGTGCATGAGCTCTTCTTCGTTGACAAAGATGACAAAGGTCGGAGGTTTAGTTGCTACCTGGGTTGCATAGAAAATCTTGAGACGTTTACCCTTATCGGTCGGTGTCGGATTAATGGCGATGGCATCCATGATAACATCATTGAGCACCGCTGACGGAATGCGGGTATTCTGACTCTGACTGATTTGCTTAATCATGTCCGGTAGCTTATGGAGACGCTGCTTGGTTAAGGCAGAAACAAAGATAATTGGCGCATAAGACAAGTACTGGAACTGGTCTCGGATATCCTCTTCCCAGTCTTTCATGGTATGGTTATCTTTTTCCAACGTATCCCACTTATTGACAACGATGACAATACCTTTTCCTGCTTCATGGGCAAAGCCAGCGATTCGCTTGTCGTACTCACGAATTCCCTCTTCAGCATTAAGAACCATGAGAACGACATCTGAGCGATCGATCGCCCGCATAGCCCGCATGACAGAGTATTTTTCCGTGTTTTCATAGACCTTGCCTGACTTGCGCATACCAGCCGTGTCAATCATGGTAAATTCCTGACCTTCACTATCTGTAAAGACCGTATCAATAGCGTCACGCGTTGTACCAGCCACTGGGCTAGCAATGACTCGGTCTTCCCCCAAGATGGCATTGATCAAGCTAGACTTGCCGACATTAGGACGCCCAATCAAGCTAAACTTAATCATATCAGGATTTTCGACGACTTCTTCATTAGGCAGATTTTCAACGATCGCATCAAGAACATCCCCTGTACCAATCCCGTGGACTGAGGAAACTGGGAATGGATCACCCAAGCCCAGCGCATAGAAATCAAAAATCTCATTGCGCATTTCAGGATTGTCGACCTTATTGACCGCTAAAATAATCGGCTTATGAGTCTTATAGAGCATGCGAGCCACATACTCGTCCGCATCCGTAATACCTTCCTTGCCAGATACGACAAACACGATGACATCCGCTTCGTCCATGGCAATCTCTGCTTGGTGTTTGATTTGCTCCATAAAAGGCGCGTCAACATCATCAATTCCGCCCGTATCAATAATACTAAACTTACGGTTGAGCCAGTTTGCGGTCGCATAGATTCGGTCGCGGGTCACCCCTTCGACATCTTCCACAATGGAAATCCGCTCACCTGCAATCCGATTGAAGAGCGTTGACTTGCCGACATTGGGACGGCCGACAATGGCAATAGTTGGTAAGGCCATGTTTTTCCTCTTTCATTCTTTAGGACAGAGCCAAACTCCGCCCTATTTTTCTAATTTCTTTTCTTTGAACAGTTGGTCAATAGCCTGATTTGGCTCCTGACCAAATTGGGCAGCTAGACGCTGACTCCAGGTTTCCTTAGCTCGCTCGCCAGCATATTCAGTCTGTACGCGGTCATAGTCTTGGATAGTTGAACGATCCTGTTCACGATATTCTTCCTCAAAGACCACTGCTTCATAAGGCAGGCGCGGTTTGACTGCATGGTTCTGGTTAGGAGTTCCCAGAGCAATCCCAAAGACCGGATAAGTGTAGTCCGGTAGCTTGAAAAGCTCTGCTATTTGACTGGCAGCATAACGAACCAATCCAATGATTACCCCGCCATATCCCAAACTTTCAGCCGCTAACAGGGTATTTTGCCCCGCCAAAGCGGCATCTACTGAGCTAATCAGGAGATTCTCCGGTCCCTCAGGATAAAAGTCTTCCGTATGCATGTGAACGCCCTTTTGAGCACGATTGAGGTCGCCAACAAAAAGCAGGAAAGCCGAAGACTGCCGAATAGCTTCTTGGGGCACCAGGTCAAAGAGGGCTTCTTTTTTCTCTTTGCTTCGCACCACAATGATAGAATAAGACTGGAAATTCTTCCAACTGGACGCAGCCCGCCCAGCATCAATGATGGCACGTAATTCCTTATCCGAAATCTGCTCCTCTGTAAAGCGGCGGACAGACGTGTGAGCATTCATCAAGTTAATTGTTTCATTCATCGGCGGTTCTCTCCTTCTAGGCGTACCTCCTGAGCCAGAAACTTAATTCGCTCCATAACTCGCTTGGCCTGCCAAGTCTCATCGCCATTCTTAGAGCTAGCAAAGTGGCGCTCCAAGTCCGTAAAACTAAAGTTAGAAGTAAAGAAAGTTGGCAGATTTTCCTGCATGCGGTGCTGGAGAATGACCTGCAAAATCTCATCTCGCATCCAAGGGCTAGACTGCTCTGCACCGATATCGTCCAAAATCAGCACTTGAGCTGTCTTGACCTGGTCAATCTTTTCCTTGACCAAGCCGGAACTGATGGCATTCTTCACATCCAAAACAAAGCTCGGATAGTGGAGAAGTGTCGTTGAAACACTGCGTTTTTCCGACAAATCATGCGCCAGAGCAGCCATCATGTAGCTCTTTCCGACTCCAAAATCTCCGTAGAGATAAACAGCCTTCTGATAATGCGGAAACTCGGCAACAAAGTTGGTCAACAGTTCAAAAGCTTTATAGCGACCAACATCATCCAGATCTACCTGTGCTAAACTAGCTTCCTTGAGGCTGGCTGGTAGACTGATAAGATTGAGACGGCTTCTAATGGCCTCCTGTCTCTCCTGCTCAATCAACTCAGGCGTTTCTTCATAAGCAACATCCGCATAGCCTTCATTTTTCACCAAGATTGGCTTATAGCCTTTAGCAATATAGGTCTCGTCCCCCAGCAAGAAACGGTTGCGCTCCGTAATATACTGGTTAAACTTGGAGACACTGCGCTGAATCTCAGCTTGGGTCAGCTTTTCCTGCTGGATAAAGGCTGCCACATCTGGATCGGCCATAATCTGCTTGACCAGCTCCTGATATTCAAACTGCCGCACCCTATTCATATGAGGCATATTCTGTCCTATTTTCTCCATTTATTCGCCTCCTCCTTCAAGTTTGGCTAAGAGCCGACGTTTCTGTTCTTCTAGCTCGGCCTGCTTCTCTGCACTCGTTTCATTTTTATAATCTGGCTGACTCCAGTCAGGTACGTTGCTCTTGGTAGAGCCTTGTCCAGATTTAGCAGGACGGTTCTGGGGCTGCTGGTTGCGCTCACGGATTTTCAAGACAGCTTCCTCAGCTGTCGTCACCTTTTGATAAGAAAAATCATTGGCTACCTTGAGAGCATACTTTTCATTGAGATTGGCTGAATCCACCTTATTAAAGGTCAAGAGCAAGATTACGTTGATAACCTCGTCCAAAAGGCCTAATTCAGCTAAATCCAGCAAAAGCTTTCTCTCCGTCCGCGTAATGGCAGCCTGACGGGTTTTTTTGATTTCTGCCAGGAAGACCATTGGCGATGTTCGTTTCGCTTCTTGGATAATAGACAGCTCCTGCTTAGAAAATTGGCCTTCTGCCGGCTTCTGAGCTAGCTTTTGCTTCATCCGCTTGGTAGAAATGACCTGAGAAACAGCAGTTTCTCTCGCCAAGACGTAGGTCTCATACCAAGTCCACTTTTTCTGCTCAGCAATTGCAAACAATTCTAATAAATCTTCCTTTTCATTGGCAAAACGAAGATTGTCCTGAGCCATCCGTTGCTTGAAATACTCCAAGTCAAAATCATTGGACTTTCGCACTGCCCTTGGCTGCTCAGCTTCCATACCAAACACCTGCATAAAAGGCTTGACCAATTTCTCTCCACTAGGATTTTCTGGTCGCAGGGCATCTGCAGCAGCTTCGCCGATTTTCTTTTCCAAGAGCCGGCTGTACACATTATGGCTGAAAAATTCCTCCGCCGTTAAGGTCGGGTAGAGTTGAATCAGATAATGGTCATCTGTTTGATAAAGGTCCACTAGCTTAATCGCCGCCAAACGCTCAAAACTTTCTTCTAAAATATTAAGTCCAAAATTTAAATGATTGAGAATCTGACTGAAGAGGTGCTGTTTTTGCCCATTATCCCCAAAAGACAGCAGATAAAGATAAAGTGTTACCGCTTCTCTCCCCAAAATCGGCAGATAGAGCTTGGTCAAGATAGCAATATCAGGGCTGACTGCATTATTGCGCAAGAAAGAAAACTGATGGTTTGGTTTCATTTATTTGTCCTTTTTCTTCTTGGACCCCTTGGTAATCTGCTTGAGCAGGCTTTCCAGCTCGCCCACATCCTTGAAACTCCGGTAAACACTGGCAAAACGAACGTAGGTGATTTCATCCAGCTCGGCCAGTTCATCCATGACTAAGGATCCAATATATTCACTATTGATTTCATTGTCGCTCTGACTGCGGACCTTTTGCTCGATTCGGTTGACAATCTCCTCTATTTCGTCACTAGAGACTGGCCGCTTTTGAGCCGAGCGAATAATACCGTTAAAAATCTTATCTCGAGAAAATTGCTCACGTGTCCCGTCCTTTTTGACAACAACTAGGGTTCTCTCTTCGACGCGCTCGTAGGTCGTGAAGCGATGCTGACATTCCTCACACTCACGGCGGCGGCGGATTGTATTCCCATCTTCTGCCTGTCTGCTATCAACTACACTTGATTTATTCCCACCACATTTCGGACAACGCATACCATTTCCTCCTAGAATCCTAATACTTCATTATAACACGTTTTCAAGAATAACAAAAGATAGCGGTTTGAGGTGTAATATTTCACCATTTTACCCTAAATATATGTTTATCAAAAAGAAAAAGAGAGACAAATCTGCCGCTTTCACAGCCTTGCCTCATCTTTTTTGTTTTTATAATGTCACTTGCACTTCTAAACCAAAGTGGTCACTGACAACAGGTGTTGCTTTCCCGTCAAAAATGACAGCGGAGCGCTCAACATCCATCCCTTGACTTGTGAAAACATAGTCTATCTTCAGAGCATGTTTATTGTCGTCCCAGCCTGCGATAGTCCCTTCTACTGTCGCCTCACCGCTAGCTTCTTTTGCAGCAGTATGACTATCCTGCAGCTTCAGGGGACTGGCTAAGATGGTCTGGTAGCCTTGCTGACCGACCGGATTGTTGAAGTCCCCCATCAGGACCAGAGGACTTTCTGCTTTTAGCAGCTCTGCTTCAAGCTTAGCCCATTCCCCCTGAAAGCCTTTGTCCCACCAAGACAGATGGCAGGAGGCAATTGTCAGCAATTGACCTTCTACCTCAGTCTCGGCTAGCAAGACTTTGCGGGTATGGTAATCCGTAGGATCATTAGCCTCTGATACCAGAACTTCTCCAGGAGCCATAGGATTTCTAGATAGGATTGCCACTCCTTCGTTGTAAATATCAAACCCAATATGATTATAGGCCCAGGACCAATGATAGTCCAGTCCTGCCTCAGCCAACTTTTCTACCAGACATAGAGCAAAGTTGTCTTGATGAATCGCAATCGCTCCTTCAACCGCCTGATAGAAAGGAGCCTGAACAACCTGTTCAGACTCCGTTAATTGATTGACTTCCTGCAGGCAAATGACATCATATTTTTCTTGAAGAATGCGTTCTACAAGCTGATTAAGCTTGGTTTCTTGCTCTTCTTCCATCCAACTATGAGTATTTAATGTCAGGAATTTTGCCATGATTTCTCTTTTCTATATTACAATTCAACCTTAGCAACAACTGTCTTAGCAGATGCTTGACCAAGTTTTTCTACTGTTACAGACTTGATAGCTGCTGCATTGGTGAAGACTACGATTGTTGAAGTTTCACGTCCTGCTTCTTTGATTGCTTCCAAGTCAGCTGTGACTAGAAGATCTCCAGCTGCAACTTTTTGACCTTCTGAAACATGAACTTCGAATGGTTTACCTTCAAGGCTAACAGTTTCCAAACCAATATGTACCAA
>CBDFAZ010000013.1:0-27047 GCA_965245685.1 uncultured Streptococcus sp. | reverse complement strand
CATCGGCTCGCCTTGATTTTCCCGGCGATGCATAGTCACCAAAATCATCTTGCGAGCTGGATCAATACGATCAAGCACCTCGTGCTGATAATCAGCCTGGACTGTCAGCTTAAGAGCGTCGATAGCTGTATTCCCTGTCACAAAAACCGTTTCTGCTGGATGGTTTTCCTTGAGCAGGTTAGCCTTGCTCTGATCTGTTGGCGCAAAATACAAATCTGTCAAAGAGTCTGTCATCTGACGATTCATCTCTTCTGGGAAAGGAGAGTATTTGTTCCAAGTCCGCAAACCAGCTTCCACGTGGCCGATACGAACTTGATTATAAAATGCTGCAAGACTAGCCGCAAAAGTCGTTGTCGTATCACCGTGCACCAGCATGATATCTGGCTTGTTTTCCTTTAAGATATCATCCAGCTTATGCAGAATCTTGACAGTAATATCTGTCAGGGTTTGATTCTTCCCCATAATGTCCAAATCATAATCAGGCTTAATCTTAAAAGTTTCAAGCACCTGATCCAACATCTGACGATGCTGAGCAGTCACAACCGTTGTTGTTTCAAACAGGGCTGCCTGCTTCTTCAGTTCAATAACTAGCGGAGCCATCTTAATTGCTTCTGGACGAGTTCCAAAAACAACCATTACCTTAATTTTCTTCATTTTTCCTCACCAAAAATCAACATTGTTATATTAACTTTTTACTAAAAAATGTTTGTTTTAAGTAACCTTAGTTATTTTACCATCAAGCGTTTCAATAATCAAAGCATGAACTATTATTTTATACTTTCTTAATAGTAATTTACATGTTGGTAACTTATTTAAGATTATTTTAATTTTATTAACTTAACTGTAACTTAAAATTACTGAAATTTTTCGGTTTTCCCAAAAAAATAAATAAAAAGGAAAGAACCTATGGGCTTCAATCTGTATTTTATGCAGAATTTTGTGTTTTTTACCTATATTTTTTAATCTTTATTCATTGTAATAAAATATTATTCTATTTGTAATCTAATTGTTTTCTAATCTTTATATTTCAAAATCCTCCCTTCATGAATGAGCTAGCTAGATAAACGCCAGCTACTGTTCTCCACAATCTTCGACCACCACCATTAAAACCAACCTCTTCTTTTTTAAAATTTCAAACCTGCCCCTCCTACTATTTTAGGATTTTTAAAATAGTATAACCTAGCGCTATCATACTACAAAAAACCAGCTACCTCCCTGATTAAAAATAAATATGGCATCTCGCATCATAGAAAAACTGAAACAGGAAATCTTGAATATTTCTTCTATAGTCGTTGATCCATAAAGGAGAACTTAAAAACAATTTTCTAAGTATATTATAGGATAATATTTAGTTGCGAGCAAGAAATTATCGGCTGCAACAAAAAATCCCTCCCGAAAATCGGGAGGCAAAGTTCTTTATTTAAGAACAATATTTTCTTCAGTTTCAAATCCATCTGGCAGTTCTGTCACTTCGTTGATAATTTCAACTTCATTGACAGCCTGAGGCTCCAGATTGCGGTAGCGGGCCATACCAGTACCTGCTGGGATAATCTTACCGATGATAACATTTTCTTTTAGTCCGAGCAGATGGTCTTTCTTACCACGGATAGCAGCATCTGTCAGGACACGAGTTGTTTCCTGGAAGGAAGCTGCAGACAGGAAGCTATTTGTCTCAAGGGAAGCCTTGGTGATTCCCATGAGGACTGGACGAGCTGTCGCAGGCACTCCGCCTGAGATAACCACATCACGGTTAGCATCTGTGAAGTCTGTAATATCCATGAGAGTTCCCATGAGAAGATCTGTATCTCCTGGATCCATAACGCGCACCTTGCGAATCATCTGGCGAACCATTACTTCGATGTGTTTGTCACCGATTTCTACCCCTTGGCTGCGGTAAACTTTTTGTACCTCAGCAAGCAGGTAAGTTTCAACAGACAAGACATCACGAACAGCCAGCAAGTGCTTCGGCTGGATAGAACCTTCAGTCAAGGCAGCTCCGCGAGAGACTTGGTCGCCCACTTCAACCTTCATGCGAGCTGTAAATGGTACCACATATTCACCTTCGCCAGTTGCACCTGTAACAAAGACCTTCTTGGTACGAGTAGATGCATCTTCTTCGATGGCAGTAACTTCACCCTTGACTTCAGTGATGACCGCTTCCCCTTTCGGATTGCGGGCTTCAAAGATTTCTTGGACACGAGGAAGACCTTGTGTGATATCGGTATTGGAGGCAACACCACCCGTGTGGAAGGTACGCATGGTCAGCTGTGTACCAGGCTCCCCGATAGACTGGGCAGCGATGGTTCCGACTGCTTCACCGACTTCAACCGCATCGCCAGTCGCCAAGTTAATACCGTAACAATGACGGCAGACACCGTGGCGGGTGTTACATGTAAAGACAGAGCGAATCGTCACTTCTTCAACACCAGCATTAACAATCTCGCGCGCCTTGTCTTCTGTGATCAATTCATTTGGACCAATAATAACAGCACCAGTTTCTGGATGTTTAACTGTTTTCTTAGTGTAACGACCATTGAGTCGCTCTTCCAGAGACTCGATCATTTCCTTGCCTTCTGTGATAGAAGTGATGAGCAAGCCGCGGTCTGTACCACAGTCATCTTCACGGATAATCACATCTTGGGCAACGTCAACCAGACGACGAGTCAGGTAACCCGAGTCGGCAGTCTTAAGGGCCGTATCGGTCATACCCTTACGAGCACCGTGGGTAGAGAAGAACATTTCCAGAACGGACAGACCTTCACGGAAGTTAGACAAGATTGGCAATTCCATGATGCGTCCATTTGGCGCAGCCATCAGACCACGCATTCCAGCAAGCTGGGAGAAGTTAGAGATGTTACCACGGGCTCCAGAGTCCATCATCATAACGATAGGGTTCTTCGGATCCTGATTGGCAACCAGACGTTTTTCCAATTTCTCACGAGCTGCCCGCCACTCAGCAGTAACTGCATTGTAGCGTTCGTCATCAGTAATCATACCGCGACGGAATTGTTTAGTAATTTGGTCCACGCGCTTGTGGGATTCTTCAATGATCTCAGCCTTATCTTCAACAACTGGGATATCAGCGATACCCACTGTCAGACCAGCCAAGGTAGAATGGTGATAACCCAAGTTCTTCAAGCGGTCAAGAAGAGCAGATGTTTCTGTTGTACGGAAGCGTTTAAAGATTTCCGCAATGATATTTCCAAGATTCTTCTTCTTAAACGGAACATTGATCTCAAGCTGTTCAATGACTTCCTTGATATTTTGTCCTGACTCCAAGAAGTACTTAGCTGGCACACCTTCTGTCAAGTTAGCATTAGTCGGCTCTTGCAAGTAAGGCAATTCCTCTGGCATAATCGCGTTAAAGAGAATTTTACCGACAGTTGTGATCAAAATCTTATGCTTCTGGTCTTCTGTCCAAGGCTTATTAAGACTGTCTGTTGCGATACCAACACGAGTATGCAAGTGAACATAGCCGTTGCGGAAAGCCATAACCGCTTCATCCATATCCTTGAAAATCATGCCTTCGCCTTCGCGGCCAGCCTCTTCCATGGTCAGGTAGTAGTTCCCCAAGACCATATCCTGAGAAGGTGTTACAACTGGTTTACCATCTTTCGGATTCAAGATATGTTCAGCAGCCAGCATGAGGATACGAGCTTCAGCTTGGGCTTCCTCTGACAATGGTACGTGGATGGCCATTTGGTCACCGTCAAAGTCGGCATTGTAGGCTTCACAGACCAGTGGATGCAAACGAAGAGCTTTACCATCAATCAGAACTGGCTCAAATGCCTGAATTCCCAAACGGTGAAGGGTCGGTGCGCGGTTAAGAAGCACTGGGTGTTCCTTAATCACTTCTTCCAGAATATCCCAGATACGCTCATCTCCACGCTCTACCAAGCGTTTGGCAGCTTTAACGTTTTGCACGATATCGCGAGCAACGATTTCACGCATCACAAACGGCTTGAAGAGTTCAATCGCCATTTCACGCGGCACACCACATTGATACATTTTCAACGTAGGACCAACAGCGATAACGGAACGACCTGAGAAGTCAACCCGTTTACCCAGCAAGTTTTGACGGAAACGACCTTGTTTCCCTTTGAGCATGTGGCTCAGAGACTTAAGCGGACGGCTACCTGGTCCAGTAATTGGACGGCCGCGGCGACCGTTATCAATCAAAGCATCAACCGCTTCTTGAAGCATACGCTTCTCATTTTGCACAATGATACCAGGTGCATTCAACTCAAGCAAGCGCGCCAAACGATTGTTACGGTTGATAACACGGCGATAGAGATCGTTGAGGTCAGAAGCCGCAAAACGACCACCATCCAGCTGAACCATCGGGCGCAAATCTGGCGGAATAACCGGCAGGATATTAAGGACCATCCATTCTGGCTTATTGCCAGACTTGTAGAAGGCGTCCAAAACATCCAAGCGACGGACAGCCTTGATTCGTTTTTGACCTGAAGCAGTTTTCAATTCTTCTTTGAGGACAGCAATCTCAGCTTCCAAGTCCACTTGTTTCAAGAGGTCTTGAATAGCTTCTGCTCCCATTTTGGCTACAAATGAGCCTGCACCGTACTCACGTAAACGTTCACGATACTCACGCTCCGTCATGATGGACTTGTGCTCTAGCGGTGTGTCCTTAGGATCAATCACCACATAAGCCGCAAAATAAATGACTTCTTCCAGGGCACGTGGACTCATATCCAAAGTGAGCCCCATGCGGCTTGGAATTCCTTTAAAATACCAAATATGTGAAACAGGAGCCTTCAATTCGATGTGGCCCATACGCTCACGACGAACCTTAGCGCGGGTTACTTCAACACCACAACGGTCACAGACGATTCCTTTGTAACGAATCCGTTTGTACTTACCACAGGCGCATTCCCAGTCCTTTGTTGGACCAAAGATCACTTCGTCAAAAAGGCCTTCGCGTTCTGGTTTCAGGGTTCGATAATTGATTGTTTCAGGTTTCTTCACTTCCCCATAAGACCATGAACGGACCTTATTCGGAGAAGCTAGGGTGATTTGCATACTTTTAAAACGATTTACATCAACCACTATTTCTTACCTTTCTTCATTTTCTAATCAGTGTGTATTCTTATTCTTTTCCTTCAGCCTCAAAAGCTGCTTTCGCTTCTTGAGCTGCTTTTTCACGCGCTTTTTCAAGATCGTCAACGTGAATCACATCATCATCTTCACCTTCGTCTAGGTCACGGAGTTCTACTTCATTGTCATCTTCATCGAGAACACGCATATCCAGACCAAGGGATTGTAATTCTTTGACAAGAACGCGGAAGGATTCTGGCACACCTGGTTTTGGAATTGGTTTCCCTTTAGTAATAGCTTCATAAGCCTTCAAACGTCCGTTGACATCATCTGACTTGTAAGTCAGGATTTCTTGCAGAACGTTAGAAGCACCGTAAGCTTCCAAGGCCCAAACTTCCATCTCACCAAAACGTTGTCCACCAAACTGAGCTTTACCTCCGAGCGGCTGTTGGGTAACCATTGAGTAAGGACCCACTGAGCGGGCATGGAGTTTGTCATCTACCATGTGGTGGAGCTTGATCATGTACATGACACCGACAGATACACGGTTGTCAAATGGCTCACCGGTACGTCCATCGTAGAGAATAGTCTTGGCATCGCTGTCCATACCAGCTTCGCGTACTGTATCCCAGAGATCTTCTGAGCTTGCTCCATCAAAGACTGGTGTTGCAATATGGATGCCCAAGTTACGTGCTGCCATACCAAGGTGAAGCTCCATAACCTGACCGATGTTCATACGTGATGGTACCCCAAGTGGGTTCAGCATGATATCAACTGGTGTTCCGTCTGGCAAGTAAGGCATGTCTTCCACAGGAACGATACGGGATACAACCCCCTTGTTTCCGTGACGACCGGCCATCTTATCTCCGACCTTGATCTTACGTTTTTGAGCGATGTAGACACGAACCAACATATTAACGCCAGATTGTAGCTCATCACCATTAGCACGGGTAAAGATCTTCACGTCACGAACCACTCCGTCGGCACCGTGCGGCACACGAAGAGAGGTATCACGGACTTCACGAGACTTGTCACCAAAGATGGCATGAAGCAGACGCTCTTCAGCAGAAAGGTCTTTTTCACCCTTTGGAGTGACTTTCCCGACTAGGATATCGCCTTCTTTGACTTCCGCCCCGATGCGGATAATACCCATTTCGTCCAGATTGCGTAGGGCATCTTCCCCTACGTTTGGAATTTCGCGGGTAATTTCTTCAGGGCCAAGCTTGGTGTCGCGAGTTTCTGATTCGTATTCTTCCAAGTGAACAGAGGTGTAGACATCGTCTTTCACCAGACGCTCACTCATGATAACCGCATCCTCGAAGTTGTAACCTTCCCATGTCATGTAAGCAACGATTGGGTTTTGTCCCAGGGCCATTTCTCCCTTTTCCATAGAAGGTCCGTCAGCGATAAAGTCGCCTTTTTCAACGACATCGCCAACTTTCACCAAGGTACGTTGGTTGTAAGCAGTTCCTGAGTTAGAACGGCGAAATTTTTGAATTTGGTAAACGTCAAGTGATCCATCTTCGCGGCGGACTTCAACCTTGTCGGCATCCGCATAGGTAACCTTACCATCATGCTGGGCAATGACTGCTGCACCAGAGTCGTGGGCAGCTTGGTATTCCATACCAGTACCGACATAAGGCGCTTTTGGATCAATCAAAGGCACAGCCTGACGTTGCATGTTGGCACCCATGAGGGCACGGTTGGAGTCATCATTTTCCAAGAAAGGAATACATGCTGTCGCTACGGCAACTACCTGCTTAGGCGATACATCCATGTAGTCTACTTGGTCTGATGGGAATTCTTGGTTATTACCTTGATGGCGTCCCATAACGATAGGCTCAGCAAAGCCGCCTTTTTCATTCAGCTTAGAGTTGGCCTGCGCTACGATAAATTCATCTTCCTCATCAGCTGTCAGCCAAACGATTTCGTTGGTTACTACGCCAGCTTCACGGTCTACCTTACGGTAAGGCGTTTGAATAAATCCGTATTTGTTAAGGTGTCCATAAGAAGACAAGTTATTGATCAAACCAATGTTTGGTCCTTCAGGCGTTTCAATAGGACACATACGGCCGTAGTGAGTATAGTGCACGTCCCGCACTTCATAACCAGCGCGGTCACGTGTCAAACCACCAGGTCCTAAGGCAGATAGACGGCGCTTGTGAGAGAGCTCAGACAGCGGATTGTGTTGGTCCATGAACTGAGACAACTGAGAAGAACCAAAGAATTCTTTAATAGCTGCAGTTACGGGACGGATATTGATGATTTGCTGTGGAGTTAGTACTTCATTGTCTTGAACACTCATCCGTTCGCGGACATTACGCTCCATGCGAGAAAGTCCGAGACGAACTTGGTTGGCCAAAAGCTCACCAACTGCACGAATACGACGGTTCCCCAAGTGGTCAATATCATCCACCCGACCAATGCCTTCAGACAAGTTGAGGAAGTAACTCATCTCAGCCAAGATATCAGCTGGTGTCACAATCCGAACCTTGTCAGAAGGATTTGCGTTACCAATGATGGTCACAACGCGGTCTGGATCAGTCGGAGCCACTACCTTGAACTTCTGCAATTCTACAGGATCCGTCAAGACAGCAGAGTCGTTTGGAATATAAGTGATTTTGTTCAAACCATTGTCCAGTTGCTCTGCAATGCTATCAATCACACTGCGGGTCATAACTGTACCAGCTTCAACCAAGATTTCTCCTGTTTCAGCATCTACCAATGGCTCTGCAATGGTTTGGTTCAGCAAGCGTGTCTTGACGCTGAGTTTCTTATTGATCTTGTAACGACCAACTGCTGCCAAGTCATAACGATGCGGATCAAAGAAACGCGCATCAAGGAGAGAGCGAGAGCTTTCAGCCGTCTTAGGCTCACCTGGACGAAGACGCTCATAGATTTCTTTCAGGGCTTCATCTGTACGAGAGTCCATTGGGTTCTTGTGGATATCTTTTTCAATGGTATTGCGCACCAAGTCGCTATCACCAAAGATGTCCAAGATCTCATCATCACCTGAGAAACCAAGCGCACGCACCAGAGTGGTAAATGGAATCTTCCGTGTCCGGTCAATCCGAGTGTAGGCAATGTCTTTTGAGTCTGTTTCCAACTCTAACCAAGCACCGCGGTTAGGAATAACCGTTGAACCGTAGCCAACTTTTCCATTTTTGTCAACTTTATCGTTAAAGTAAACCCCTGGAGAACGCACCAACTGGGATACGATAATCCGCTCACCACCATTGATGATGAAGGTTCCCATTTCAGTCATGATTGGGAAATCACCAAAGAAGACTTCCTGAGTCTTGATTTCACCAGTTTCCTTGTTAATCAGACGGAAAGTCACAAAGATTGGCGCTGAATAGCTGGCATCGTGGATACGTGCTTCTTCCAGCGTATATTTAGGCTCACGGATTTCATAGCCGACAAATTCCAATTCCATGGTGTCGGTAAAGTTTGAAATAGGAAGTACATCTTCAAAGACTTCCTTCAGACCATGATCCAAGAAATCTTGGAACGAATCCGTTTGGATTTCAATCAAATTTGGTAAATCAAGAACTTCCTTAATTCTTGAGAAACTACGACGGGTACGGTGTTTACCGTATCGAACTTCATGTCCTGCCAAGTTTTTACTCCTTTATGATAAGATACTGAGCCCTTAATAAAGCGAGAAGAAAAGTATCTTTTTCTCAACGCTTTGAGGGCGAGTTCTGTGAAATGTTTTCAGAGAAAAATCCTCTGTCATTTACAATGCTGCAAAACAGCCACAATCAGTCCCTTTCGTTTAATTTTCAGAAAAATTAAATTATGGTTACATAATTCCTTTTTCCTAAAAATAGGCACAAAAAGAGCAGCTAAATCTGACTTATTCAAGTTTGATTTAACTGCTGTAAGCTTCTATTTGGACAATATTTCAAATAAAGCACACGACAAATTACTGTTATCAGTATACCTTATTTAGCTAGAAATTGCAAGGATTTCATCCGCTTTCTGAAAAGTTAAAACTGTTCTTGATGCTCTAGTTCCCTTGCCGGTTATTGTTAGAATTGGAGCTGGAATTAGAATTAGAGGTAGAACCGCCCAGAATAGCTGACCAAGCCTTCTGATAATCCGCATCTGATGCCCCGATACCAAAGCGGTAGGTCGTGGTCGGAGCACCATTTTTAGCCCAATAGCTAGGCACTGTCGGACCGCTGAGATTAACAGAGCGGCCGTTTACCGTTACTGTACCTGGCTTTTCCCCTGTGGACTTGAGTACATCAGACTTAATCACACTCGGATCAAGAGTGAACTTATCACCAACACCCCAGGAATTTGGATCTGCCTGATAGATAGCATCTGCCATATAGGCCATGTAGGAGGCATTATTATTATAACCAGTCAACGCCGCCATAGAGCTATTATCATCATGACCAATCCAGCCTCCCAAAGTCATCTTTGGAGTAGAAAGCATCAGCCACATATCACCGTTGGTGTTGGTCGTTCCAGTCTTACCAATCCAATCGGCTCCAGCCAAGGTTCCATTGACCTGACTGATTCTGGATTTATAGGTCGTAGTAGCCCCAGAATTGATAACTCCCCGCATGAGCTCCTGCATAATCGTAGCAGCTGCTGGACTGTAAATCTGAACAGGATTGGCCTTATGCTGGTAAATCACCTTGCCATCTCGGTCTGTGATTTTTTCAACCATGTATTTTTTCTGGTAGGTTCCATTATTAGCCAAGGTTTGGAAACCATTGGTATGCTGAGCTACAGATACTTCAATTCCCCCGCCCATAGGCAGACTCTCAATGCTGTAGTCATCAATGTAATAGCCCATTTTTTCCATATAGCCACGGACATTGACACCTTTTTCGCGCAATCCGCGGTAAGTCCAATAAGCAGGGATATTCCAAGAAGTATTGAGAGCTTCTTGCAGGTCCATCATGGCTGTACCACGGCTGTCCACGTGCATGATTGGGTCACCACTTGAAAAGTTAGTCGGATAGTTAGAAAGAACGCTGGCGCTGCCCATCAGACCTTGGTCAATAGCAATCCCATAAGCCAAAATTGGCTTAATGGTCGAACCCGGTGAGCGCTCCGTATCAAAGGCGTGATTGTTCTGATTGGAAGCATAGTCTCTACCTCCGACAAAGCCGATCACAGCACCGGTTTTATTATCCAAGAGGACATTCCCCACCTCAACTGCACCAGTTCCGTCATCCAAGATGCCGCCATAGTTGGCTACTGCATTTTGCATAGCGGTGTGGATGTTCTTGTTAATCGTGGTGGTGACAGTATAGCCGCCATCACTCAGTTCTTTAGCAGCCAATTCCTTGTAGGCTTTGACAGTGTCATTGTTTTTCAGTTCTTGCTGGGAAACATTGTCCCGCTGGATCAAGTACTCATACATGGTCTGCTGGGCTTCTTCGACCGCTGTGTAATAAAGGTAGCCATGCGAAGATTTTTCCGAGCTTTCAGAAGGCTTGAAATCCTTGGTCAAGTCGTAGTCCTTGTACTCCTTGTACTCTTTCTCGCTTAGATGGCCCGTCCGATACATATTATAGAGCACATCCTTGGCACGTTCCAAGCCCAGAGCCATATCCCCTTCACTCTTGAGACTGCCATCCGCTGCATAAGGCGAATAAACAATCGGACTCTGTGGCAAGCCAGCAATAAAAGCAGATTGGGGCACTGTCAAATCCTTAGCAGAAACACCAAAAATCCCTTGAGCAGCTTCTTCCACACCGGCGATATTCTGCCCCTTATTGTTGCGCCCAAAAGGCGAAACGTTCAAGTAGGTCGTCAAAATATCATCCTTGGACATGTAGCGCTCCAAAGCTAGAGCATCAACAATCTCCGCCGCTTTCCGCTTGAAGGTCGGCGCATCGCCCACCACCTGCTGCTTGATCAACTGCTGGGTAATGGTTGACCCCCCGCTAGACGAGCCAACTCCAACAACTGAACCGAGCGTAGCCCGAAGCACAGCCTTGGGCACCACTCCCTTATGCGTTTCAAAGTTCTCATCCTCTGTAGCGATAACGGCTTTTTTTACATTTTCAGAGATGGCGTCACTCTTAACTGGGATGCGGAGCAAATCATTATCCACTTCTGCAATCAAACTGCCATCGGCATAGGTAAGCTTAGAAATACCAGAGATATTATTCACCTGCTTGACCAACTCTTCCTGCTTGGGCACTTCCACCTTACTGAAAAGACTAGCTGCATAGCCTATTCCAATCCCAGCACCGATTACGGCACCAAAGAAGATAAACACAAAAGCCATATTCATCAGAAGTTTAAAAGTCCGCAAGAAAACAGCAAAAACATCACCGATAGACCAGCCATTGTTGCCACTAACGATCTTCTTGCTCCATTCTGGAAGATGTATTTTTTTGATAAACTGCTGGGCTTTTCCCCAGAACTCTTTTAATTTCTCTATTAATTGTTCCAAGTTTGATTCTCCTTGTTATCTTCCCATTATACCAAATATCTATGATTTATTTCAAGGAAACATTGCTATTTAAAAGCTTTATGATACAATAGAGTAACATAAATTTAAAATATAGATAAGCCAATTTCTTGGCTTTTAGAATAGGAGAGACATGATGCACATTTTTGATGAGCTAAAAGAACGTGGCTTGGTATTCCAAACTACTGATGAAGCAGCTTTACGCAAGGCCTTAGAAGAAGGACAAGTCTCTTATTATAGTGGATACGATCCAACCGCTGATAGCCTGCACCTAGGCCACTTGGTAGCCATTCTGACTAGCCGCCGCCTGCAACTAGCTGGCCATAAACCCTACGCTCTGGTTGGAGGAGCAACTGGATTGATTGGTGATCCATCCTTTAGGGATGCAGAACGCAGCCTCCAAACCAAGGAAACCGTGGAAGGCTGGGTGAAATCTATTCAAGATCAGCTTTCTCGCTTTCTGGACTTTGAAAAGGGCGATAATAAGGCCGAAATGGTCAACAATTATGACTGGTTTAGCAGCATCAGCTTTATCGACTTCCTGCGCGACGTCGGCAAATACTTCACTGTCAACTACATGATGAGTAAAGATTCCGTCAAGAGCCGGATTGAGACAGGGATTTCCTATACAGAATTCGCCTACCAGATCATGCAAGGATATGACTTCTACGTCCTCAATCAAAACCACGGCGTGACCCTGCAAATCGGTGGTTCTGACCAGTGGGGCAATATGACAGCAGGTACAGAGCTCCTGCGCCGCAAGGCTGACAAGACTGGCCATGTGATGACTGTTCCGCTCATTACAGACGCTACTGGCAAAAAATTCGGCAAATCAGAAGGCAATGCTGTCTGGCTCAATCCTGACAAGACTTCTCCTTACGAAATGTATCAATTCTGGATGAATGTCATGGACGCAGACGCTATCCGCTTCCTGAAAATCTTCACCTTCCTGTCTTTGGATGAGATCGAGGAGATTCGCCAGCAGTTTGAATCAGCACCCCACGAACGCTTGGCGCAGAAAGTCCTAGCTCGCGAAGTGGTCAGTCTGGTTCACGGTCAAGAAGCATATCAGGAAGCCCTCAACATCACTGAGCAGCTCTTTGCTGGAAATATCAAGAACCTATCCGTTAAGGAACTCAAACAAGGTCTTCGCGGTGTACCTAACTATCAGGTCCAAGCTGACGAAAATCTTAACATCGTGGAAATCCTCGTGTCATCTGGTGTGGTCAACTCAAAACGCCAAGCCCGCGAAGATGTTCAAAACGGTGCTATCTACCTCAATGGTGAACGCATCCAAGATTTAGACTATGTCCTTAGCGCCTCAGATAAACTGGAAGACGAGCTGACAGTTATCCGCCGCGGTAAGAAGAAATACTTTGTCCTGACCTACTAAAGATACAAATCCGATTAGCTGAATCGGATTTTTCTATGTCTTTGCTATAAGAAATAGAAAGAGAGTTCTAATGAAACCAAAACTTGCCCGATTTGCCCAAGCTCCGGCTCTGGCCTGCCCACTCTGCCAGCAAAGATTAGCTATGGAAGAAAGCAGCCTCAAGTGTCCTAATCGCCATTCCTACGACATCGCTAAATTCGGTTATGTCAATCTAGCTCCCCAGGCCAAACAAACTAAAGACTATGACAAAACAAGCTTTCAAAATAGGCAAGCCATCTTGGAAGCCGGCTTTTATCAGCATATCCTAGATGAGTTGCAGGATCTGCTGCAGACCCTGCCTGAAGAACAGACCATTCTAGACGTCGCTTGCGGAGAGGGCTACTATGCTCGAAAAATTCAGGAAAAATTCCCCAACAAAGAAATTTACGCTTTTGATCTATCCAAAGATTCCATCCAGTTAGCTGCAAAAAGTGATCAGAGCTTTGCTGTAAAATGGTTCGTAGGTGATTTGGCACATTTACCCGTTCAGGATCAAAGCATGGATGTATTGCTGGACATCTTCTCACCAGCCAACTATCATGAATTTCAGCGAGTATTGAAAAAAGAGGGACTTATCATTAAAGTCATCCCAACAGAGAATCATCTGAAAGAAATTCGCCAAAAAGTTGCTCAATATCTGGACAAGAAAGATTATTCTAATCAAGATATCATCCAGCACTTCCAGAAACACTTTACGATCCTATCTAGAAAAACCGTAGAATCAACCCATACTCTGCATTCTGAAGAGAAAATTGCCCTGCTGCAGATGACTCCATTACTCTTTCATGTTGAAAAAAATCTAATCAACTGGGAGCAACTTACACATGCCACCATTTCAGCTGAGATTCTTATCGGAAAACTAAAACAAGCAAAAATCTGAGTACCTTTCAGTAAAAAATGAAGTTATAGCAGCCATTTTAAAAACGCAGACAAGCCTGTCTGCGTTCTTTGTTTATCAACTGATTAATAGACTGTCTTCTCTGTCTCTGGATCAAAGAAGTGCGCTTTATTGAGGTCGAAGCCTAGGTCAATACCTGCACCAGTTTCTAGGTAATCCCGTGAATCCACACGCGCTACAAACTCACTAGAACCCACTTGGCAGTAGAGATGAGACTCTGCTCCCAGCAATTCTGAAACAGAAATTTTAGCATGCACAACTGAATTCGGGAAAGTTTCCAAGAAAGCAGCTTCCGCATTGATATCTTCCGGACGAATACCGAAGATCAGCTCCTTGCCCTCGTAACCTTTCTCCCGCAGAACCTTGAGAGCTCCTTCTGGCACAGTCAAGCTCAGCCCTTCTGCGACAATCTCATTCCCTTCAAGCTTAACTGGGATAAAGTTCATAGCTGGGCTGCCGATGAAACCGGCAACAAACTTATTAACTGGGTTGTTGTAGACTTCTTGAGGTGTACCAATCTGTTCCACTCGACCAATCGTTCCAGTTCCAGCAGGATTCTTGGTCGCTGACATAATAACGATACGATCCGCCAAGGTCATAGCTTCTGTCTGGTCGTGGGTAACGTAAATAGTTGTTGCCCCGATACGGCGGTGAATCTTGGCAATCTCCGCCCGCATAGAAACACGCAGCTTAGCATCCAAGTTAGACAGAGGCTCATCCATAAGGAAAACCTTTGCATCACGAACGATAGCGCGTCCCATTGCTACCCGCTGACGCTGACCACCAGACAAATCAGCTGGCTTGCGCTGCAAGAATTCCTTCAAGCCTAGGATTTCTGCTGCTTCCTTGACCCGTTTGTCAATATCTTCCTTGCTGTACTTGCGCAGCTTGAGACCAAAAGCCATGTTGTCGTAGACAGTCATGTGCGGATAAAGGGCATAGTTCTGGAAGACCATAGCTATATCGCGGTCTTTTGGCGCCACATCATTGACCACTGTACCGTCAATAGAGGCAGTTCCTTCTGTGATGTCTTCAAGACCCGCAATCATACGCAGCGTAGTTGATTTCCCGCAACCAGATGGACCGACAAAGACAATAAATTCCTTGTCCCTGATATCAAGATTGAAGTCTTCCACTGAGTAGTGGTCGCTGTTGGGATATTTTTTATAGATATTTTTCAGATTTAATTCGACCATAATAAGCCCCTTCTTTTGAATAAAAATATTTTCTTTTTAAGCTCTCGTTTGCAAAGCGCTTTCACATTGTCCATTATATCGTTTTTTTTTGACTTTTTCAAGCACTTTTAGTAAAACGTTTGCATAATTTTAAAAAATTTTCTCCATCAAAAAAGAGACCACCGGGCCTCTTTAAAATTTATTCTTCTTTTTTTCTACTACGGAGTGACAATCCAGTTGCGCCTAAAGCGCTGATAACTCCTGCAACTGCGAGAAGAGCATTAGAAGCTTGACCCGTATGCGGCAAGACTGACGCTCCACTCCTACTTTCATTGTTTTTAAGCTGAGCTAGCTGGGTGACCTTAGCTGATGAAGACTGCTCTTGTACTGATTTGGTCCCATCAACTGTTGACAAAATACTGGTCGTCACTTGGTAAGCAGGTAAAGCTTCAGCCACAGCCGCGTCAGTGGCATTGACACCGCCGGTAAATTCTGGAAGAGCCGACATTTGAGGAGCGCTATCTGGATGTGCGCTCCTGACTGATGGCTGAACGCCAGCATCATAGGTGTTATTTTCTGTCATAGTTGGCTCAGAATCATTGACGCCTCCTGTAAATTCAGACTGTGTTACTGTTGCCGCTTCTGAATCACTAACATTGCCACTGAATTCTGGTTGTGCAGACGCCTGGGGAGCTGTATCGGGATGAGTTCCAACTTCATGGCTAGACAAATCATATTCCGACGCCGCTGCTGTTGCTGGCTCAGAGTCGCTGACACCTCCACTAAATTCTTGCTTAGCTTCCTGTGGTGAATCACTTGGAATAGAAGAAGCTGGCTCAGCTTTAGCAGCATTCTTGACAATTGCTTCTAGATTTTCAAGAGCTTTTGTCTGCTCAGCAGCAATCTGTTCCTGCAGTTTCTCTGCTTTTTCTGCACTGTCTACACTATCATCTAGCTGTGCAATCGCATCTGTCACCGTCTTTAATACTGCACGAATCTTTTCTTTTGCTTGCTTTTTATCGAGTTCTGAAAGTGTTTGGTGATGTTCAATTTCTTCAAGCTGTTTATCAGCTTCTTCTTCAAGCTCATCTAAAACCAAATCTTTACCAACTGGATGAATCGTGTCCAAGCTAGTAATTCCAGCTTCCTCAATTCTCTCTAGTTCCTCTTCGGTATCAGCCTTTTCAAGCGCCGTTTTCGCATCTGCTAGAGTTGCTTCCGCTTCAGCTTTAGCCGTAGCCCGTTCTGCATCTGACAGATTCGGGTTGCTCCGTAAGTCGGCTAGCTTATCAGACAGAGCAAGATCTAGTTTCAGTCCAGTTGTAACTTTCAGCAAACCTTGCTTCTCTGCCGCTACTTGTTCTTGAATTTTTTCAGCATCATCAGGACTTTCAACCCAAGCATTATAAGCTGCAATTGCTTTTTGAGCTATGGCTGCTGCATCTTCAATTTTCTTTTTAGCAGCTGTTTTTTCCTCAGCAGAAAGACTTTGACTCTTCTCAACAGCCTCGATAGTAGCTGTTTTTTCTTCCTGAATTTCTTTTAAAAACTGCTCTTTGCCAATAGGGTGAATCTTGGCTAAGCGGGCTATAGCCGTTTCTTTTGCCTGGTCATAAACTTCCTGAGAATCTGCTCCTTCAATAGCCTTCTTGGCCGCTTCCACCACCTGCTCTATCTCGCCTCTAACTGCTTTCTTTTCTGCTTCTGAAAGATTAGGATTTGCTTCCAAGTCAGCTAACTTAGCTACTAGAGTGAAATCTACGGTTGAACTTGCTATAAATTTGAAAAACTTATCTTCCTCGGTTACTGCTTGCTCTTGAATCACTTCCGCCTGCTCTGCTGTTGCTGCATTAACATCTAATTTCTGAATTGCATCTTCTGCTTCTGCAGCCTTCCTCCTTACAGACTCTTGAAAGCTTTTCTTTTGCTCCTCAGGCAGCAAATCGCTACTATCTACAAGTTTGTCAAACTCTGCTTTCCCATTTTGGATTTCATCTAGAAGTAAATCTTTGCCGACTGGATTGATAGATTTGATGTCTGCCAATCCATCTTCTTTAGCTTGATCAATCCTTTCTTTATCCTCAGCTGCGGCAATTTCATTCTGAGCCTTTGCAGCTGTTTGATTGACTTCGTCCTTAGCTGCTGCAAGCTCCTCATCTGACAAATTTGGATTATTCCCAAGATCTGTCACTTTCTCAGCCAGAAATGTGCCTACTTCCGTGTTAGCAGCCTCCCTAACCGTTGTCAAATCCTGATTTACTGGCGATGCAGCAACTGGGCTCTCTACTGCATTTGCCACTGGCTGTTCCTCATCCGCCGCCACCAAACTGTGACCCAAAAACAGAGCACAAATAAGGACTGACCCAACACCTAAAACAGACTTCCGAATAGAATATCGCAAAACTTTTTCTGTTCTTTTCATTTTATTCTCCTCTGAACATATTTTATTATCCTGATCAGTAACCCTTAATAAAAAGTCCAGTCAAACCTCCCGTAAATCTTTCAGATTAGGTAATCGTTAAACTACACTTTCTATTTGACTTCTGATAAGATTTTCTTTTGTTATTTTATCATATTAACTTGTTAAAATAAAACAATTATCGGCCCGATATATGTGCATTTGTTATAAAATTGTCCATTTTTTAAGTAGACAAGATGTCCAGAAATTAAACTAAAAATTTTTCCATTTAACAATGTGTAAACTTTTTTAGTAAAAATTCTGGGCTATTTTCTAGCTTATTTCAGACAGAAAAAGTAAAATGGTATAGGAGGGATAAAATTATGGCTCTTAATACACGAGATAGGATTTTGGATGCATTTTTTGAATTAGCAGATAAACAGCCAGACAGGTCGCGTTTTACCTTTACAGAAATCGCTAAAGAAGCCGGCTTGTCCAGACAGGCTATTTACAAACGACACTTTAATAACACTACTGAAATTATCGAATACATTCGCCAAGACATGGTAAAGCAAGCCTTTGCTCCCAACTGGAATAGCAACAATTCTGAAGCGGACTTAGATCCTTTCACCTTTTTGGCTCAAACGATTCTTCCTGCTATTTATGAGCAACGCCAACGCATTAAAATATTATATACTAGTTCTGTCGATCCCCTGTGGAGCGATTTTATTACTGCCAGTTACAAGGACTGGATCGAGCAGAATCTAAATCTTGACCATCAAAAATTAGGTATTCCTGAAGACCTGGCCAATCAACTGCTGGCCGGCTGGATTAGTTCTCTTATCGAGAATTGGATCACTCAGGATGACCCCGTTCCTTGCAAGCAGTTTTCTAAGACATTTCTCAACCTTGTATCTTCACCCCTAACCAGCTTTGCTGCCTATGATAGTCAAGCTGGTTCTTCAAACAAAATTGTTATCGCATAGCCAACCAGAAGAAAAACAGAGAAATGACAGAACCGGTCCTTGTAAGGGAAGACTGGTTTTTTTATATTAAATTTTAAAAATAATTGGACATTTTCTCTATAAAGTGTTATCATTTTAGTTGACAAACGGTAAACTACTTTGTTGGAGTCTGCTCTATTTTTTAGACATACCAGCAAGAACTTAATATAAAAGAAGGAAGGTACTTATGCCCCAAGATACTCGAGACAAAGTCGTCAATGCCTTAATTGAGCTGGCAGAGCAAAATCCTGAAAAGTCTTATTTTACTTTTTCAGAGATTGCTAAACAAGCTGGTCTATCGCGCCAAGCTATCTATAAAAAGCATTTTAGTAATGTTGAAGACATTATCCAATACATTCGCCAGACAATTATGACTCCGTTTTTGCCCCTGTATGAAAGCTACGAAGAAGGTAATGGAGAAAATCCATTCTGCTTCTTTGCCAAGCATATGATTCCTACCCTCTATGAACATAGGAAATGGATGAAGGTGCTCTACACTACAGCTATCGATCCTTTCTGGAGTGACTATCTATCTACCTTCTTCACTCAGTGGGTCGTACAAAATTTAGAAATTGACTCTAAAAAGTTGGGAATTCCAAAAGAAATGGCTACGGAAATTGTTGTTAGATGGATTAACTCCCTCATTGAGATTTGGATTATCAAAGCAAAACCTATGCCTGCAGAGGATTTGGCCAAATTGTTCCTGAATGTAATTTCAACCCCTATGGATCAGTTTATTACGCCTCATAGTGAGTCCTAAATTAACTTAAATTTATAAAGCCCGCCTCAATTTAGGCAGGCTTTTTTTGTCGGTAAAATTTCTTACTTTACAAAAGAAAAAAGAGCAGATGTTTTTCTGCTCTCATCAACTATATAGATTTTAACACCAAAAGCCAAGCTACGTTTAATCTACTCGATAATAGAAGCTGCCTTGTTCGTCAAAGCTATTCAGGCCAACCCCTGTCCAGATTCTATCTTGGCCGGCATCGGAGTTGTCTGTAAAGTTTTCCTTGTCTGCGACCTTAACTCCCTTAGGAAGAAACTCAATCAGAAAACCTCCGCTTTCTCCGCCGTAGACACCGCCAGCAGCAGTCCCATAGTCTGTCAGAGAAGCTCCGTACAATTCATAAACACTTGAAACCAAGCCCTTGTCATCAAAAACAAGCTGGTTGCCAGAAGCATCCTGCCAGGTTCCTTTAACGCTGGCATAACTACCATTTGCAAGTGCTGAAATGTCCATATTTTCTTTCTTTTCCTTAGTTTTTTCTGTGCTCTTACTCTCTGAGCTAGTGCTGCTAGCCGCTGAAGATGCTGCTGCAGTTGATTGACTGGGTACCTGCTCCACAGAATTTGTTACTGAGCCAGTACTGCTAGTAGTAGTCGTCTCTGATTGATTCGTAGCACTGCCCTTTGAGCAAGCTGTCATAGCTAATAAAGCAGCTCCTGCTAGTAAAAAAGGTAAAGCTTTTTTCTTCATTTTTCTCCTCTTTCTCACGGTAAGATAAATCATGTGATTAGTAACATTATAGATTATTTTATCGCTTTTTACAAGAAGAATTCTAGCAACTGGGCAGGCGCAAAGCTACTGGCTTTATTCACTCAGCTTCTGCCACATCCAGAACCCTGTAGATTGTCTTTGCCAGAGCTGCTTCATAATCTGATGCGCCATAAGGCTTATCAGTCGTGACGTGGGCTGTCTGCTTTTCTAGGTCTACCGCCACATCTGACATTCCCTCCATAGATAGGAAGTGCTGAGTGACATGTTTAACACAATTTTGACAAGATAAGTTTTCTAATTGGACTGTTTGTTTCATAGATTCATTCCTCCGTATATTTAGTTCATTTTAAAGCGTCCTAGACGCAGAGCATTGGCCACAACTGACACTGAGCTCAAGCTCATGGCCAGACCAGCCAGCATCGGATTAAGCAAGGGACCGCCGAAAAGATGCAGAAGCCCCATAGCAATCGGAATACCTAGTGTATTGTAGGCAAAAGCCCAGAAGAGGTTTTCCTTGATATTGCGGATGGTCGCCTGGCTGAGCTTGATAGCCTTGACCACATCCTGCAAATCACTATGCATAAGCACTACATCTGCCGACTCAATAGCTACATCTGCACCTGAACCGATGGCAATCCCAACATCTGCCTGAACCAGAGCCGGTGCGTCATTGATACCGTCCCCTACCATAGCCAGTTTTTTCCCAGCTTCCTGCAATTTTTTAATAGCTGCCGCCTTACCATCTGGCAATACACCTGCGATGACTTTTTGGATTCCAGCTTTCTGGGCAATAGCTGTCGCGGTTTCTTCACGATCTCCTGTCAGCATGATGACTTCTAGTCCCATAGACTGGAGCTCCTGCACAGCCTTCAGGCTGCTGGACTTCATCTCATCTGCTACCGCTAAAATACCAGCCAGCTGTCCATCTACTGCGACAAACATGGCTGTCTTCCCTTCTTGGGATAACTCTAGCAACTGTTCTTGAAAGGCACTGCTGTCAATGTGCTTTTCTTTCATCAAAGACTCATTTCCCACCAGAAGCTGTCTGTCCTCAACCCGAGCTGACAATCCTCGGCCAACTATGGCCTCGAAATGACTGACAGGCAGTAAGTCAAGCCCCTCCTCTTCAGCAGCTGCCAAAATAGCCTGAGCCAAAGGGTGCTCAGAATGCTGCTCAGCGCTAGCTAATAGCTGCAACAAATCAAACCGATTCAAATCGCTCAAGGGCAGCAGATCTGTCAGACTGGGCTTACCAACCGTAATCGTCCCCGTCTTATCAAGAACAATAGTATCCAGCTGATAAGCTGCTTCCAAAGCTTGACCAGACTTAATCAGAACTCCATTTTCAGCCCCTTTGCCAGTCCCAACCATAATAGCTGTCGGAGTGGCTAATCCTAGCGCACAAGGGCAGGCAATGACCAGAACCGCGATAAAGATTGACAGAGAAAAGCTAAGGCTCTCACCAGCTAGAAAATACCAGCCCAGCGCAGACAAAGTAGCCAAGCTTAGCACGATTGGGACAAAATAAAGTGAAATCTTATCGGCCAAAGCCGCTATCGGCGCCTTAGACCCCTGCGCTTCCTCCACCAATCTAACAATCTGAGCTAAGGTCGTATCCGAACCCACCCTAGTTGCTTGATAGTCAATACTACCATTTTGATTGATTGTTGCACTGGTAATGGTATCGCCGACCTTCTTTTCAATCGGGACACTTTCACCGGTCATCATGGACTCATCCACAAAGGTCTGCCCCTCCGTCACAAGGCCATCCACAGGCATACGCTCCCCTGGCTTGATACGGATAATGTCTCCAACTCGGATATCATCTGTATCAATGGTTACAGCCTCACCATAACGAATCACTGTCGCCTGACTAGGCACTAGCTCAAGCAGAGACTGAATCGCCTGAGACGTTCTGCCCTTAGCTGAACTTTCTAGATATTTACCCAGAAGAACCAAGGCAATAATCACTGCAACCGACTCAAAATAGAGTTGATGAACAAAGGCATGATAGCCTAGAAAAACCTGACCGACCGAGTAGAGGCTGTAAAAAAATGCTGCGCTGGTCCCCACCGCAACCAAACTATCCATATTAGGATGCCTCTTGATAAGATTACGAAAACCTCTCTGATAAAAGCCACGACCAATCCACACAGCAGGCAGAGTCAAAAGAAGTTGTGACAGAACGAAGACCAATGGATGCTTCATATGATCCAAGAAACTAGGCAAGGGAAGACCAATCATACTGCCCATAGAGATATAAAGTAAGGGCAGAGACGTAAGCAAAAGAATCAGTAGCTCTTGTTTCTTTCTTCGTAATGCTTGCGCTCTAGCCACAGCCTCTTCGCTTACATGGGACGGTCTGTCTTTTCCTTTTTCTTCCGCCTGATAACCAGCCTCGGCTACTGCATCCAGCACTTGCTGGCTGTCAAATCCCTCCTTAGGAACCAAACTGAGACGTTCTGTTGCCAGATTGACACTGACCTCCTCAACCGTTTCTAAGTCCTTGACCGCCATCTCAACTGTCATAGCACAAGATGCACAGGTCATTCCTGAGAGTTTGTATTCTTTCTTCTCGCTCATCAATGCTCCTCCTTTCCGTGCCCGCAACGACACTGACCTTGCGGACAGTGACATTTGATTTCTAACGGAGCTGAAGCCCTTTTCTTATCAATGACTTGGCTGAGCCGCTCCAAGTCCCCTTGGCTGAACTGACTTCTCTCAATCATCGAAATCAACAGTTCTCCATGCTTGGTGTTGCAGATATTATCAAAGAGAGCCTGCAAAGTACTTCCCAGATGATCCGATTCTAAAATCTGGGCATCATAGTAAAACTTACCCTCTATTTTTTCCATAGCGATAAATTCTTTGGTCTTCAGACGATTCAAAAGGGTCTTGATGGTTGCGGGCTTCCATGAGAAGTCTGCTTCCAACCGCGCTATAATCTCTGTACTACGGCTATGTGGATAAGCCCACAACACACGCATGACTTGCCATTCAGCTTGGCTAATATTTTGCTGTTCCATTGTTTAGCACCTCCTTGTTATTTACATTTGTAATCTAACTCTTTATTAGTTTACATTTGTAATCGTAATTTGTCAAGTATTTTTATCGTCATTTCCTGATATACAAAAAAGAAGGCGGGATAATCCCGTCTTCTCAAGTTTGCCTATATTAATGCGCCAACATCTCTTGAGCAATTTCTTGACCGTTCAACTTACTTGGATAGTAGGTTGGCCAGTTTTCCAGTTCATCAAAGAGTGCTTCCTGACTTTCGCCACCATAGAAGATATGGAAATGAGCCGCCTTTGTCGGTGCAATGTTGTGGTCGCTAAACTGAACATACTTGTATTCACCAGCATCCTCGTCTGTCGCTTCAAACATAAAGCGAACTCCACGATTTCCCTTAGGGTAAGTCAGAGTGTGCTTACCAACGTATTTATACGTATATTTCTTAGATTTTCCATCTACCACAAATTCCATAGTCTTGTCTGTGATATTGATATTGGATACATCCGTCTTGTAGCCCTTGTCATAGTAGTCCTTGTATTCAGCTGCCGTCATTTTCCCAGTCAGCTTAGCCTTGTAGTCAAAGACTTGGTCCAAGGTACCATCCTTCAGATAAGGGTAAACAGACTGCCACTCGCCAGCATAGTCAGACAAGGTCCGATCTTTGACAGCACTGTCTTCAAAGTAGCCGTTTTGGACTGTCTTATCGTCTTCTTCTTTCTCGGCTGCAATCTCAGCTCCCTCTTGGTCAGTTGTCTTCTTGAGAGCCTTTAGATTGGCCTGCATGATAGAAATATAGTCTGCCCCGTCCTTGGTCTGCTCTTCGGTCAAGCTTTCCAGCGGATTCAAGACATCAAGCTCTACTCCTGTTTCCTTAGCCAGAGTAGAAGCCAAAGCCTGGGAAGCATTCTCTTCAAAGTAGATATACTTGATTTTATTTTTCTTGATATACTCGGTCAATTCAGCCAAGCGTGAAGCGGATGGCTCGCTATCTGGTGAAAGTCCAGAAATTGGCACCTGCTTCAAGCCATAGTCCAATGCCAGATAATTAAAGGCTGCGTGCTGAGTTACAAAGCTCTTTTGCTTGGCATTAGCCAAACCATCTTCATATTCCTTGTCTAAGGCTTCCAGTTTCTTGATATAAGTCGCTGCATTTTTCTCAAAAGCTGCTTTCTTGTCAGGATAAGACTTGCTCAGGCTATCACGGATGTGCTCCACCATTTTAATAGCCCGCTTCGGAGATAGCCAGACATGGGGATCATAGGCATGATGATGCCCCTCTTCACCATGGTCGTGGTCTTCTTCCTCTTCACCACCAGGCAACAAGAGCATATCTCCTGTCGCTTTGATAACCGTTTCTTCCTTATTTTTCAAAGTTTTTAACAGTTCAGGAACCCAAGTCTCCATATTTTCATTTTCATAGACAAAGGCATCTGCATCCTGAATGGTCGCAACAGCTTTGGCTGAGGGTTCATAATCATGCGGCTCTGTACCAGCCCCGATCAAAAGTTCAACATTGGCTTCATCTCCAGCCACCTGCTTGGTAAACTCATAAACAGGATAAAAAGTCGTGACAATATTGAGCTTGCCATCTGCATTTTTTTGATTGGAACAAGCTACTAAGAAAATACTCAGTAAACCTGCTAATAGTAAGCTAATTTTTTTCATTTTCTGCTCCTATTTCATAAATTTTTTGACCAGATTCACCAGCAAGAACAAGCTGACGAAAATAATCGTAATGCTAGCACTAGCTGGCGTCTCTGCATAGTAAGAAATATAAAGTCCGGCAATCATACCAAAGAAGCCGATGGCATTTGCCAGCAAAATGACCGACTTGAAATTTTTCCCAATCCGCAGGGCAATACTAGCCGGCAAGACCATGATGGTCGAAACCAGCAAGGCTCCCGCAGCTGGAATCATAAGGGCAATCGCAACACCCGTCACGATATTAAAGAGAATAGACATGGTCCGCACAGGCAGCCCGTCCACAAAGGCCGTATCCTCGTCAAAGGTCAAAATATACATCGGTCGAATGAAAAGGAAGGTTAAGACTAGAACGACGGCCGCAATCACAAAAAGAGAAATCACCTGCTCCCTACTGATAGTCACAATGGAGCCAAATAGATACTGGTCCAGACTCATCGAGCTAGAACTCTTGCCCTTACTCATAACAATCAAAGAAATAGCCAATCCGGTTGACATAAGAATGGCTGTACCAATTTCCATGAAATTCTTATAGATAGTCCGCAGGTACTCTAAAAAGACTGCTGCAATCATTACCACAATCACTGTTGTGAGAGTTGGTGACAGACCAAGAACCAAGCCAAAAGCAACACCTGCCAGTGAAACGTGGCTGAGGGTGTCACTCATAAGGCTCTGCCGACGCAAAATCAGGAAGGTCCCCAGAATCGGTGAGAAGAGGCTCATGGCAATAACTGCCAAGAAGGCCCGCTGCATAAAATCATAGGAAAATAGATTAAGCATGACTCACCTCCTGTCCATTGTCGCTTTCATGCACATTAAAACAGCGCCAAGGTGAGTCCTGATTACGGACCAGATGAATATTACGGTCGGCATACTTTTTGACTTCTTCCGGATCGTGCGTAATCATCAGAACTGCTTTCCCATGCTGATGAGCACTATGGTGCATGAGCTTGTAAAATTCATCCTTGCTGCCTGCATCCATACCTGTTGTCGGCTCATCAAGGACAAAAATATCCGGATCCGAAGCAAACATCCGAGCAATCACAGCCCTCTGCTTTTGCCCGCCAGAAAGAGAACCAATTCGCTTATCCCGATGTTCCCACATTCCAACCGACTCCAGACTTGCCTTGATATGCTCCTCATCATGCTCATTCAAACGACGAAACCAACCCTTGCGCGGATAACGTCCAGACTTGACAAACTCATATACCGTACTAGGAAAACCTGCATTAAAACTAGCAATCTGCTGAGGCAAATAAGCAATCCGCAATTTCTTGCCTCGCACATTAGTCTTGGAAATCTTCACTTCCCCATGCTTGGGTTGTAAAATCCCCAAACTAGCCTTGATAAGCGTCGTCTTAGCAGCTCCATTTTCCCCCGTCAAAGTTACAAACTCACCACTGTCTAGAAAATAATGAATATGTTCTAGCACAGGCTCCTTGTCATAATAAAAGGAAAGATTATCAACTGTGATATATCTCATTTGCCAATCTCTCCCACTAAGGCTTCCAAAAACTTCGCGATTGTCGCCTGTTCACTAGCAGAAAACTGCTCTGCCAATTTTTGATAAGTCTCCAAAGTATGTGCGTGATGATGCTGATGTTCCTTTGCAACCGGCTGAGCTAAGTCAGTCAAACGGTAAAAGGTAACCCGTGCATCTCTCTTATCTTTAAAGGCTTGCAGCATCTCTTGCCGAACCAAAGACTTCACAGCCTTGGTCACCGCAGCTTGACTCACATTCAGTTTTTTTGCTAAATCAGAATTTGTCAAAGATTCCTCAGACAAAAGCATCAAAATATGTTCCTGCGTATTGGTTAAAGGCACATCACTCGTGCAAGAACCAATCAGAATCTCATGCTGATTTTCTGCTTTCAAAATAACTTCATTTAAAAATTGATCGATCTTCTCTGCTAAATGAGTCATTTCCTCCTCCTTCTCTTAACCAGTTAAAGCTTTACTGGTTAATTATACCACAAAAAAGAAAAGAGTCAAGAATTTTCAGTAAAAGTAAGATGCTTTTCACAAAAGATATTTAATCATACAATTAAATTCTTAAGCCCTAAATAAAACTCAAACAGAGAATAAAAGGAACAAACAAAGTTGCCTCGTATTAGCATTCTAGATCTTAAAAGCCATTTAATGGTGAAATTCTTCCATATCTCTTACACTAGTTGAGTGTAAATTTACACGCAAAATCACGATTCAACCTTCCGCCTTAGCTTGCAAATAATTACTAAAGAGAAAACAAAAAAACGAAGTAAAATACTTCGCTAAACTTAAGCTATACCGGCGGCCGGGGTCGAACCGGCACGTCCGTGAGGACACTGGATTTTGAGTCCAGCGCGTCTGCCAATTCCGCCACGCCGGCTCAAGTTTTTAACTGGGGTAGCTGGATTCGAACCAACGCATGAGGGAGTCAAAGTCCCTTGCCT
>CBDFAZ010000012.1:0-27126 GCA_965245685.1 uncultured Streptococcus sp. | reverse complement strand
ATTTTCCAACTTCTTGGAGTCGGTCTTTTGCTTTCTTTTCCAAAAAGTGAGCGATATATCTTGCTCAAAGCAGCTAACAGAAGAACAAGTACGGCATAAACCGATGCCAGTCCCAGCAGAGCGACAGAGCCATAATCCTTTATCACCTCCCAAAGCGAGAGCTTTTCTAAATTATTATAGGTTGTTTCAACTTCTGTTCGGCCTTGGCGCTGTTGCAAAAGCCAATAGTTGCTGACTAATAAATGACCGTCTTTTATCACATCTTTCACATAAAAGGTATAAGCGGGGGCAAGGCGCGAAATAGAGGTCGGGCCTTGCTGAATGGAGCGAGAAGTTCGATACATGCCCTCTTGAAAGTCTTTTTGAGACTGGCTAGGGGCTTGCTTTTTCTTACCAAAGACCAAATCGGGTAGACCAAAAGAATAGGTGGCTTCTTCTCTCTGATTTACCATAGTAACCATGCCAATACCCGATTTGAAATCTAGCGAAATCAGGGTGGAAAAACCGGCAAAAGAATAGCCGCCGTGTCCTAAAATCGCCCCTGTCTCATACTCTGTCACCCAAAAGCCGTGAGCGTTCTTAGCGACTGCTTTATCTGAGAATGTAGAAGTTGTCTGATACAGTTCATTCCAGGTTTCTGGGCGCTTAAAGAGCTTTTCCTTTCTCAAAAGAGCTTGCGCGAACCGCTTGAAATCGGCAAAAGTCCCTGTCGCCTGCCCCGCTGGATAAATATCCGCGGGAAGCAATTTATCTAGATATAAACTTCCGTTTGTATCATAGGTTTTCTCACCCTGCCGCTTGTCTCGGACATAGGTATTGTCCGACAAATCAGGTAAGAGAGCGGTGTGTTCCATACCCAAGGGCTGAAAAATATGCTCGTGGACATAAGCCGCAAAGTCCTGTCCGCTGATGCGCTCCACGATATAGCCTGCTAGAGCTGTACTGTAATTGGAATAGGATGTCACCGTCCCTAGCTCATAAGTTTGAGCGGGCTGGCTTTTTAGTAATTCTTCCAAGCTCTTGCCTGTTCCTGTGTTTAGCGGCGTTTCATCAAAACCCGCTTGGTGGTTCATCAGATCCAGCATGGTAATGGGCTTGTCGTATTTGAGGTGTTTCAGGAAATCCTTGGGCAAATACTCTTTTATATCTGTTTTTAGGTCAATTTTTCCTTCTTCCCAGAGCTGCATGACGCTGAGCCAGACGGTCAATTTGGTGGCAGAGCCCCATTCAAAAACCGAGTTGTCGTCCACAGCCAGCTTCTTTTCCTTGTCCATATAGCCGAAATTATTTTGGTAAATGATTTGTCCGTCCTTATCAAAGACTGCTGCCGCCAGTCCTGCGCTGGTTTTTTCGTGTTCCTTGTAGAAATTTTCAATTTTCTGACCGATTTGGTCATAAGGTGTGCCCGACGGCAACTTTTGCTGGTCAGCGTAAGCGTGACCCGCTCCTAAAGCGAGCAAGCCACACGTTACCAGCGCCACAGCGCTTTTCAAAAATGATGTTTTCATGATATTCACCTTTCTATTAAAGTGCCCACCACTGGTATAGCGACCAATAGAAAATATTAAAAGCCATGATAAAGGCAGCGGAGCTGGTCGCTAGCGTGAGAGCTATCCGCGCCTTACTAGCTGATTTGAAGGCAGAGCGCCAAATGACTGGTAAAAGGGTGCTAACAACCAAGACCAGTCCTACCATGGCAAAGAGCATGAATTGCAAGCGGCTACCAGCCGTTGAAGTTGTTGCTTGGATAGAAGATAAAGCCGTCATAAAGTTGACTGGTACAAAGAGCACAAACCCTGCAGTCACATAGTGCCAGATGTTCCAGACTAGATTAGCAGGCTGCTGATTTGGCTTGCGGAAAATCAAGCGATACATTTTAACAAGAAAACCACCAATGTAAGCTAGTAGCGCATAAACCACTGCTACAGCTGCCAAAATCAAAACACCATAGTCCTTTACCACATCAAATATAGACATCTTGACCCAGTCGGAAATCGGTAAACTAATCACATAACGTCCATGCTTTTCACCTGCTATCCAGAAACCACGCGATTGAATATTTGGATTATCATTAGGATTTTTGATATAAGTTGTATAGTTGAGCATCATTTTCATCAGGGATAACGGACCTTGATTGAAAGTGCGAGCCATACGGTAAAAGCCGGGCTGGAAGTTTTTCACTTGTTCTTGCGAAGTCGATTTTTTCTGACCGTAGATAAGCTCGGGTATTTTAGAAGTAAAATTAGTCTCCAGCCCTTGATTAACCATAATGACAGAGCCGACACCCGTTTTAAAATCAAGCAAAAGACTAGTCGTAAAGCCCGGCGAATTCCCCCCATGCCCAAGCGTTCTGGTATTTTCATACTCTATTGACCAAAGTCCGTGGGAATTGATTGGAATATCCGTATGAGGAAATGTATTCGTAGGACTGTAAAAGGTCTCCCACGTTTCCGCTCGCTTAAAAAGCGCTTTCTTTTGCAAGAGAACTTGGGCAAAGCGTTTCAAATCTGAAAAGGTTCCCGTTGCCCGCCCTGCTGGATATTCTCCAAGAATAAACGGCTGGTCACCTTTCAGCAAGTTGCCTTCTGTATCATAGGTTTTCTCCTTCTCCCACTGCTTTTGTACATAGGAATTGTCCGACAAATCAGGCTTGAGGGCAGTATGCTTCATGCCTAAAGGCTGGAAGATATGCTCGTGAACATAGTCGGCAAAAGATTGTCCACTTATCCGCTCTACAATATAGCCTGCCAGCGCTGTCCCATAGTTAGAGTAAGCCGTCAGCTCACCGGGCTTATAGGATTGCGGCGGTTGACTTTCTTTGAGCAGCTCCTCCAAGCTCTTGTCACTACCCATGTAAAGGGGTGTTTCGTCGAAACTTTCTTGGTGGTTCATGAGGTCAAGCATGGTTATTGGCTTATCGTATTTGAGGTTTGTCAAGAAATCCTTGGGCAGATATTCTTTAATGTCGGCATTGAGGTCAAGTTTTCCCTCTTCCCAGAGCTGCATAACGCTGACCCAGACCATGATTTTGGTCGTTGACCCCCACTCGAAAACCGAGCTATCGTCTACAGCTAGCTTTTTCTCCTTGTCCATATAGCCAAAGTTGTTTTGATAGAGAGTATTGCCGTCTTTGTCAAAGACGGATGTTGCCAGCCCGGCGCTAGTTTTTTCGTGTTCCTTGTAGTAGTCCTCAATTTTCTGACCGATTTGGTCATAAGGCGTGCCCGACGGTAATTTCTGCTGGTCGGCGTAAGCGTGACCCGCTCCAAAAACGACCAGCCCACAAGTTACTAGCTCCACAGCGCTTTTCAAAAATGATGATTTCATGATATTCACCTTTCTATTAAAGTGCCCACCACTGGTACAGCGACCAGTAGAAAATATTAAAAGCGATGATAAAAGGGGCGGAGCTGGTCGCTAGCGTGAGGTATTTATTTCCTTGCTTCAATCTCTCTTTGAAAAAAGGCAGATAGGGCAGAAAAGCACTAATCAGCAAGACTAGAGCAAGCAAGGCAAAGAGTTGAAAATACCCCGTCAGACCAGCTAGGTCGAAAGAATTTTTCGCAAGAATAATAGAGAAAAATGAGAATAAATTGCGAAACACCCAAAGAATAATGAAGCCCGTCAGATAATGCCAGATTGACCAAACAGCTGAGTTGCTTCCCTTATTTTTCCTAAGGAGCAAACGATACAATTTTGCCAAAATACCACAAAGATAGCAAAGGGCAACATAAAGTAAGGCTAGCCCAGCAAGCACTAAACTGCCATAGTCTTTGATGACATCAAGCAAGGACAGCTTCATTCTATCTGAAATGGGCAAATTCAAACGATAGCTCCCTCCTTTTTCTCCTGCCGTCCAAAAACCAAAATAGTCTTTGATAGCCGCATTTTCAGAGGGATTGTCCAGATAGCTGGTCGATTTGAAAACTCTAAATATGGACAGAGGACCTTTGCTAAAAATGCGCGCTTCGCGATAAAAACCAGCTTGAAAATCTCTTTGTGACGCCTTTGAGGCTTCTTTTTTCCTACCATAAATGAGGTCAGGCATGGCGATAGCAAAATGGAACTCATTTCTCTGATTGACTGTAACGACTGAGCCAATCCCTGACTTCAAATCAAGCAAGAGGCTGGTCGTAAAACCCGGCGAATTTCCACCGTGCCCAAGCGTTCTGGTGTTTTCAAATTCTGTTGCCCACAGTCCATGAGCATTGACAGGAACGTCCGTACCCGGATAAGTATGGCTAGCGCTGTAAAAATTCTCCCAAGTCTCTGCTCGCTTAAAGAGCGTTTTCTTTTGCAAGAGAGCTTGGGCAAAGCGTTTCAAATCGAAAAAAGTGCCTGTCGCTCGCCCCGCTGGATATTCTCCGAGGACAAATGGCACATCACCTTTTAGCAAGTTACCTTCTGTATCGTAGGTTTTCTCCTTCTCCCGCTGCTTTTGTACATAGCGATTATCCGACAAATCAGGCTTGAGAGCGGTGTGCTCCATACCCAGCGGCTGGAAAATATGCTCGTGGACATAGTCGGCAAAGGATTGCCCGCTCACCCGCTCCACGATATAGCCTGCCAGCGCTGTCCCATAATTAGAATAGGAGGTCACCGTTCCCGGCTCATAAATCTGAGACGGAGTTTTTTTCATCAATGCTCCTAAATCCTTGTCAGAACCTATATATAAAGGGTAGTCTTCAAAACCCGCTTGGTGGTTCATGAGGTCCAGCATGGTAATGGGCTTGTCGTACTTGAGATCTTTTAGGAGATTTTGGGGCAGATACTCCCTGATGTCCGTTTTCAGGTCAATCTTTCCCTCTTCCCAAAGCTGCATGACGCTGACCCAGACGGTGATTTTGGTCGTTGAACCCCACTCGAAGACCGACTTGTCATCCACCGCTAGCTTCTTTTCCTTGTCCATATAGCCGAAGTTCTTTTGATAGAGAGTATTGCCGTCTTTGTCAAAGACCGTTGTTGCCAGTCCTGCGCTGGTTTTTTCGTGTTCTTGGTAGTAATTTTCAATCTTCTGACCGATTTGGTCGTAAGGCGTGCCTGACGGCAATTTTTGCTGGTCGGCGTAAGCGTGGGCTGCTCCTAGAACGAGCAAGCCACACGTTACCAGCGCCACAGCGCTTTTCAAAAATGATGTTTTCATGTTTTCCTCCAATCATCATTTACTAGAGTTCGCTCACTCAAAAAGGAAAGAAAGAGAGCAAACCGAGCAGGCTGAAAAGCAGCCACAACCAGCCAAAGATAAAGAATAACAGGATTTTAACAAAAACGAAAATATAAAACATGATTTTCTCCTTTCGTATCAGACATTTTTAAAAGAGGAAGAGGCTGACCAGAAAAAGGATTGAGCTGATGCCACTGAAGATATAAGCTAAAACGCGTGGAGCCGGCTCTTGGTCTGCCACTATTTTTCTCGTGAGAAAGTAGCTGACAGCATTAAGGCTGATTGCCACCATAATCCCATTGACCTTAAATATCGGAAAAGCCGGATTGAGCGCATAAAGAAGAACGCTGATATAAACTACGGCATTGATAAAGGGAACCAGCCAGTAAAGGAAATGGACAAATTGCTTGTCGATAATCTCCTTAATAGTCGTCGTGTAGCAAACAATCAGTTGAATTACACTCAAGAGAACTGGCAGAAACCAGATAAAGACTTGCTTGGGCATGCCTAGACCGCTATAGGGCAAATGCCCTCTGATTAGCTGAGGTAGGTCTGCATAGATTGACAAAGCGTAGATAAGCGGTAGCCAAATAGCGATAAGGCTTGCCACTAATTCTTTCCATTTTAATTTCATTTTCTTTCCTCCTTTTATAATTCCAGACAGTCATCAAAGCGGTCTAAAAGAGTCCGATCTTGATTGTGGGTAATAACGATAACAATGCGGTCTTTAATCGACAAGATATAGTCCATGACTTCCGCTGCCAAGTTGGGATCAAGATTGCTAGTCGGCTCATCAAAAATCAGCACATCATAATCCTTGACCAAGAAGCGCGCCAAATCAATCCGCTGCTTTTCGCCATAGGAAACTTCCTGCCACTCCAAGTCCAGCTTCTTGCTCAAGAAAGCCTCATTAAAATACAGACTTTGGTACAAGGAAGTTTGGTCAGATACATTTATATTTCTGTATAGCGCGATATTGTCCGCCACACTTCCCTCGACAAAAAAGTCATTCTTTTGGATAAAGGCGATTTTCTGATAAAGGCTGTCGCTTGCTAGCTGGCTGACCGCTTGACCATTGACCATGATTTGACCAGCGTAGTCCTTCTTATCAAAATAATTAAGCAAGAGCTTCATCAAGGTCGACTTGCCCCGACCAGACTCGCCGATAATGGCATAGTGCTTGTCCTTGGCAAACTGATAAGAAAAATCCTGAAAGAGAGCCTTGTCGCCCAACTCCAGACCGAGATGTTCAAAATCAATCCGCTCAATCGTTTCGGTCAGATTTTGAGCGGGCTCCGCTTCTTTCTTAGCCAACTTAGCATCAAAATCATTCTCAATATCCTTGACCGTGCTCATGAGATTTTTGTTATTGATAAAAAGCTGCAAAGGAGTGAAGACAAGGTTCAAAAGCTGAACACTGGCAATCAAAGCCCCAATCGTCAGTGAGCCTTGACTGATAAACCAAATCCCCAGAGACATACAAAATATCTGAGAAAGATAGCTAAAAAGCGTCATCAGATTCACAGCGCCTTCTTTTGCCACATTGTAACTTTTTCTGGCTTGCTCAAAGTCGCTGTTGCTGCTAGACAAATGCTCCACCATTCTTTTTTGGATTTGCAAAAGTTTGATTTGCTCAAACCCTTCCAAAAAATTGGTGACTTGCTTCAAGAAATGATTGCTTTTCTGGGTAAAATTCGCCGTCGCCTTTCTCATCAAGACCCCCGGAATTTGCGACGCCGCCATAGTCAAGATAGAGATGAGGATAAAGCCCAGAGCCATTCGCCACTCAATCCAGAAGATGGCCAGCGTACTGATAAAAACCGAGAAAAAGGCAGCCACAATATCACAGCGCGGGGTCAAGTAATTCTCTTGGTAAATATCCATATTCTTGGTCGTTGTGTTGAGATAGCTATTTTCCTGCTCGGAAGCCCTGTCATGCAAATTCTTACTATAAAAGGAACGAAAAAGTCGCATTTTCACTTCTTCTAAGACTTGCTTATTATGATTGTTCTTGAACCAAATAGCCAGCAAGCTGCAAAGAGACCAAGCACAAGTGCAAAAAAGGCAGATAAAGAATTGTCCAAGCAAGTTAGAATGAGCCTTCTGCGCACTGTCCACAACGACTCCCAGCTGCAGTGAAAACAGGATCATAAAAATCGTCGCTAAGATATTAAAGGTAGTCGCACCTAGATAAGAAGCGCGGTATTTCCGTAAAATTTCTTTCAACATTTAATTTTTCCTTCCAATTTTCGTCTATTTTTGAAAACGATCCAAGACGGGATTGCCCAGCAGACGGATAAAACCGTGAGCAAGCCTATAAGCAATAAAAGTAATCCTCTTTTCATCTTTTCTCCTTTATCTATCTATTTAGAAAATTTTCTAAATAAAGAGTACGAAACGAAGCAATCTAATCCTTCTTAGGTATTTCGATTTGTTTCTAAATACTCTGGATTAAAAAATCTAGTCTAGAAAAACTAGATTGCCTATTTTGTATTTAAAAATGTTTTTGATTGGATATTTTTTGCAGGTCGTCCTTATTTTTATAGAGCACCCAGGAAAAAACAGCCAGCCAAATGGATAGACCCGTCACTAGACCTACTACGGTTAGTAGGATTGAGTTTCTTGCTTTCTTCATTTTTCCTCCTTTTTGAGTAGAGAAATTTAGAATTTTTTCTAAATAGCTTTTATAAAAAATTGCTCAGTGACTAATTAAACAGAGCATAATGAAGTAATTAGAACATCTTCTAAATAGATTGTAACACTTCTCTTTCAAAAAAGCAAGAGGTATTTTGGTTTTTTTCTAAATAGCTATCAAAAAATCTAGCCTGTCTAGACTAGATTGCTCTTAGTTCATATTAACCCGATGCCATTCATTGATGACGTAGGCTAACTGACCAACTTGCTCAATTCCGACACCACTGATATCATCACTGGCCTCGGTGCTACCACCTAAATAAGCCGTATAGAGAGCTATAATATAGGGCTTCTCTTCCATAACTAATGCATCCACATTGAGCGCCTCACGAACATATCCAGGCTTTTGATAGATGGTAATGTCACGCAGATAGCGCTTATAGTATTCACCTGGGAAGGATTCGCCTATATAATAAAGGATATCCTTGTACTTTTCCTGATTTTTAGATAAATGCTCAAGAACCTGAATATAGTAATCCGTCGTGGTTTTATTGTTCTCCCGGCTGATCGTCTTAATATCAGCTTTGGACTGACCATAACGGCTAAACATATCATAAGCCTTTTCCATCCCGCCCAGACGCTCTGCTAAAGCGTACGCTGGAGTATTTTCAGAATAAACCAAGGAGTATTCCTGCATATCTGATATACTCATAGCACCATTGAAAGCACCGACATAGTTATCATGCTCGCCCCTATATTCATAGTTTGTATTGGTAATATCAAACCGCTCGTCCATAGAAAGTTTTCCAGCAGCAACTTCATCAACTACCAACATATTAAGAGGGAGCTTGTAGGTCGATCCCGCAGTCATAGGCTGGGTATCATTCATTGCAAAGGTCTTACCGGTCGTCAAATCCTTATAAGAAAATGCAACTTGGGAGGGTTCAATCCCCATTTCAGTCATATAAGCCTGAATGACCTGAGTCAAATCCAAATTTGCATAGTCAAATCGCAACCCCAAGGCATCCATAGTCGGCCCATCCGCCTCCATGACCTTCTGTTTCTCCTCTGGACTTTTTTCAACAGGCTTTGGCTTTTCTTCAACTGGTTTGGAATCAGGCTTGACTTTCTCTTCTTCCTGTTCTTGCTCGCCAGACTTTGCAAGTTGGGCAGCCTCTTGTGTTTTCTTTTCAATAGCCTTATTTCGTTGGGTTATAAAAAGGAAGATGAAGCCCAGCAGACAAAGACAAGAAAGGACAGCTACGATAATCGTTACAATTTTTTTACTCAAAACATTTCTCCTAGCATTTGTATTATAAAAAATTATGAGGAAAATAACAAGTGAAATCCAGAAAAAAGGCATTTTAAGCATCAAAAAAGGCAAATCATTAATCGATTCGCCTTTTTATCTATTGAAACTGCCTGTTTATTTAGCAGCAGCGTAAAGTTCGTCAACCTTTTTCCAATTAATAACTGAGAAGAAAGCTTGAATGTAGTTCGGACGAAGATTGCGGTATTTCACATAGTAAGCATGTTCCCAAACATCCAGTCCCAAGATTGGAGTTTTACCTTCTGAAATAGGAGTATCCTGATTTGCTGTTGAAGTTACTTCCAACTTGCCTTCTTTGTTGACAACCAACCAAGCCCAGCCAGAACCAAAACGAGTTGTAGCCGCTGCAGTGAAAGCTGCTTTAAAGTCTTCAAATGATCCAAAAGTAGCTTCGATATCTGCTGCCAACTCTGCAGATGGTGATGTTTCTGCTGGTGTCATCAATTCCCAGAAAAGAGCGTGGTTAAGATGTCCACCACCGTTGTTGATGACTGCCTGACGGATATCAGCAGGAATAGACTCCACATCAGCCAATAATTTTTCCAAGTCTTCACCAATTTCAGGATGTTTTTCAAGCGCAGCATTAACATTCGTTACATAGGTATTGTGGTGCTTGTCATGATGCAAGTGCATTGTTTCTTCATCAATGTAAGGCTCCAAAGCATCGTAAGCGTAAGGAAGATCAGGTAAGATAATTGCCATTTGATAGACCTCTTTTTCTATATGATTATAAAAATGATAACGCAATCATTAGAATTTTTCAACTATTTTGCTTGTAACTCACCCGTCGCAATCTTGAGCAGAGCCAAATCAAACAGGTAATCTTTATCATACAGCCCCGATTTAATTTGGTAATCTGTTTCAATCAGACAGGCCATGGTCTTTTTAAGAAAGGCTAAACTCAGCGAGTGAGCATCTTTTAAAGCAAACTTGACTTGATAAGGATTGACCTTGCGGCCTAGATAGTCGGACAAATCAGATACAATCTGACTCTCAGCTCTGCCATTTTCCGCTAAAATCTTGACTTGCGTAAAGATACGAAACTGCCCCAGCATAATGGCAATAAGCTTGATTTCATCTTCACCTTGAAGAGTCAAATCTCGTACCAAACTTCTGGCTTCATCAATCTTCTGCTGCAAAATAAGCTGGGTCAGGTCAAAAATATTGTCCTGAAGAGTCTTGGGAATGGCCTCGGCAATGTCTTCTAAACCAATCTGACCAGACTCTTTATATCCTTTCAGAAAGGCTAAATTTTTACTGATTTCACTGAACTGAAAACCTGATTTCAGCAGCAACTGATCGAAAGCTGCCGGAGCAAATTGTAATCCTTCTGCCTGCGCTTCCTTGCTGAAATAAGCCCTTAGATCTGCTTCCTTGAGTTCTTCAGCCTCAAAAATTCTCCCATCCCGTTTCAGCAGTTTGACCAGACGGCGCTTGCTATCCAATTTGCCTTCCGCAAAGATAACCAGACGAGTCGTATCCGCTGGATTTTCCAGATAATTTTCGAAAGATTTGAGTTCTTCATCAGTCAGATACCGCTTCTTAGCAGTTGTCAAATCAGCAAAATGGTCCAAAATCACTATTTTTTCATCCGTAAAAAAAGGCAGACTGACCAAGTCCAACTCCACATCCTGATAGTTTGCTTCTTTCATATCGAAAATAGCAGTGTTCAAATCGCCCGGTTGAAACTGAATCTGGCGGAGAAACTGCTCCTTCAACAATTCAAACTGCCCCAAGTCATCTCCAGCCAAAATGGTCAAAGCAGGAAGGTTACTTGGCGTGATTTTTTTAATTTCCTCAATAGCTAACACCGAAAGTCTCCTCTGCTTTATATTTCTTGTCAATTTTTTTCATGTATTGATTGTAACAAAAAAGAGTCGGAAAGTCTGCTATTTTCTTTGCAAACAAAATCTATTTTTTGAGTATATCTGCTATATACATATGAACTGTTAGTAGCTTCATTTTTCTTTGTTATGAAAAGCAATCAATGCCTCGTTCTGTTAAAACTTTTCTGCGAGCGATAGAACAAAAAGAGCTGGAAAAATTCCAACTCTTCTTTGTTTATTCTTGATTTTCAGTTGTATCCTCTACACTGTTTTCAGCTGGAGTAGAAGCCTGCTCCTCTTGAACCGATGAAACAAAAGGATTATCTTGAACAGGTGCTTGAGTTCCAAAATCCTGAGGTGTTGACTGCTCAGGTGTTTCAGCAGTAAATGGATTTTGAACTGGTTCTGCTTGCTCCACCGCTTGACTTTGATCAGAAACAGGTTGTTGTGGCTGTTGACCAAACTGCTGTTCTTGGAAGCCACCTTGCTGTGGTTGTTGACCAAATGGTTGATTTTGGACAGGTTGCTGTGGTTGCTGACCAAACTGTTGTCCTTGGAAACCACCTTGTTGCGGCTGTTGGCCAAATGGTTGATTTTGAACTGGTTGTTGTGATTGACCAAACTGTTGTCCTTGGAAACCACCTTGCTGTGGTTGTTGGCCAAACTGTTGGCCTTGGAAACCGCCTTGTTGTGGTTGCTTTTCATAGTTCAAGCCTTGATTGTAAGACTGTTGACCAAACTGCTGACCTTGGAAGTTTTGCTGACCATATTGCTGACCGTATGAATTCCCAACCATTTCAGGCTTAGATCCTTGACAAAGCAAAACAATCAAAGCAATAAAACATGGAAGAGCTACAAGAACTGCAATAATATTTAGAACAGGAATAAGAATAGCAATAGACGGACCAATAGCCAAAAATAGGAAAGCCCAATGATAACCAGCATCCCGCAGACGGCGAACTATAATTGCCATATAAGGAACTAAGGTAGCTAAACTATAAATCAGTAGGATAAACCAAAAAATGACAGCAAATCCTGCCCCAGCCAAGAATGCTGATGGATCTGGTTCATATCCATAAGCTGCGTCCTGAGCTACAGAAAAAATACTTCCTAATGCAGAAACCCAAATAATGATAAACAATGGTACAATGATAATCATGTGACACAAAAATGCCCACCAGTAGTCAGACCGGGTAGAACGACCTGAAAAATCAGCATAGTGTGTCCAGAATTTTTTATATGCAGCAAACATAAAATTCTCCTCTATAATTTTTTTATACCCATTATCTTATCACAAATGCATAAATAAATCAATATGACTTCCTGACTGAAGCTAAGCAGTCTACAAAGCATGAGTTGGTATCTTTAGCGCGGCTGTCAATGAACCGTTTCAATCCTCCAGGAATTCCAACCAATCAAACGAATGGCCCCCTGCTGGTCAGTTCGATAGATGGCTGTATTAAACTTCTCAAATCTTTGCAAAGTTTCCTGATGCGGATGTCGATAACGATTATTCTGGCCAGCTGATATCAAGGCCAGTTTCGGCTGAATTTGCTCTAAAAACTCTGGACTGGAAGAGCCTTTGGAGCCATGATGCCCTGCTTTTAAGACATCTGCTTTCAGCTGAGGAAATCGCTGCAGCAGTTCAGTTTCTCCTTGCCTTTCCAAATCACCTGTAAACAAAAATTTTGTCTGAAAGAACTCCCCGTAGAGTACAATCGAATCATCATTTCCACCGTCGCCTGTCCCACTAGGATAGAGAACCTGCAAAGCCGAGTCAAATACCGGAATCTCATCTCCAACTTTTACGACATGGACAGAAGTTTCTATCTGCTCCAGCTTTTGAACAAAATCAGGCTGAGTCAAACTTCCTTTGGAAACATAGACTTCCTTGATAGAAAAATGCTTGGCTATCTCCAGCATATCGCCCATATGGTCGGTATCAGTGTGAGTCAAGACCAATACATCCAGACTACCAACACCACGACTTTTGAGATAGGGAATCAAGGTCTTTTCTGCATTGGATGAAGTCTGTCGCTCCTGCCAAGCCTCCTTTTTTCCAATCTCGACTCGTCCTCCAACATCAATCAAAATCGTCCTGCCCTGCCAGTCCCTGAGAAAAATGCTATCACCTTGACCAATATCCACCACTGTAATCTCACTTTGCAGCGGATGCTTAGTCAAGAAAAATAGGAGAAGAGCAACTAGACTAAAAGACATAAGCCATCTTTTCTTTCTCCGAAAGTCATAGATTAAAGCCAAAACCAAAAGCAGAGAGACCAGTAACCAGAGGTTGGGCTTCCCAAAAATCAAAGGACGCGGAGCAAAATCAGCTACCCAACGAATCACATCTTCAAGTATCTCAAAGAAAAAATTGACTTGAGTGATTTTTATCATTGGTGACAAAATAAAAATGAGGGTTAACCCTGGCAACATCAGCAGGTCAAAGAGTAGTGAAAATAGAAAAGTTAAAATCACGGACCAAGGCTGAAATTCTGCAAAGTAGTAGATTAGTATAGGCAAAATCCCCAATGAAATAGTCAGACTTTCCGCTAAAAGCTTCCGAATTGGCGGCAACTTTTCAAAATCCATCATAGAAATCAAAAAAGCATAGGCGCAGGACAAGACACCACCTGCTGTCAGAAGAAAAATTGGCATTATGATAAAGAGAAGCATCAGTGTCAGAGCAAAATTATCCATTCTAGTCAGTCCTTGCTGAGCTAGTAACTTTTGAACCAGACTTCTGACTACTGAAACAGAAAAGCCTGTCAGCCCAGCATAGATAAATGAAAAAGGCAGCTGCAAGGCGTTTACTGTCTCCCTCTTCATCCCCAACCTTAAGAGAATCTTACGAAAACCATCCAAAAAGAAACCTACCTGCATACCAGACAAGGCAAACAAGTGGATGATACCCAAGCTAGAATACAGGTCACTCATTTCCGCAAACTCCGTATCTAAGTCACCAAACAAGAGTCCTGTCATGTAATGGCTCATTGGACTAGGAAAATTATTTCGAATATAGACCAACGCTTTTCTGCGCCAGACAGACAGCCAATCCAGTGGATTCAGGCTGGAAATTGTCCTTAGAGACTGAATCTTATTGATTTTTAAGGTACGGTAAATCCCCTGACTTTTTAGATAAGCCTGATAGTTAAAGCCCGAAAAATTTCGTTGCTGCTGGGCCTGTTCAAACTCTGCTTCCATATCAAGAACGACCAAATCTGTCAGTTGCTGAAAAGCTTCCTTTTCACTATCTGATTTGATCTTGTAGAAGACTTGATAAAGCCGACCGTCCGTTCGCCCTCGAAAGGATAGGGAATCTCCATTGACTTTGATCGTATCCGGCAAGACCTGAACCGAGCTAGCTGAAGGAGGTTCCTGCCTAAAGACCTGCTCTGCCATTTCCCGACGGACAAAGAAAAATAGGGTAAAAAGGGACAGAAATACCAAAGCTGTCAGACTCTTTTTGAGAGGATAGGTCAAAAAGAGACGAAGCAGAAGGACACCCAGCCCAAAATAAGCCAAGGAACTACCAGAATAGACTGCAAAATAGGCCCATACAAGGATGAAAGTCAGATAGATAGGGGCGATAGGTAGCTTTTTAATCAACTGTGACATATTCTTTCAACTTTTCTAAGGTCTTATCTCCAATACCTGACACTTTTTTCAGATCATCTACTGACTTGAAGCGGCCACTGCTTTCGCGGTAGGCGATGATGTCAGAAGCCCGCTTCTGTCCGATGCCTGAAATAGTCTGCAGTTCAGCCTCTGTCGCCGTATTTAGATTGACCTTATCCGACTTTCCAGCACTGGCACCAGCAGAATCAGAAGCTCCTGCTTGATGCTGGCCAGTCTGTGTGACATCGGCTCCTTCTTCACCAATCTTTGCCACATAGATTACTGCTTCATCCGTTAATTTTTGTGCCTGATTGACGGACTTAATCTCGGCGTCTGCTGTTAATCCGCCAGCTTTTTGGATGGCTTCATGGACTCTCGCTCCTGCTCTCAGCTCATAGACACCAGGATTCTTAACTGCGCCTTTAATATCCACTGTGACTTGCCCACTCTCCTCTTCGTCCGCCTTAGCCTTAGAGACAATCTTTTCGCTTTCTTCATCAGCTGAGCTGGATGAGGAAGTTATTTCTTGGCTCAAAGCGGCTATCTGATTTTGCGGTTGGTGATTTCCTTTGATGAGGAAAAAGCCACCTAGCACAGCGCCAACTACTGCTAGACCGACAAAGAGCTTGTATTCTTTAATCTTCTCAATGATTTCTTCAAGCATATTTTTCTCCTTTGTCTTTTTATTCGGAAAACATTCAAAAAAAATGACAAACCGAGAGAATTTTCAGCTTGTCATATTTAAAATCTTTATTTTGCAAGTATTTATCTAGACAGAAAGTCTATTGATGAAAATAGGAGCTGTCATATCAATTTTCTTTGCTTATCCTGTATATCCAAGCTTCTAACTTTTGAGCTCTGCTATGTAAAAAAGCCAGATTTGCTAAAAGAAAAACCATCACAAGCGCGCTTAGAATCAGAAGCAGCGGCCAAGAAACCGACTGATGACATAGATAAAGGACCAAGACTAAGATGAGCATAGGAAACGTCGTCAAAGCTGTGAAGCCGCCCGGTACCCAGCGACGAAAGCGAAACACTTGCATAATATGGCCCAGCAGATGGAGAGTATGACAGAAGCCAATAGCCAAAACTAGCTCGGGAATGCGAAATAGAATGGCAAGCAACAAAAGGATAAAAGCCAGTAGAAATTTCTCAGCAATCATCAAAGCAACGCTTTCAGCAGAAAGATAACTTCCTTTTCTGGAAATGAACAGCTCCTTTTGATAGTCTTGATGGTCTTGATTCTGAGAAATCCAAGGCCGAATCAGGATAATCTCATCAAACTCGTGCAGCATAAATAGTGATAAGGTTACAAAAGATAAAAATGCAAGAGACATGGTATCCTCCTTATAAAACATACCAACATTATATCCCACTCGCATAAAAAAATCAGCTCCCAAGCAAGATTGCTCAGCAAGCTGATTAGTATCTTATTTTCTATGCTTATCTGGATCCCAGACAAAGCTAGCAAAAAAGCTGAAAATGATGGTCAAAATTCCAATCAAAATAGCAGGAATAAAGACAAAGGCACGTAAAATCCGCAAGAAGATATTGCCTTTCTTTTGTGTCTGGTAAGGGGCTACTTCAGCATCCAGACGGTCAAACTCAGCATGAACACGGCGAGCCACTTCTTCAACTCCCTCATCATTCATCTTCTTAATGTCTGAAATATCAATTGGATTACCAAAATTCATGTCCACGCGCTCTCCAGCTGCCAAGCCTTTGAGGCTCATGGGACCAGCGTAGACTACTGGCATGATACGGACCTTAGCCATCTTAGCAATCACTGCCACTCCTCCCTTGACATCCGTAGAATGGCGGCTGCCGCTTGGGAACATAATCAGGGAACGATTGCTCTTTTTCAGCATATTGACAGGGTACTTGATAGCTGACGGACCAGGATTTTCCCGGTCAATGGGAAAGGCACCACACATGCGGATCCACCAGCCGAACACGCGATTTTCAAAGAGCTGTTTCTTGGCCATGAAAATGAACTGCTTGGGCTTGGTCGCAAAAGCCATGTAAACTGGATCCCACCATGTCCGGTGAGGGGCCACCAAGATATAATTTTCATCTTTTGAAGGAATCTTTTCTTTATTGTGGTAATGCGCATTGCCGTTCAAGGTCCACAGGATAAAAATCACTAAACCTCGCAAATAAGTATAAAACATAAACTCTCCTTATTTCAAACTGTGATTGTACTTGAAATTTATTACATCCTTTCCCATTATACCCTATACTCTTATAGTCTGCAATATTTTTCCAAACTTTGGCTGTAACAGCTGATTCTGATAGCCATTTCCATAAAAAAATGGTATCATTAATCTCATGAACAAGAAAGAATTAATCGGTTTAAACCAAATCCAAGTAGATGAAAAGATTTCGCAGGGCTTGACCAACGATTTTACAAGTGACACCAGTACTAGTAACTGGCAAATCGTTAAGCGGAATGTTTTCACCCTTTTTAATGCCCTTAACTTTGTTATTGCTGTAGCCTTGGTCTCTGTCCAAGCCTGGAGCAATCTGGTCTTCTTCGCAGTAATCAGCTTTAACGCCGTCACTGGTATTATTACAGAGCTGCGAGCCAAACACATGATTGATAAGCTCAATCTGGTCAGCCGAGAGCTGGTCACAGTCATCCGCGACGGCCAGGAAGTCAAGATTCAGCCAGAAGAAATTGTACTGGGTGATCTGATCAAGCTGTCAGCAGGCGAGCAAATTCCCAGTGACGCCCGTGTAGTAGAGGGTGTTGCCGAGGCCAATGAAGCCATGCTGACAGGTGAGAGTGACTTAGTTCTCAAGGAAGAAGGCGCCGAGCTGCTGTCTGGTAGCTTTCTGGCTAGTGGGCAGATTTATGCTGAGGTGCACCATGTCGGCGCAGACAACTATGCCAACAAGCTCATGACTGAGGCCAAAACTCTCAAGCCTATCAACTCGCGCATTCTATACAATCTTGCGAAAATTTCCCGCTTTACCGGAAAAATCATCATTCCTTTCGGACTTGCTCTCTTCTTTGAAGCCCTGATGATAAAGGGACTGCCTGTCAAGAACTCTGTCATTACCAGCTCGACAGCCCTTTTGGGTATGCTGCCAAAGGGAATCGCCCTGCTGACAGTCACTTCACTCCTGACAGCTGTCATCAAGCTAGGCATGCGCAAGGTTCTTGTTCAGGAAATGTATTCAGTTGAAACTCTGGCTCGGGTGGATACTCTCTGCCTGGACAAGACCGGGACAATTACCCAAGGTAAGATGACTGTTGAAGCCTTGCATAGCCTGTCAGATAAGTTTTCTGATGAGACAGTCGGTCAAATCTTAGCAGCCTACATCCAAACCAGTGAGGATAATAACCCAACCGCTCAGGCTATCCGCAAGGGCTACGGCCATTTAGAACACACCTATACTAGCGACAATGTCATCCCATTTTCTAGTGACCGAAAATGGGGGGCTATGCATTTATCCAGTGTCGGAACTATCTTTCTGGGGGCTCCCGAAATGCTGCTGGACAGCAATCCTGCAGCGGTTGGAGAGGCTCAAAAACGCGGATCGCGGGTTTTGGTGCTGGCTCACAGCGACCAATTGCTAGACAAACACAGTATCCAACTGCCTGAAGATATGACCGCTTTAGCCGTTCTGGAAATCACCGACCCTATTCGTGAGGGAGCGGCTGAGACACTGGACTATCTGCGTTCTCAGGATGTTGATCTGAAAATCATCTCTGGTGACAATCCTGTGACCGTTTCGCATATCGCGAGCCAGGCTGGATTTTCCAACTACGACAGCTACATCGACTGCTCTAAAATCAGCGATCAAGAACTGGTTGAGCAAGCTGAAGAAACAGCCATCTTTGGCCGTGTTTCTCCCCATCAGAAGAAGCTGCTCATCCAGACTCTTAAGGCCGCTGGTCGGACAACAGCCATGACCGGAGATGGGGTTAATGATATCTTGGCCTTGCGCGAAGCAGACTGCTCCATCGTCATGGCGGAGGGAGACCCCGCAACTCGGCAAATTGCCAACTTGGTCCTTCTTAACTCCGACTTTAACGATGTACCTGAGATTCTTTTTGAAGGCCGACGAGTTGTTAACAATATCGGCCGGATTGCTCCGATTTTCTTCATCAAGACCATCTATTCCTTTATCCTAGCTATCATCTGTATCGCCAGTATCCTGCTCGGAAAACCTGAATACCTCTTGATTTTCCCATTCATCCCAATTCAGATCACCTTGATTGACCAGTTTGTCGAAGGTTTCCCACCCTTTGTCCTCACCTTTGAGCGCAATATTAAGTCGGTTGAAAAGCACTTCCTCAAACGCTCCCTGCAGCTGGCTCTGCCAAGCTCCCTCATGATTGTCTTCAGCGTGCTATTTGTCCGCATCTGGGGCAGCAGTCATGGCTGGAGCGATATAGAAATGGCAACCCTGACCTATTACTTGCTAGGCAGCATCAGCTTCCTGTCCGTCATTAGGGCCTGTCTGCCACTCAACCTCTGGCGCAGCCTGCTCATTATCTTCTCTGTCTTTGGCTTCTATCTATCAGCCTTTGTCCTGCAGCACCTTTTGGAAATTGCAACGCTGACAGCCGCAACTTTGCCAGTCTATCTGATTCTCATGGTCGTTTTCGGGCTTGTCTTTGTTGCCTGCACCATCAAGCAGAAATACAGATTTGATTAAGGGCTAGCTAAAAATAGAATTAGCATTTAAGCTCATGGAAACATGCGAGAACCCTCGCATGTTTTTTTGATTGTGCAAAAACTTCCCATATCCCTTTGGAATCCTTGCTAAATCATGCTATAATTGACTTATGAACGAAGCAAAACTAAAAGACGGAGAACGAGTCAACCAGCTCTTTTCGACGGATGTCAAGATTATTCAAAATAGTGAGGTCTTCAGCTATTCGGTAGACAGCGTGCTGCTTTCCCGCTTTCCCAAGCTGCCCCAGCGGGGGTTGATTGTCGATCTCTGTGCTGGAAATGGGGCTGTCGGACTTTTTGCCAGCACTCGCACCAAGGCTCAGATTCTCGCAGTCGAGATCCAGGAACGTTTGGCAGACATGGCCGAGCGCTCCATCGAGCTCAATGATTTGACTCAGCAAATGCAGGTCATTCAGGACGATCTGAAAAATCTAGGACGCTATATCACTGGCAGCAAGGTTGATATGATTCTCTGCAATCCCCCATATTTCAAGGTTGATAAGCAATCCAATCTAAACGAAAGCCAGCACTACCTTTTAGCCCGCCATGAAATCTCAACCAATCTGGAAGAGATTTGCAAGATTGCCCAGCGAGTCCTCAAATCCAATGGTCGGTTGGCTATGGTTCATCGACCAGAACGCTTTTTAGATATTTTAGACACCATGCAAGCCCACAACCTGGCTCCCAAGCGCATCCAGTTTGTCTATCCAAAGTTGGGTAAAGAGGCCAATATGCTGCTTATCGAAGCGATTAAAGATGGTTCCCGCGACGGTCTTAAAATCCTGCCTCCTCTTTTTATTCACAATCAAGACGGCAGCTACACTCCGGAGATTCACGAGATTTACTATGGAAAATAAAGCCTATATGTACGTGCTTGAATGCGGGGACGGCTCCCTCTACACCGGCTACACAACGGATGTCCAAGCCCGACTCAAAAAACATCAAGCCGGCAAAGGCGCCAAATACACTCGCGCTCGCCTGCCAGTTACCTTACTTTACCAAGAAGAACACCCTAGCAAGCCGGCTGCCATGTCGGCTGAAGCACTCTTTAAAAAGAAAACTAGACAAGCCAAACTGGCTTACATCAAAGAAAGGACTCAACATGCCTGAAATCCAGTTTAAAGGCGACTTTCATCATATCGAAATTTCCCCAGATGCCCAGCTTGATATCGGTCAAGATGTCGTCTTCCAATCTTTTACCAGCCTCAGTGTAGCCAGCAGAGCACAACTCAAACTAGGAAACCGGGTTTTCTTTAACGATCACTGCACTGTCCGCTGTCAGCACTCTATCGAAATCGGGAAAGACACTATGTTTGGCGATGGGGTCCGCATTTTTGACCATAATCATCAGTATTCTAATTACCATATTGAGAAGATTGATTTTACTGTTGCGCCAGTCAAGATTGGAGCTAACTGCTGGATTGGGGCCAATACTGTGATTCTCAAAGGTGTGACTATTGGTGATAATGTCATCATTGGAGCCAACAGCTTGATTTTCCAGGACATTCCCAGCAACTCTATCGCTATGAGCAAGGAAGAGCTTATCATCAAGGAGCGTCCACAGGGCAATTTCCATGCCTTCACGCTGACAGCTTCTGATACCTTGGAACAATTGGCCTATTTAGCAGAACATCTGCCAGACTTGGAATTTCACATTGCTGCTAAGACCAATATTTCTCCTTACTTAGCCAGCTTTAAGGACTATCCTAATATCAACCTCTACACCAATATCCACCAGGATGACTTTATTGAGGATTTGCTTGATAGGGCGGATATTTACTTGGATATCAATCACTGGGGAGAAGTCGACCAGATTGTCCAAAGGGCTATCAGCAAGGGGAAAACAGTTTTAGCTTTCAGCCAAACTGCCCACCAGTCTGAAGCAAATACTTTACTTTTTGAAGCGAATCAACCCCAGCAAATGGCTGATAAAATACGAAAATTAATGCAAGAAAAGGCTAGGACATAAACGTCCTAGACTTTATTTTGCAGTCGATATACATTTTATTAATTTTATTCACCAGCAATTCCATTTGGAATGATAACTTCCTTGAGTAACTGCTCTTCTTCCTTGATACGGACATAGAGGGTGATACAGTAGAGCGGAAAGAGGATGAAAAGAGCAAAGTAGGCATGACTGAGCAGGGCCAAGCCCACCAATTCTGGTACAACATTCAGGAAATAATTAGGGTGTTTGACATTGCGAAAGAGCCAGTGGTCGACAAACTTATGATCTTTAACCAACATGAGCTTGATGGTCCAAACTGGTCCCAAGAGCTTGGCAACAAGGTAGAGCATAAACATAGAAAAGAGCAACAAGACAGCCCCCAATAGGCTCACAAAGTCAAAAGCTGGCTTTTTCAGCAGCAATTCCAGAAAGCAAACTGCATAAAAAAGCATATGCAGGTACTTCATAATATTTGAGTTTTTCACCCCGTACTCCATGCCACCCTTGGCCAGAATATCCTGCTCATTCTGAGAGGATTTCCTCAAAAACACCAAACGAAAAAGCGACACAGCCGCAAAAATCACTATAATGATTGTCATAAGACCTCCTAAAATTTAATAATACATTTTATTATATAAGGAATTCCGCGACTAAGTCAAGACTGTTGTTTACAAAATCGACCAAGATATAAAAAAGCTGCGACTAGAATTTCTAAACAAGATCCCAGTCACAACCCCTATAAAATATTTATTTGAAGCAAGTTTCTCTCATCGGTCAGACATCACAAAATTTCAACATAAGTGCTGTATTTTTCCTTAACTTTCGGAGCGATATTGTCGTCTGTCACAACAGCACTGAGGTTATCCAGCCGGAAAAAAGAGTAGAAAGAATAGCTGTCAAACTTACTGTTATCGGCTACGATATATTTGCTGATGGCATTGTTAAGGATAATCGCGTCGCCGTTGCCTTCCTCTTCATTGCTGGTCGTAACATTATGACCGTCAATGCCATTCGCCCCAATAAAGGCCTTAGAAACCTTGATTTCTTTCAAAAGATTATTGGCAAACTGGCCGACAAAGGTTTGAGTCTTAGCCCGATAGCGGCCGCCAATCAGAATTAAATCTAAATTGGCTCTTTCTTTTAACTTTTCAAAAATTGGCAGCGAATTGGTGACAATGCTGATATTTTTGCCATCCAAATAGTCTCCGATAAAATCCGTTGTGGTGCCTGAGCCAATAAAGACCGTATCCCCGTCAGCAATCAAATCCGCACATTTACGGGCAATCTGCTTCTTCTCCTCAACATTCAGCATTTGCTTTTCTGAGTGGGAAATCTCATTGAGGGCATTCTTGACCTTCTTATGGGCTCCGCCATGAACACGGGTCAGCATGCCCTGCTTCTCCAAATCAATCAAATCCCGACGGATGGTCATATCCGTAACGCCCAGCATTTCTTTGAGATTTTTAACAGCAACCACACCTGTTTGATCCAGTTCTTGCAGAATGATTCTATGTCTACTTTCTTTCATTTTACATTCTCCTTTTGCTCCTGAATTTCTTACAGACTCACCTTCACCTTATTATACAACAGTTCCAGCATATAAACAAAGATTTGTGAATTTTTTTATTTTAAATAGCTGATATGTTGAATTTTAATGTCGAAATTAGTTGAAATACTTCGAATCCTGTTCTATAGCAAGAAGACCAAGAACTGTTCACAGCAGAAATAAGGGGGCTATAATTTACTTTGACAAACAGGACTACTTCAATCAGCATGATTAAGGAAACTACATTGGCTCAGACTTATATTTCTATAGGACAGACGATAAGCAGACTCATCGAACAAACAAAAAAAGAGAGAACTTGCATTCTCTCTCGACGCTAAAATTGTCGCCAACTCTAGTTAACAAATCGCCTTATTTATCACCCTTGTTACGGATAACAAAGCCGGTTTTCTTTTCGCTAGAAGTATTGCGTGGCTTCTTGTGGTCCTTGCGGTAGCGATTTTCTTTATCAAACCGCTCGTCTTTGCGACCTTTCTTAAATTGATCGCGACGGCCACCTCGGTCACGGCGATTGTCATTGCTGCGACGGTTGCTATTTCCGCCACGACTGCCCTTGCCTTTTCCGCCAAAGCCACCGCCAGACGGTTTAAATGGCAATGGTTTTTCACGGGCAATTTCTACTTCAGGAAGGGCATCTGGATCCTGCACCGTCAAGCTGAGGATATACATAGCCAGCTCTTCTGGGCTGAATTCCGCTGCCAGTTTACGAGCATCTTTAGCAAATTTTTCAAAGTTAGAACGGATGCTTTCATCCGCAAAATCGCGTTCAATCTTCTTAAGAGCAACTTTTTTCTTAGCTTGGAAAGCTTCCTCTGCAGTCGCCGGCTTAAGGCCTTTCATACGCTTCTTGGTCAGATTTTCGATGATCTGCAGATAGCCCATTTCATTTGGCGCTACGAAAGTAATAGACTGACCTGACTTACCAGCACGACCAGTCCGACCAATCCGGTGAACATAACTTTCTGGATCCTGCGGAATATCGTAGTTGTAGACGTGGGTCACACCAGAAATGTCCAATCCACGCGCTGCCACATCTGTCGCTACCAAGACATCCAAATTGCCGTTTTTAAAGTCACGGAGGACGCGGAGGCGCTTGCCTTGGTCCAAGTCACCATGGATACCCTCTGCTCGGAAACCACGGATTTTCAAGCCACGAGTCAGCTCATCAACCCGGCGCTTGGTCCGACCAAAGACGATTGATAGCTCAGGCTGCTCCACATCCATCAGGCGGGTCATGGTATCAAATTTTTCATTTTCTTTGACACGGATATAATACTGGTCTACAAGCTCCGTCGTCAGCTCTTTAGCAGCAATCTTGACATGCTCAGGCTCCTTCATAAACTTGACACCGATGCGCTTGATAGCATCCGGCATGGTCGCTGAAAAGAGCAAGGTCTGACGCTCTTCTGGCACACGGGAAATGATAGACTCAATATCTTCCAAAAAGCCCATGTTAAGCATTTCATCCGCTTCATCCAGGATTAAGGTTTCAATCTGATTCAGCTTAAGCGCCTTGCGTTTGATCAAGTCCAAGAGACGGCCAGGTGTTCCTACGACGATATGAGCACCTGATTTGAGGGCCTTGATTTGCTTTTCGATGCTGGAGCCACCGTAGACAGAGCGCACCTTGACACCCTTGCTGCGGCCAAAACGGAAAAGTTCTTCCTGACTCTGCACGGCCAATTCACGGGTTGGAGCGATAATTAATGCCTGCACAGCAGGATTATCTGTATCAATCTTCTCCAAAGTTGGGAAGCCAAAGGCTGCTGTCTTTCCTGTCCCTGTCTGGGCCTGACCAATGACATCCTTACCTGCCATAGCAAGTGGAATCGTCTGCTCTTGAATAGGGCTTGCTTCTACAAAGCCAGCTTTTTCAATCTCTGCTAGTAATTCAGCAGATAAATGTAATTCATTAAATTTCAATGTTCTTCTTCTTTCTAAAGGCGGTGCGAAGCCACCTTATAAGGCTTTTGATACTCACCTATCGAAACATGCCAAGTTCTTTTCCCTTGCTAAATCTCGATTTTCTGAGAGTATTCGCTCTTCTCTTCATAAATATGGGCTCTCAAGTCCAGGCACTAAAAACGCGCCGACTCGGTCGCTAGCTCCCACTGAATAGAAAAACTGTATTTCTGCAACTAATCTAGTATACCACAAAAGTACCTAAAAAGATAGGACTTGCCTGTAAAATATTTTATTAGAGCTTTCTTTTTGTAAAAAATGAAAACTTGAAAATCATTTTCAAAAACATTATAATCTACAAAGAAGAAAGGAGACAGGTATGACTAAATTTTTACGAGTGGTTTTCATTTTGCTGATCTTAGCTATGCTGGGCGCGGCTATAATCCAGATTTTCCAGCCCCAGCTCTTGGGCAATGAGTCCATCTATGGTCTAGCTCCCTACTGGCAGCGGGAAATTGGTTTCTGGAATATGGCTATTCTGCCTTTAGTCATTGCCACCAACATAAAGTATGATTGGTTCTATCTGCGTATGACCCTGCTAGCACTGATTCTGGGTGGGCTGGGCTTTGGCACCAACCATCTGCTAGGCTATCTGGAAAAGGCCAATCAAGCAAACTTTCTGGGCTGGATTGAAAATTATCTACTAGTCTTCTGCTGGATCATCGGCTGGGGACTGGAATATCGAAAAAGACAAAAAAGTGATGAAGAGACTGTCTAGATAGGCAGGTTCTTCATCGCTTTTTGCTTCATTATGGACACTTCTCTATATTCGCCAGCAGCTCCTCAGCAAATTGACTAGTGGTCAAAGCTGCTACTCCTTCCAGCTGACTGGCAAAATCCCCTGTCACTTTTTGCTCAAAGAGAGCTTTCTCAACGGCCTTAGTCAGGAGATGAGAGACCTCCGACCAACCAATGTAATCAAAGAGCATGGCTCCCGATAAGAGAAGAGAACAAGGATTAGCCCTGTTTTGACCTGCTATATCTGGCGCCGTCCCGTGAGTAGCTTCAAAAATAGCATGACCAGTCTCGTAATTGATATTGGCCCCTGGAGCGATACCAATCCCGCCCACCTGAGCAGCCAAGGCATCGCTGGCATAGTCACCATTTAGATTGGTCAAAGCAACAACGTCGAATTTTTCTGGATAGAGCAAAATCTGTTGCAGAAAATTATCCGCAATGACATCCTGGATGATTAGTTTTCCAGAAGCCAGCTCGTCCACATACTCTCTTTGAGCTAGTTCATAGCCCCATTTCCGAAAACCGCCCTCTGTAAATTTCTGGATATTACCCTTGTGAACCAGAGTGACACGCCTTAGTCCTTTGGCTAGTGCATAGTCAATAGCCGCCCGTATCAGCCGCTCACTGCCCTGCTTAGAGATAGGCTTAATCCCAATAGCAGAGCTTTCTGGAAAGCGAATCTTGTCAACCTGCATATCCTCCTGCAGGAAATCGATAACTTTTTGGACTTCAGCCGTTCCACTCTCCCACTCAATCCCTGCATAGATGTCTTCTGTATTTTCCCGAAAAATCGTGATATCTGTTTTCTCTGGGTGCTTGAGCGGACTTGGAACTCCCTTGAAATAACGAACCGGCCGCAGGCAAGCATAGAGATCCAACTCCTGTCTCAGCGCGACATTCAGCGAACGAATCCCTTCTCCGACTGGGGTTTCTAGTGGTCCCTTAATAGCCACTAGATGGCTCTTAATCGTTGTCAGTGTTTCATCTGGTAGCCAGTCACCCGTCAGGTCTGCCGCTTTTTTCCCAGCCAAAACTTCCTTCCAAACAACTTTTCTCTGGCCACCATAAGCCTTTTCCACTGCCTTATCAAAGACCAGCTGGGCATTTCGCCAGATATCAATCCCAATCCCATCACCTTGGATGTAAGGAATAATAGGAGCATCCGGTACCTGCAAGCGCCCATTCTCAAACAAAATCTTATCTGCCATTTTATCTCCTTCCAATGGGAAGATACTCCAAACCTTGAGCACCAATATAGTTAGAACGTGGCCGAATCAGCTTATTGTTCTTGCGCTGTTCCTGAATATGGGCAATCCAGCCAGCCACCCGACTCATGGCAAAAATCAGGGTATAGATACTGCTGTCAATGCCCAACACATGGTAAACCGTAGCCGAATAAAAATCGACATTCGGTATCAGGTGCTTGGTATGCTTCATATAGGCTTCAATTTCTTCTGAAAGCTGGTACCAGACCTCGTCCTTGGTTCCCTGTGTCAAGTCCTTGGCCATTTGACGCAGGTATTTTTCACGCGGATCTTGGGTCTTGTAAACCCGGTGACCAAAGCCCATAATCTTCTCGTGAGTGGCTAGCTTGCGGTCTAGGTACGCCTGTCAATTTCCTTCTGCTCTAATCTCGTTCAGCATATCAAAGTCA
>CBDFAZ010000011.1:0-27522 GCA_965245685.1 uncultured Streptococcus sp. | reverse complement strand
TTTTGAACAGAAGCAAAAGATTAATATTTTGCAGATTCATGCCATCGTCTTGTGCTGCCTATCAGCAGCAGTAGCAGTCATCACTCGCCTGTTTATGCTGTCAGGAATCTATATGATTATTGCCTTGGTAGGATTGAGCATCGCATTGACGCCCTTGTATCTATTGGGCTATGCACAAGTTTTCACAGGCTGGAGAAATCAAGTGCCTGAAAAATGGTAGAATTGAAGGGGAATTGTCGAAGAAACGATTTCCCTTTTTTTATTAAGAGTGAAGAAGTAAATTTGAATGCATCCGCTATAACTGGATTGTTTATCAAGAAACATTTAAAATGGATAATAATTATACTGAGATGTTTAGAAGAAACAAAAATATCAATTCAGGAGTTGCGAAATGAATAAAAGATAATAAGACTTTTTAAATATGATTATTATAGACTATTCAAGTTGCCAACAGCTTATGCTATAATTTCTTTAGTGGGCATCAATATTGTATTTTTTCAGCCGCTTTTGTTAAACTATACTCGAGTTTTCACAGGCTGGAGAAAACAAGAAATAGATATAAAGAAGAGTGGAGTAGAATAAATGAAGACCGACATCATGCTTTTTCACGAGAATGGTAAAGTCTATTATTATGATATGGAAACCAATAAAATTGCTATAAGAAATATAGAGAATATGCTAAGCGAAGGGGCAAAAAAGACTAATAAGATAGCTACAAAGATCTCGAAATATACAGTTGGGATTTCTTTAGTAGGTATCTCAATTGATAGATTGTATAGAAGCCATACGACACAAGGGATAAATATGCTTGCAGTTATTTCCTTACTTTCCTTATCAATTTATATTATCTTTTTAGTGAGTCGCTTTTTCGGAAAAAGGCAGAAGTCAATTGATAGTCTTGAGGCTCAGACAATCGAACTCAACCTGAAAGAGTTAGAAGAAATGTGTCAGAAAGTTCAAAAAGTAATTAAAATGTCTAGCATATTCTTACTGCTTATAATTGCGGCAACTGTGTTCTCTTTTTTCTGGTTTATCAAATTTTCTTCCATAGGACTTTTAATCGCTGGCTGTTTGTTCTTGATATTTGGTTCAATAATGATTCCTAATTTGAAAATCTTTGAAAAAAGAAAGGCTTTGAAAGAAATGAGAAGAAAATTAAGGGAGTCGGCTGATGAATAATTTTAAAAAATACAATTAGTAAAATACGGGAAAATCACTCTTATATTTCAATTTCTGACTTACTGACAATGGCTTTAATATGAGTTGATAATCTCATTAAGAGTATTGCAGACGTTGGAAAAGCTTTTAATTCAGGTATCAAATCAGTTCAAAAAGTGTTTGGATGGTCTCGTTAATGGTGAAGGTGAATATGAAAGATAAGGCAAAGATTACTAATATAGAAAGAGAAAGATACCATGGTCCTTTGATTACACATGGTGTCAGTTTAGGATACATTAAGATTTATCCATGGATAAATTTACCATTTTGCTCATTTTTCTTTTACTGGGCCCTTATAGGTGAAACAGGAAGTCGTCAGGGATGGATTAAAGTTCTATTTTTGACTTGCATCATTCTTAATGTGGTAAGTATGTTATTTGCTTTTTCTAAGTTTCTAATCAATCGATTTAAATTTTTAACCTATATTCTGATTGCTTTGCTTACTTGGAGCGCATTAGTTTGGATCGATTTTATCGGAATGTTGATGTTTGCAATAGTAGGAAATTCAAAAAGTATAGAGGGAATATATCAATCCCCTCTCACTCCATTTTATGTAATATTGATGATGTTCCTCTTTATCTTTGCTTGTGGCCTCTATGCTTGGTACTATCTCCCAAAGAATTAAGGAAAAATTTGGGTTTTTAATCAAGTAAAAGAGGGAGATAGAAAGAAAACATGGTGGAATAATTTTGCTGTAGCTTTTGCCGGGGCAACAATCATTCCCTCCCTCCTTACAGGCTATATTAAGATTGCTTTTGGTGTTTTAGTGGGAATTTTGTTGACCTTGACTTTGCCAGCTGTCATGGTAGATGCGGTTTATGCAGCTATTTATATAAGGAAGCATCCGAAAAGTGATGAACTGATTTGAGGTGTTTTTAGTAACTGACAAAAATTTGAGTGGTGTTCTGAATATCTCCTATGTAGTTAAACAGTTATAGCGTTTATATTCTAAAAGTTTGCTAAGGTAGAGAAATAATTTTTCTCTGCCTTTATTTTTTTACAAATCTGAAAGCGCTTCATTGACAAAGTCTGCCAGATAGTTTATAATATAATAACAGTATAGAAAATGGCAAGGAAGCCTGATTTGATCGCAATGAAGCGAGTGTTTCAGAATCAAAGGGGTTTTCTATGCCATTTTTTTGCGCACTAATATTTTTTATGGAGGATTGTTTCTATGCGGACAAAAGGAATTGTGCTGCTTTGTGGTTTGGCTTTGCTTCTGGGAGCCTGTCAAGCGGGGAATAATAAGACGACGACTGAGTCATCCTCGGCTAAGACGGAGACAACAGATAAGGACAAGGCTAAGACTTTGGATAAGGGTGTCTGGGAAGACAAGCTTTATGCCCGTCTGACCAAGCTCATCAAGGAGAATGGGAACACCAGCTCTAGCTATGATAAAAATAAAAAACCTTATGCCGTCTTTGACTGGGACAATACGACAGTCATTAACGACATTGGCGAAGCAACCTTTACCTATCAAATTGAAAATCTGGCCTTTAAGATGACACCAGAAGAATTTGACCAAGCAGTGCGGACCAATATACCGAGCGACGATTTCGTTGAGGATTACCATAACAAAGATGGTGAGCCAGTGAACATTGACAAGATTGCGGCCGACTTGCTTTCTGACTACACGGCTATTTACAATAGCTATAAGGGAATGCAAGGAGACAAATCTCTGGAAGAAGTCAAAAAGACCGATGAATACCAAGACTTTGCTGCTAAACTCCGCTATCTTTACGAAGCGATTGGTGACACCTTCAGCTCAGACATCAGCTATCCATGGGTGACCTACCTCTATGCAGGTATGACTTCTGAAGAAGTTCAGGCCCTATCTGAAAAGTCTATTGACCAGGCTCTTGAGGACAAGCTGACTTCTGAAACCTGGGAAAGTCCTGAAGGCTTGAAAGGTGAATCAGGCCAAATCAGTGTAACCTTCAAGCGGGGTGTTCGCTCAGTCAAGGAAATGCAAAATCTCTACAAGACTCTGATGGCTAACGGCATTGATGTCTATATCTGTTCAGCGTCTTATATTGATGTGATTATCCCTTATGCTAGCAATTCTAAGTATGGCTACAATATTCCTAAAGAAAATGTCACTGCTATGCGCCTGAAAAAGGATGACAAGGGAGTGATTCAGCCAGAATACGATACCAATTATGCTCAGACTCAAGGTGAGGGCAAGACAGAAACCATCAAGAAGTTGATTGCTGTCAATCATGACAATCAAGAACCAATCCTGATTGCTGGTGACAGTAATGGTGACTATGCTATGCTCAAGGACTTCCCTAAACTGCAAATGGGTATCATCTTCAATCTTCTGAGAGATCCTAGCAAGGGAATCGGTCTTTTGCAAACTAAGGCAATTGAAACTTACGGCCAGAAAGATGCAATTTACTACCTGCAAGGTCGCGATGAAAATAAAGGTGTACTGCTCAACGGTAGGGAAACTATCAAACTAGATAGTAAGAAAGCCCAGCTCAGCAGATAGCAGGCAGTTCCCTGTCATAGAGAGGAATGGATGCAAGATATGAAAAAAATCATGTTTGTCGGTCCGGTCGGAGTGGGTAAAACCACTCTGACTCAGCGACTAAAGGGTTTGGAGCTGACCTACTATAAGACTCAGGCGGTTGAGTTTCATGATACCATCATTGATACTCCTGGAGAATTTCTCCAGCATCGTAGGTATTATAATGCCTTGAACGTGACGGGTGCAGATGCCGATGTGATTGGTCTCCTGGTAGCAGCTTCCAATCAGATGCAGACCTTTCCTCAGGGCTTTTCCTCCCTTTTCAATCAAGAAGTGATTGGCATTGTCACCAAGATCGATATGGCTGATAAGGAAGAACAGATTGAAAAAGCACGGCGGCAGCTGAAAGCGGCTGGAGCCAAGGAAATTTTTGAAATATCAGCGACGGAAAACGAAGGAATCGACCGTCTCCAGGCCTATTTGGAGGCAGAATAGGGACGAGAAGGCGAATATGGTATACTAGATTCTAACAAGGAAACGAGGAAGGAATGTCTATTTATGAAAGTAGAGCACGGGGGAAATGCGGCAGCTTTGGCTGAGGAATTGGGTTTTTCTCTAGAAGACTGTCTGGATTTCAGTGCCAATATCAATCCTTTGGGGATTTCTCAAAAGCTGAGGGCTTGTCTGACCGAGTCCATTGATTGGCTGGTTCATTATCCAGACATCAGCTACAGCCACTCCAGAGAGCTTTTGGCACATCATCATGGGCTGGACAAGGACAATGTCCTGCTGGCAAATGGTGCGGTAGAAGTTTTTTATGAGTTGGCCCGCTTCCTGCGTCCAAAAACTGTCCTGACCCTGAGCCCTACTTTCATGGAATATGAGAAAGCTTTCTCGCAAGTGCAGGCCAAGGTGGAGCGCTTTAGCCTCCCTTCTCCATCCTATGAGTGGAATCTAGCTGACATGTTGCCAGCCTTGGATTCACTGGCTGCAGGAGACGCTGTACTCATCTGCAATCCCAATAATCCGACGGGTACCTTGATTCGGCGTACTGAGTTAGAAAAGCTAGCTGAGGACCTGCAGGAGCGGCAAATCTTTTTGATACTGGATGAGGCTTTTATGGACTTTCTGGACGATGAGGAGGACTATAGCTTCGTCTCATGTCTGGCCACCTATCCAAATGCAGTAGTGGTGCGGTCTCTGACCAAGTTTTATGCTATTCCTGGTCTGAGATTGGGCTATGCTCTTAGCTGTCATCCGACTTGCTTTGATGAGATAGAGGGGAGCCGCGCTCCTTGGTCGGTCAATGCTATGGCTGATCAGGCCCTGCCTGTCCTTTTGGAAGATCAGGCCTATCAGGAAGCTACCAAGCAGTGGCTTCGACTAGAAAGAGATTTCCTTTTTCAAGGGCTGACTGTATTTTCACAGATTCGGCCGGTCAAGCCTAGTGTCAACTATATCTTCTTTGAGTATCTAGGTCGGCAGGACTTGCGTCAGGAGCTTCGGCAGAGAAAGATTTTTATCCGTTCCTGTCAAAATTATCATGATTTGACAGACCGGCATTACCGCATAGCCATCCGCAGTCATCAGGAGAATGAACAGCTTTTGGCTTGTCTGACAGAGGTCTTGGCGAGAGAGGTTCCTTATGACTAAGGTAATGGTTTCCTGTCCAGGTTCCTGCGGTGAATTATTTCAAGGTTTAGTAGGAGAGCAGGAGGTCCTGCTCTCCTATGGGATTGAGAAGCGAAGTCGAGTGAGATTGGATGGGGCTTCGTCTCTCGCAAGGCAGGCCCAAGGTGAAAAGGTAAGGCGAGCTTTGGAGCTCCTGCCTGAGTCCAATGATTTCTCTTTTGTTCAGGAGTCAGACCTGCCTATCAGCAAGGGCTATTCTAGCAGCACAGCTGATATGATTAGCTGCCTGCAGGCAGCTGCTCTGGGACAAAAGCAGCCTTTAAGAGCGACAGACTTGACTCGTCTCTGTGCCAAGATTGAGCCTACTGACTCGGTGGCTTTTGCGGACTGGACGGTCATTAATCCCCTGACTGGTCAAGTGGTCTGGCAGACAGACTGGCGACCGGAGCTCTATGTTTATATCTTGGAGCCTGTGGAGATGGTGACTACTCTTGACTTGGTTCGGATGAAGGACAGTCCTAGCTATCCGGCTGAGGAGTCTAAGCGTTTGCTTCCTCTCTTTCAGGAGGCTTGTCAGGAGAAGAGTTTGGAAAAACTTGGCCATTTAGCGAGCTATAGTGCTTTGTTGAACAACCAACGGCTACCCAAGCCCTATCTGAAAGAATTACTGAATTTGGTAAAAGAATACCAGTGTTTAGGCCTCAATGTTGCCCATAGTGGTACATTGGTTGGTCTGTTGCTGAGCAGGGAACAACTAGAAGTCTTGCCTAAGCTAGAGGCTGAACTAGCTCGCTCAGCCAGTGGGGCTTATTATCAGACTCGGACCTTGAGCAGGATTATTTTTGAAGGGGTGCAGCCGGTCAGGGAGGAGACAGACTAGTTTGAAAGACTTAGAAAAAATTATTGAGCAGATTCTTCCATTAGACAAAGACAAGGTTCAAGAAGGCCAGCGCTATTGTGATCAATTAGGGAAACCTCCGGGGTCCTTGGGAAAGCTCGAGACTATCTATGCTCGCTTGCATGCCATGTTTTCTGGTCCCATTGATTTAGAGAAGAAGATTGTTCTCGTCTACGTGGCAGATAATGGCATCGTGGCTGAAGGCGTTTCTGCCAATCCTCAGGAAACGACCTACACAGTTGCGTGTAATATTCTAGCAGGGAAATCAGGCTTGTGTGCTATTTCCAAACATGCAGGTTCAGACATCTGCCTGGTAGACATTGGCTGCAAGAAGAATATTTTTGAGGAGAATGAGGACAAGGTCTGTCATGGGACGTGTAATATGCTCAAGGAGCCAGCCATGACTCGTGATCAGGCTATAGCGGCAGTTCTAGTCGGCTACAAGAAGACAGAGGCCTTGATTAAAGATGGATATCGTCTTTTTGGGACAGGAGAAATGGGGATTGGCAACACCACCACCTCGGCTGCTGTCATAGCGGCAGTTCTCGGTCTCAAAGCAGAGGACGTCACAGGCTATGGAGCTGGTCTGACTCAGGATATGAAGGCTCATAAAACAGCCGTTATCCAGCAGTGTTTGGATCGTCATGCTCCTTATGGAGATATTCTGGATTTGACTGCTAAGCTTGGTGGGCTAGACATGCTGGCTATGGCAGGCACTCATCTTGCCTGTGCCCACTATCAGCTGCCTTGTGTAGTGGACGGTCTTATCTCTCTGACGGGGCTTTTGATTGCCCATCAGCTGACTCCTCATGTCTTGGACTATGCCTTTGCTTCCCATGCTTCGACGGAGCCTGCTTACAGACTGGTCAGTGACTTTCTAGGACTGGAGCCCATGCTTTTGCTGGACATGCGACTGGGTGAAGGCTCAGGCTGTCCTTTGGCTTTCTTTCTGCTGGAAAATGCTGTTTATACCATGGAGCACATGCCAACCTTTGCTGAAGGTAGCTTGAAAGAAGAAGATTATGTTGATATTCGCAAAAATGTGACTTAAAGGAGGAAAAATATGCAACTCTATACAAAAACAGGTGACAAGGGCTTGACTAAGCTAGTTGGCGGTCAAAGTGTCGCCAAGGATGCAGAACGAGTGAATGCTTACGGAACCATTGATGAGCTGAACTCTTGGATTGGTTATACCATTACCAAGCTGGACAAGGATGATAAGCTGAGAGATGAGCTGCTCCAGCTGCAGCATTATCTCTTTGACTGTGGTTCAGACCTCTCTACACCAAAGGGAGTTTATCCATATAAGGTTGATCAGCAGCTAATTGACTGGATTGAGGAGAGGATTGATACCTACGCAGAAATTCCACCAGCTTTGGAAAGGTTTATCCTGCCGGGCGGTGACGAGATTGCTTCCATGATTCATGTAGCTCGGACCATTGCAAGACGGGCAGAGCGTCATATCGTAGGTGCTATGTGGACTACAGAAATTAACAATAATGTCCTGATTTTTGTCAACCGTCTATCAGATTACTTCTTTGCCTTGGCTCGAGTAATCAACTTTACCAAACATCAAGAAGACATCGCCTATGAAAGAGGTGCCAAGGTCTTCCACAATATTACTAAGGCGGATGTTGAGCGTTGGGCAAGCAAGCGCCAGTGATAAAAAGAAACAGAAAAAGTTCTGTCTTTCCAAATTGACTTTACCAAGTCTTGGAAGGACAGAACTTATTTTGATATTCTAAAAAAGAAAGCCGCTTATACATCATCGTATCTTCATGCTAAGCTTCGTTGATTAGCACTAGCTTTCCAATTATTGACTCTGCTCCTTTGCAGAAAGACAAGTGAAACCTCATCTTTAGAAAATTAACGTACTTAAACGTAGAGTCAATAATGGAAACTAAGCTAAAATGTTTGTTCCAAACTGACATCACTACCTTACATCGAGGCATGAAATCTACTAAAATTTAAGAATAAAGACCTGACTTAAAGCTAAAAAGACTTAAAGCTAAAAAGCTTATCACAGTGGCGGGACCGCGCTGGATTTACACCAGACTTCCATATCCTTAAAAGTACTAAAATCAATTTCCTAGTAACTAGATTGTAACACCTTTCACAGGGAATTACAAGGAAAATGAACTAAATTTTAATAAAAATTTAATTCTTCAAATAAGCTTGGCTTTGTAAGGAGATGCAACACTAAAAACTTCTTATATTAATGACTTTTTTATTGCCATGAAAGCGCTTTTGTGTTATAATTCAATATAGTACAAAGGGGTACTGAAGATAAATAAGCAATGAAGCTATATGAAAATGCTGTGACGTATGTAGGGGAGCAGTCTTATTTTCATATAGTTTCTTTTTGTTTAAAAACAGATACAACAGAAAGGAGAAAAGATGTATAAGATTTCCTATAAGACTGAATTGCATGTGGGCAAGGGCGCTCTGCAGCAATTAAGCCATTATAAAAACGAGCATATTTTAGTCGTTGCCGATCCTTTTTTGAAGACATCTGGCACGCTGGATGCTATTTTAGCCAACTTTGATGACAGCAATGATATTGTTGTTTTCACAGATATTGTGCCTGATCCGCCAATCGAAACGGTTGTGGCTGGCATCAAGAGTGCAGGAGACAAGCCAATCAGCATTGTGCTTTCTATTGGCGGAGGCTCTGCCATTGATGCTTCCAAGGCTATGTATTATTTTGCCAAGAAGCAGGGTGCCTTCTCAGAGGCCATTCTCATTGCCATTCCTACAACAAGCGGAACTGGATCTGAAGTAACGTCCTTTTCTGTAATCACGGATGCAGAGAGAGGGACCAAATATCCTTTAGTGACCAAAGAAATCCTTCCGGCTGTTGCAATCTTAGATGCGGATTTGGTTCTGTCACTTCCTGGTAACATTACGGCTGACACTGGAATGGATGTACTGACCCACGCCATTGAAGCTTATGTATCGACCAAGGCTACGGACTTCTCTGATGCCTTGGCTGAAAAGGCAATCAAGCTGGTCTTTGAATACTTGCCCAAAGCCTACAAAAATGGTCAGGATGTAGAAGCGCGTGAAAAGATGCATGCAGCATCCACTCTGGCTGGTATGGCCTTTAACACAGCTTCTTTGGGTATCAATCACAGTCTGGCACATGCGGCAGGAGCTAAGTTCCATGTACCTCATGGTCGTTTAAACAGTATTTTAATGCCCCATGTCATTCAGTATAATGCTGGTATCGAATTCAATAATCGAAACCGGCAGGCGACAGACAAGACTGTAGCCTGCCGCTATCAAGATATTGCCAAACTACTGGGATGCAGTGCTTCAAGTCCTGTGTCAGGAGTAAGACAGCTGGTTGAAGCCATCAAGAAACTACAAAGAAAGCTGGAGATGCCAACTTCTCTAAGAGAATATGGTGTGAAAGCAGATGCTTTTGCTCAGTACAAGGTAGAAATTTCAGAAGCTGCTCTGCATGATGGCTGTACTCCGACTAACCCTCGCGTCCCTACAGCAGAAGAACTGCTTAAAGTATTAGAGAAAGCGTTTTAATCCTCTGAATTGCTGTTATGCCAAAATTATTGTATAATGATTAAGAGCATGCAGTACACTTCTGAACGTTTAAAATCATGAAGAAGGTTTACTAAATTGGAAGAAAAACAAAGAATGATACAGGAATACGTTCCTGGGAAACAAGTGACCTTGGCGCACCTTATCGCTAATCCTGATGAAGTCATTTTTGAAAAATTGGGATTGCAGGCAGAAATCAAGGATGCGATTGGAATCTTGACGATCACTCCGAGTGAAGCGGCTATCATTGCGGTTGATATTGCGACCAAGGCTGCGGATGTTCAAGTTGGTTTTGTGGATCGTTTCAGCGGCTCTGTCGTGATGACAGGTGACGTTTCTTCTGTTGAGGCAGCTCTCATTGCCGTTTTACAAGGTCTGGAAGAGATTTTAGGCTTCTCCAGCACTGTCGTAACGCGGACATAAAAAATCAAACTGTCGAGGGGAAGTATGAAGGGCAGAATACTAATTGTTGATGATGATCCAATTGTAAGATTAGATATCCGAAATATATTAGAAGCAGCTGATTATGAAGTGGTGGCTGAGGCATCCGATGGCTTTGAGGCTATTGATTTGTGTCAGAAATATCGTTGTGACTTGGTCATGATGGACATCAAGCTTCCGCTTCTGGATGGCCTGACAGCGGGTAAGAAAATACTCGAAGATGCTTTAGCCTACAGTGTGATTCTACTGTCAGCCTACAGTGATGAACACTATGTTCAAAAAGCTAAAACCAATGGGATTAGTGCTTATTTGGTTAAACCTTTGGATGCCAAGTCCTTGATTCCAATGGTAGAGATCTGCATTGAGAAGGGCCGCCAGCTTCAGCAGATGTCCAATGAAATGGTCAAGCTGTCTAAAAAAATAGACGATCGGATTGTGATTGAAAAGGCTAAAGGCTTGCTGATGGCTCGTGATCATTTGTCAGAGCCAGAAGCTTTCAAGCGCATTCGGACAATTAGTATGCAAAAGAGAGTGCCGATGATTGAGATTGCCAAATTGCTGGTGCTCCAAGATGATGTGTAATGATGTATAAAGATAAGATAAAGCAGCTTTGTCAGGAACAGACAAATTTGGATGAGGCTGATATCGAGCATCTTGTCCAACAGGCTGACGAATTATTGAAAAACTCAGCTTATGCCAATGAAGATGTCTTCATTGACGTAAAGAATATCTTTTCGGAACATGCCATTGTCATCTTTCACAAAAAACCGGAAAGCAAGCTCAGCTTGTACGAAAAATCGGTCGTAGGTGCTATGGCTTACCTGGAAAATGAGCCAGGTGTTATCCGGACCTTGGAGACGGGCGCTCCCTCGATTGGGCTTTCGGCCAGATCGCAGGAGGGCTTAGCCATCCACCAGACGGTCTTTCCGATAGTGAGAGAAGAGCGCGTCATCGGAACGCTGATTATCGAAAAAAATGCTCCTCAGACTTTACCGGACCACTTTTCTTTGGATAAAGAGGACGACGGTTTTGGGTTGCGGAGCACTCCTGAGATTTCAGCTCAAGAGCAGTTCGTTTTATTTGATCATATTGACGAAGCTTGTCTGGTCTTTGACCAGCAGGGCTATCTCAAGTATTTCAATCAAGCAGCTGCCGATTCTTATCGCTATAAGCTGGGCTATATGGACTCGATTGAGGGGATGCACTACAGCAATCTGGTCTTAGACAGTCTGACTTTTGAAGAAATCCAGCAACTGGGACCGCAAGCCCCTCAAGAAAAACCTCACCAAATTGAGGTACATTATGGAACATATTGCTTTTTGGTCAAACGCTATTTGCTGGCTGAGAGTGAAAATGTGGTCATGATCTGTAAGGATATTACAGACATCAAGGAAAAGGAAGCGCAGCTCTTAACACATACAACTACCATTCGTGAAATGAACCATCGGGTAAAGAATAACTTGCAAACCGTTGTTTCCTTGCTGCGACTACAGGCTCAGCAAAGTCCAGGAGCGGACACCAAAAAAGCTCTTAACGACAGTATGAATCGTGTGCTCTCCATAGCGGCGACCCACGAGCTCCTGTCTTCTCAGCAGGATGACAGCATTCAGATTGAGCATCTGCTGAAGAGAGTTATCGAAAATGTTCAGCGTTGTTTTTCTGGGCATAGGGAAATAACCCTGACCTACAGCCTAGAACCGGAACTCTGTCTCGATAGCAGCCGGGCTACTTCACTGGCACTAATCGTCAATGAATTACTGCAAAACAGCTATGAACATGCTTTTAAGGACAAAAAAAATCCAGAAAAACCGCAAATCCGTTTGCAGGTTGGACTTAAAAATGATATAATAACTTTAAAAGTACTGGATAATGGTAGCGGTTACAATCAAGAGCATTCCTTTGAGAATCATCTGGGTCTTCTCTTGGTGGAGCGCTTTGTCCAAGGAAAATTGTTTGGAACCTTGTCTATCCACTCAGACCATGAGGGGACAACAACGACCATTCGTTTTAAAAAATAAATACTACCAGACTAACAATGATGTCAGTCGAAAAAAGCAATGACGCTTGAAGAATGTAAATGAACTCTGTTTGTTTGCATTGCTTTGAGCGTGTTTTTTTGGAGGTTTTTAGTATGTCAGATAAAATTTTGAGTGTGGGGCTCGATATCGGGACAGCCACTACACAGCTGATCTTGTCAGAGCTTACCATCGAGAATATTGCTTCTGTGTTTACTATTCCTCGTGTCTATATTACAGATAAAAAAGTTCTTTATAAAAGTGAAATTATCTTCACACCAATTTCGGATCAACTCTTGATCGAGGTGGATAAGATCAAAAACTTTGTTCTGAATGAATATGCGAAAGCAGGCATTCAGAAAAAAGATATTCAGATGGGAGCAGTCATCATTACTGGTGAGACGGCTCGCAAGGAAAATGCCAGTCAGGTGCTTCAAGCACTGAGTGGCTACGCTGGGGACTTTGTTGTTGCGACTGCTGGTCCAGACCTTGAGAGTATCATCGCTGGTAAAGGGGCCTGCAGCCATCAATATTCTCAAGAGCATCATACATCAGTAGTCAATATTGATATTGGTGGGGGGACTTCCAATCTGGCAGCCTTCCGAGAAGGAGATGTGATTGATACAGGATGTTTTGATATCGGAGGTCGGCTGATAAAAATCGATCCGCAGACCCAGCGGATTAGCTATATTGCTCCAAAACTGCAAACGATCATTGCAGAGCAGGGGCTTCAGCTGGCAGTTGGTGAAACGGTCCATCGGGCTGATTTGGATCGGCTGATTCAAGAAATGGTCTCCGTATTAGAACAGTCTGTAGGAATTGACAATCACAGTCCTTACTATGAGCTTCTACAGACCAACCACGGTCTCAAGTTGAACTATGATCTCCACTGCGTATCTTTCTCTGGTGGTGTAGCTGATGGAATATACTTGGAAACGACCTCGGCGGATGATTTCCGCTATGGGGATATTGGTATCTTGCTAGGCAGGGCGCTGAGCAAATCCAAGATTTTTGATCAAAAGAAAGTCATTCAGTCAGCTGAGACCATCCGGGCAACCGTTGTTGGAGCGGGCAGCCATACGACCGATGTCAGCGGCAGTACCATTACCTACATCTCCGATATCCTTCCTATTAAGAACATTCCAGTTCTCAAGCTGGCAGCTTCTGATGAGCATGAGGACAAGGAGGGGCTGCAGCAGATTATCAAGGACAAGGTGGCCTGGTTCACACTGGAAAATGAAGTCCAGCAGGTGGCTTTGGCAATCAATGGGGAAAAAAGCCCAAGCTTCGCCCGGGTTTTGGAATACGCAGAGGCTATTGTCAAGGGAATGAGAGAAAGCATTGAAAAGAAAATTCCGTTGCTAGTGGTGGTCAGAGAAGATATGGCCAAGGTTCTAGGTCAATGTCTCTTTGCTCAGTTGCCTAAGGATTATCCATTTGTCTGTATTGACTCAGTGGATGTTCAAAATGGCGATTATATCGATATTGGTAATCCAGTCATTGAAGGCTCGGTCCTACCGATTGTCGTGAAAACATTGGTGTTTAATTAAACTTTTATTTACACAAAGGAGGAAGTAATCCATGATTTTGAAAACAAAATTGTTTGGTCGGCTTTACGAATTTAAATCCGTAAAAGAAGTGCTGGCCAAAGCCAATGAGTACAAATCCGGAGATCAGCTAGCCGGAGTAGCAGCAGAATCTGCTGAAGAGCGTGTCGCTGCTAAGGTTGTACTAGCTCAGCTGAAACTGTCTGATTTGTTCAATAATCCGGTAGTGCCTTATGAAGAAGATGAGGTAACACGGATTATCATCGACGACGTCAATCTTCGTACTTACGAAAAGATTAAGAATTGGACAGTAGAAGAGCTGCGTGAATGGATCTTGGATAACAAGACTAAGAACGTGGACATTCAGTGGCTGTCTCGTGGGTTGACTTCTGAAATGGTAGCAGCAGTTGCTAAGTTGATGACCAACTTGGACTTGATTGTAGCTGCCAATAAGATTGTCATTACCAAACATGCCAATACAACCATTGGTATGCCGGGAACCTTCTCTTCTCGTCTTCAACCAAACCATACCACAGATGATCCAGATGGTATCATGGCTTCTACTATGGAAGGTTTTGCTTATGGATGTGGGGATGCTCTCTTAGGATTGAACCCAGTAGACGACTCAGTAGAAAGCGTCAAGCGGGTCTTGCATAAGTTTAACGACTTCATCGAAGAGTACAAGATTCCAACTCAGCACTGTGTGCTAGCTCACGTCACTACTCAGATTGAAGCCATGAATCAAGGTGCTCCAACAGGATTGGTCTTCCAGTCTATCGCTGGATCTGAAAAAGGAAATGAAGCCTTTGGTTTTGATGCTAAAATCATTCAAGAAGCTTGGGATACAGCTCTGAAAGTGGGAACAGCTGCTGGACCGAATGTCATGTACTTTGAAACAGGTCAAGGTTCTGAACTTTCATCTGATGCTCACCATGGAGCAGACCAAGTGACTATGGAAGCTCGTTGTTATGGCTTCGCTAAACGCTTCGATCCATTCTTGGTAAATACCGTTGTTGGATTCATCGGACCTGAGTATCTCTACGATTCTAAGCAGGTTATCCGTGCTGGTTTGGAAGACCACTTCATGGGCAAACTGACTGGTATCTCAATGGGTTGTGATATCTGCTACACTAACCACATGAAAGCTGACCAAAACGACGCTGAAAATCTCTTGGTTCTTCTCGGAGCAGCTAATGTTAACTACATCATGGCGATTCCTCATGGTGACGATATCATGCTTAACTATCAAACAACTGGTTACCATGAAACAGCAACCATGCGTTCACTTCTCAATAAACGTCCGATTAAGGAATTTGAAGAGTGGATGGAAAAGATGGGCTTGATGGAAGATGGTCACCTGACAGAAATCGGCGGAGACGGCTCCATCTTTATGAAATCAAATTAGCAAGGAGGAAATCATTGTGGATGAATTGCAATTAAAAGAAATGATTCGCTCATTGTTAAATGAGATGGGCGGCGACTCAGCTGTTAAAGAAACAGCAGCGACTGACCAGAACAAAGCTGAAAAACCTGCGGTTTCTCTGCAGGAAGAAGTCAAACAAGACACTTCAGTGATTGAAGATGGCATCATTCCGGATATAACAGAAGTAGATATTCAGGAGCAGTTCTTGGTGCCTAATGCCATCAATGAAGAAGCCTACCGGAAGATTAAGAAATTTACTCCGGCACGTCTGGGCTTATGGCGGGCAGGCGATCGCTACAAAACACAAAGTGTTTTGCGTTTCCGTGCAGACCATGCGGCAGCTCAGGATGCGGTCTTCTCCTATGTCTCAGATGACTTTATCAAGGAAATGGGCTTCATCCCTGTACAGACCAAGGCAACTACTAAAGATGAATATTTGACACGTCCAGATTTTGGCCGGGTCTTCCCAGAAGATCAGCAGGCAATTATCAAGGAAAAATGCAAACCTAACGCTAAAGTTCAGATTGTCGTTGGTGATGGTCTTAGCTCATCAGCTATCGAGGCTAACGTCAAAGACTTCCTGCCAGCTCTGAAGCAAGGTCTGAAAATGTTCGGACTGGACTTTGGTGAAGTACTCTTTATCAAGCATGCTCGGGTTGCAGCTATGGACCAAATCGCAGAACTGACTGGAGCAGAAGTTATCTGTATGCTGGTCGGTGAGCGTCCAGGTCTGGTAACAGCTGAGTCTATGAGTGCTTATCTGGCTTACAAGCCAACAGTTGGTATGCCAGAAGCGAAACGGACTGTTGTTTCCAATATTCATAAAGGCGGAACACCAGCCGTTGAAGCTGGAGCCTATGTAGCAGAAATCATTAAGAAGATTCTTGATAATAAGAAATCAGGAATTGATTTGAAATAATAGGAGGTAGTGGCTTTGAAAAATGATCGATTAGGTGCAAATGTATTAAGTGCCCTTCTGATTTCAAACGTGGATGCAGGTTTGGCAGCTTCTTTGGAGCTTAAACCACATCACAGAAGCCTGGGAATTATCACTTCTGACTGTGATGATGTCACTTATGTAGCCTTGGATGAAGCAACCAAGGCAGCAGATGTCGAAGTGGTCTATGCTCGCAGTATGTATGCTGGTGCAGGCAACGCTTCAACTAAGCTGGCTGGTGAAGTCATCGGTATCTTGGCTGGTCCAAACCCAGAAGAAGTTCGCAGCGGTCTGGATGTAGCAGTCTATGAAATCGAAAATGGGGCTAGCTTCTACAGTGCCAATGATGATGATAGCATTCCTTATTTTGCACATTGTATCTCTCGTGCGGGTTCTTACTTGTCTGAGGGAGCGAATGCAGAAGAAGGAACAGCAATTGCTTATTTGATTGCTCCACCGGGCGAAGCTATGGTAGCACTGGATGCGGCTTTGAAAGCAGCAGATGTGCAAGTTGGGGCCTTCTACGGACCACCAAGTGAAACCAACTTTGCCGGCGGACTTCTGGTCGGATCACAGTCAGCCTGCCGAGCTGCCTGCGACGCATTTGCGAATGCAGTCATCGCAGTAGCAAATGATCCTAAAAGTTATTGATTTGGAGTTGATTAAATGGCAGATAGAGCACTAGGTTTAATTGAAGTAAAAGGTTATCTAGGTGCTGTAGTTGCGGCAGATGCGGCTTTGAAGGCTGCCGATGTATCATTGCTTAATATTGAAACGGTCAAAGCTGGTTTGAACACAGTTCAATTGATAGGCGATGTCAGTGCAGTCCGCTCAGCGGTTGATGCGGCAGTTGAGTTGGTACAGGATAAACCTTACTATCTGGCCAGCCATGTAATTTCTAGGCTGGATAATCAGACAGATATTCTCTTTGTACCAAAGAGAAACAGCAAAACAGCTAAAAAAGAGATTGCTTCTACGGCGGAAACAATCCCTTCAGAAAAAATCGAAGAAAAGCCTCAGCCTGTAAAGGAAACTAAGGCTAAACCAGCAGAGAAGCTTGAAGGAGAGACAAGGACCTACACCAGAGAAAAACTGGAAAAACTAAAAGTCGTCGAACTACGCAGCCTTGCCTATCATCAAGAAGGTATCCGTCTCAGCAAGAAAGAAATCAAATTTGCCAACAAGAAACTTCTAGTTGAGACTTTGATGGAAACAGTAGGAGAGGAGTAATTGCGGATGTTTTTAGAAGATAAAGATTTGGTATCGATTCAGGAAGTAAGGAATTTGATTCGGGATGCTAAGAAAGCCCAACAAGAACTTGCTAAAATGAGCCAAGAGCAAATTGATACCATTGTAAAAGTAGTAGCGAAAGCTTGTTATGATGAGCGTGAACGCCTAGCTAAAATGGCGGCTCAGGAAACTGGCTTTGGCCGCTGGGAAGACAAGGTATTGAAAAATGCTCTTGCTTCCAAAGGTATTCTTGAAGAAATCAAGGATATGAAAACGGTTGGGGTTCTCAGCGAAGACAAGGAAAAGAAAGTCTTGGAAGTTGGAGTTCCAGTCGGTGTCATTGCTGGCTTGATTCCATCAACCAACCCGACCTCAACGGTTATGTATAAGGCTTTGATCGCCTTGAAGGCAGGAAACAGTATCGTCTTCTCTCCTCACCCAAACGCTCTTAAGTGTATTGAGGAAACAGTGGAAATCATCAAGAAAGCTGCTAAGTCAGCTGGATGTCCGGATGGAGCCATCAGTGCGATTCATCGGGTATCCATCGCAGCTACAAATGAGTTGATGCGACACAAGGATACAAATCTGATTTTGGCGACTGGTGGAAATGCCATGGTCAAAGCAGCTTACTCATCTGGTACACCAGCAATCGGTGTAGGTCCTGGTAATGGTCCAGCCTTCATCGAAAGAACAGCAGATGTGCCAAAAGCAGTTCGTCAGATTTTGGATTCTAAAACCTTTGATAATGGTGTGATTTGTGCGTCTGAGCAGTCTATCATCGTCGAAGAAGATATGAAGGAAAAGGTTGTAGCAGAGTTCAAGAAACAAGGTGCTTACTTTGTTCCAGCAGAAGATGCTAAGAAACTAGGCTCCTTCATTATCCAGCCGAGTGGCGCAATGAATCCTAAGATGGTTGGTAAAACACCGCAAGTGATTGCTGAGTTAGCTGGTATTTCAGTTCCAGCTGATGCTCGGGTCTTGATTGCAGAAGAAACAGGCGTCGGCAAGCAGTATCCATATTCTATGGAAAAACTGGCTCCGGTCTTGGGCTTCTACACTGTCAAGGACTGGTTGGAAGCTTGTGAGCTGAGTATTAAGATCTTGCATCATGAAGGTGCAGGCCACACTCTTGCTATCCACAGTCAAAACGAAGAAATTATTCGTGAATTTGCACTGAAAAAACCAGTATCTCGTCTGCTGATCAATACGCCAGCAGCTCTGGGTGGTGTCGGTGCAACGACTGGTCTCTTCCCAGCCTTTACTTTGGGTTGTGGAGCAGTGGGTGGCAGCGCGACATCTGATAATGTCAGCCCGCTCAATCTCTTCAATATCCGTCGTGTAGCTTACGGTACATCAGAACTGTCAGACCTGCGACAAGCAGAAAATATGGCAGTGGAAGAACCAAAAGCAGTCGCTGTTGACGGATCAAACGAAGAAGAACTGGTAACCTTGTTGGTTCAACGCGTATTGGAAAAACTAAAATAGTCAATATTAAACATTATAATTGGAGGATACAATCATGGCAAACGCAAATGCATTAGGAATGGTAGAAACAAGAGGACTTGTCGGCGCAATCGAAGCAGCTGATGCAATGGTCAAAGCCGCTAACGTAACTTTAGTTGGTAAAGAACAAGTCGGCGCTGGATTGGTAACAGTCTTGGTTCGTGGTGATGTCGGTGCAGTCAAAGCAGCGACAGATGCTGGAGCAGCTGCAGCTGAAAACGTTGGTGAATTGATTTCAGTTCACGTAATTCCACGTCCACATGCTGAAGTAGAAGTAATCTTGCCTCATCAAGAATAAGATTACAGACTTTCATATAAAATTAAAAACAAGAAAATAATCGGAGGAAATAAACATGGCAAACGCAAATGCATTAGGAATGGTAGAAACAAAAGGACTCGTCGGCGCAATTGAAGCAGCTGATGCAATGGTCAAAGCCGCTAACGTAACTTTGATTGGTAAAGAACAAGTCGGTGCTGGTTTGGTAACTGTAATGGTTCGTGGTGATGTCGGCGCAGTCAAAGCCGCGACAGATGCTGGAGCAGCTGCAGCAGAAAATGTTGGTGAATTGATTTCAGTTCACGTAATTCCACGTCCACACGCAGAAGTGGAAGTCATTCTGCCCAAATAATCTGGGACAGATAAATATTTGCTGAAAGGGCCTGTATTGTAGCGTTTAGGCCTGATACAGGCTCCTGAGGCAAATAGAATACTCAGTGAAAATGAAGCTTATGGGCAGTAGCTCTATACGTAAACGAAAATGTTGATTTTCGAAGAGTATCAGATTGATTTTCACAGAGTATCAACGGAGTAGAAGGATGTGAATACATGTCAGTTTTTACAGAAGCTAAGATCAGAAAGCTTTATAGAGAATCCGTTCTCGCTGATAACGGTGTCTTTGAATTAAACAAAGATGAAAAACTGACGCCAGCAGCCAGAGGTTTTCTCAATGATCACCATATTCGAATTGTCTGTTCAGGTCAGACCAAAGGGAAAATAGACTCAGCTGCTGATGCTATCAGGGTGCCGATTACAAACCTTGAGGACTCTGCTGTGTATCCACGACTATTTAGACTGACTAAACTTTATACTTGCTTTTTGAAGAACCAGAGAGAATTGCATCAGGCTTTTCAGGATGAAAAGTGTGAGCAAGTTGGCCAACTATTAAACATAGTAGAACAAATCGTCGGCCATCATATTCTGGATGATATTTCTGATTACCAGACAGACCTGCCTAGCAATGCAGAATTGCAGGCCATTCGGGTCAGTCGACAGCTAGATCAAGAAACGGTTATGATGAATTACCAAGAACCGACTTGGCAGCTGAATTGCTATGAAACATATATCGAAACGACCCTCCTGCGTAAAGAATTGGAGCAGGCTGCTGATGGTGACAGAGATCAATTTGCTTGTAAGGTTTCTCAATTATTAAAATCAATTGAAGTCTTGCTCTGGTTGATAGCAAGCTAATAACAAGAGAAAGAAGAACAGCAATGACTTTAGAAAATTTGGTAAATAAAGTAATTGATAAAGTTCAGGAAGAATTGCAGGGGTCATTTGAGGTAGAAGCGAGCGGACGTCATGTCCATTTGAGTCAGGAAGATTTGGAAGCCTTGTTTGGTCCCAACTATCAATTAACAAAAGCAAAAGACCTATCACAGCCAGGCCAGTTCGCTAGTCAAGAAAGGCTGACAGTTGTCGGTCCGAAAGGCGCTTTTCACAATGTGGTTATTCTGGGACCTGTTCGCAAACATTCTCAGGTAGAAGTTTCCTTGACAGACTGTTTGCAGCTGGGCACCAAGGCTCCCATTCGTGAAAGTGGTGATATCGAAGGAACACCGGGTGTCATCTTGGCTCATGGAGACAAGGCAGTTTGTCTGGATAAAGGCCTGATTGTAGCTAAGCGTCATGTTCATATGACACCGGAAGATGCCGAACGTCTGAATGTAAAAAATCACGAGATTGTACAAGTCAGAGTAGAAGGTGCTCGTCCGCTGATATTTGATGATGTGGTCATCCGTGTTAGTCCTAAATTTGCAACCTATATGCATATTGACTACGATGAAGCCAATGCTTGTGGTTTCAAAAAAGGAACACGCGGACGGATTATTAAAAAATAAGTCCTATGAGCAAATAAAAGGTAGGTAAAGAATGGAAAATCTAGATCGTTTAGTAGATTTGATTACAGACCGCCTGATGGAAAAGTTGAAGAAAAAGCCTCAGAAACCCTCAGTATACGTCATTGGAGGCGATAAGATTCCTGACTTATTAGAAGGGGAAGGCTTTCAAGTCGTAAAAGATTCTTGCACAGCAGAGATTGTTGTTGTTGAGTCGCTTGGTTTTGATGCTTTTCTAAGACTCTCATCCCTTTGCCCTTTAGCGGTGGAGGAAGCAGTCATTTTAAAGAGTCTTTTGAAAGGCAAAAAAGTCTTCGTATCAGACAGCGCCTTTGCTATTCAGCAGTACAAGCAATCTTCTAAAGTGCACTTGTATCAGGAACTGCAGGGACAGCGCGAAAAGCTCGTCCGCTACGGTCTGCAATTTTATAAAGAAGGCCAACTCTTAGCACTCCTAGAAAGCAAACATGCTGAAGAGCCTCGTCCGGCTGAAAAGCGGACGGTGACAGAAGAAGTCAGCCAGAAGGTTAAGGCTCCGAGCAAGACGGTTTTGCTGACAGAGAAAAAGCTGAGAGAAATGGGCTTGCCTGAAAACGGTAGCTTTAAAATAGAAAAAGGAATGATTGTGACAGCCTTGGCGAGAGATTATCTAAAACGTCAAAAAATAGAAATCATAGAATAAAGGAGCGGGTAGAGATGTTTGTTGGTAAAGTAAAAGGAAGCCTTTGGGCGACTAGAAAAGACGAAAATTTAAATGGTTTGAAATTTTTAGTGGTCGAACGGCAGCTAAATGAACATCAAAGTGACCCAGCTCTGCTTATTGTGGCCGACTGCATCGGTGCAGGCGAAGGAGACCAAGTAATGGTAACCACTGGCAGTTCTGCCCGTATGAGCCTGAATAAGGTAAATATACCTGTGGATATGGTCGTTGTGGCTATCATTGACAAGGTTGACTATCACAGTGATGAAGAATATTAGAAACTAAGGTAATGTTATGAGTATCAATGAAATTATCATTTATATCATGGTTCTATTCATGCTGATCGGTGCAGTGGATAAATGTATCGGTGGCAAACTAGGACTAAGTGAAAAATTTGAAGAAGGTATCATGGCTATGGGAGCTTTGGCTCTGTCTATGGCTGGGATTATGGTAATCGCTCCCCTCTTGGCGGATGTCTTGAAACCGATTGTCGTGCCTTTGTATGGCTTGGTGGGCGCTGACCCGTCTATCTTTGCGACAACCTTCATTGCCAATGATATGGGAGGAGCTCCTCTGGCTCTCAGTCTGGCTCAGGATCCAGCGGTAGGAAATTTTGCTGCCTTTGTACTGGGCTCTATGATGGGGCCAACCATCGTCTTTACGATTCCAGTTGCCTTGGGTATTATCGAAAAAGATGACCGTCCGTTTTTGGCTCGCGGAATCTTATACGGTTTGGTAACTGTTCCGATTGGCTGTCTCCTCGGAGGATTTTTCGTACCAGGTCTGCCTTTTGGAACCTTGATTGTCAATCTTATTCCGATTATCATTGTATCTGCTCTGATTTTCGTAGGATTGCTTTTGGCACCTAATGCCATGATCAAAGGTTTTGAAGTGTTTGGTCAGATTATTGTTATCTTGGCAACGCTTGGTTTGGCCTTTGGTGCAGCTCAGCTCCTGACTGGCAATGAATGGCTCATTAGCATCTATCCAAAAGGTGCTGAAACATTGAAGGAAGCCTTTGAGGTTGTCGGAACGATTGCCGTAACCTTGGCTGGAGCCTTTGGTTTGGTAGCTGTCTTTACCAAGGTAGCCAACAAACCGCTTTCTGCTATCGGAAAATCCCTAGGAATGAACGAAGTTGGTGCAGCTGGTCTAGTAGCTTCTCTGGCTAATAACATTGCCATGTTCCAGATGATGAAGGATATGGACAAACGCGGTAAGGTTATCAACGTAGCCTTTGCCGTATCTGCTTCCTTTGTTATCGGAGATCACCTAGGCTTCACAGCTGGTCAAAAACCGGAAATGATTGTGCCGATGATGATTGGTAAATTTGTCGGCGGTATCACAGCGGTATTACTGGCTTTCTTCTTAACCAAGAAGGAAGCTTAGACTTGGAGGTATGAAGTATGGCAGATATTAATCGTTCTGACCTAGAAACATTGGTTCGTAAGATTTTATTGGAAGAATTAGCGACTAAAGATGGTGGAAAAAAAGTCAGCAAGGCAGGCGTAGCTTCTATCGCCCTGCCTGGTCTGGATGTTCGTCCAGAAGATCGCTTGGATACAGGTGATTCGAGCCATCAAGTTTATACACGAGACTTGCTGACCTTAGACGAAAGCCCAAGATTGGGCTTGGGTCTGATGACCATGGAAAAGACAACTTTCCCTTGGCATCTGGACTATGATGAAGTGGACTATGTTATTGAAGGGCGTCTTGATATTATCGTTGGTGACGAAGTCATGACAGCTGGCCCTGGCGAAGTACTCTTTATCCCTAAAGGCAGCGACATTCAGTTCTCTGTCAGAGATAAGGCTCGCTTTATCTATGTGACCTATCCAGCTGACTGGCAAGGCTAGTTTGTCGGAAGATTGAACTATCGGATTTACTAGAATGGCAGGACAGCGGCCTGCTGTCCTGCCATTTTGTAATGATGGAAAATAAAAAAACAGATAAAAGATGAGCAACCCTGCGAAAAGTTTATCATCTGCTATCTGTCTCTGCGATTGTTATTTCTGAAGGGAAAGGCCTGTCAAGTATATTTCTTGTAGGCTTAGCTTGGCATTTCTAAAAAAGTTGGTTAGGCTCTTTTTGAGAATGCAGAATTTTTTCCTTTTTAAAAAACAACCATATTCATTCTAACAGAAAACCTTAGAATAATCTATTCTTTTGACCCAAAAAAAGTTAAAAAAAGGAATCAGAAAGAGGCGTATAGCTATGGTGTTCCTCTTATCTGATTTTCCTATTCCTTAAAATTGTAAGCGCTTCAAAATATATGTCAGCGAAAGGAGCTGTCTTATGGAAAACAAATGCAATATTACAGAATTTGTCGGTGTTAATCCGATAGGCGATACAATTGGACTTGTCATTGCCAATGTGGACCAGCAGGTGCTGGATGCTATGAAGCTAGAAAAGAGCTATCGCTCAATTGGTGTAGTCGGTGCTCGTACCGGTGCAGGTCCTCATATCATGGCTGCAGATGAAGCGGTCAAAGCAACCAATACAGAAATTGTTAAAATCGAACTGCCCCGTGATACTAAGGGTGGTGCTGGACACGGAAGTTTGATTATCTTCGGTGGTGAAGATGTATCAGATGTCAGACGAGCTGTGGAAGTAACCCTGAAGGAAGTGGATCGCACCTTTGGTGATGTTTATGCTAATGAAGCAGGGCATATTGAACTCCAGTATACTGCGCGTGCTAGCTATGCTTGTCAGACTGCCTTTGGTGCTGAATACGGCCGTGCTTTTGGATTGATTGTCGGAGCACCTGCAGCTATTGGTGTTGTTATGGCGGATACAGCTGTTAAGGCTGCCAACGTTACTGTTGTCGGCTATGCTTCTCCAGGGAATGGTGGTACCAGCCACTCAAACGAAGCCATCCTCTTTATCAGTGGGGATTCTGGAGCGGTTAGACAATCAGTTATCTCAGCGCGTGAAGTTGGACTGGCACTTTTAGGCAGTATGGGTGACGAGCCAACCAACTCACAGCCATCTTACATTTAAGAGTGAGAGGGAGGAAACGGTATGAGATCCAAACGTTTTGAAGTATTAAGCGAACGCCCTATCAACCAAGATGGATTTGTAAAAGAATGGGTTGAAGAAGGTTTGATAGCTATGGAAAGCCCCAATGACCCTAAACCCAGTATCAAAATTCAAAATGGGAAAGTGGTTGAGTTAGACGGCAAACCAAAAGAAGAATTTGACCTGATTGACCAGTTCATTGCCAACTACGGGATTGATCTGAGCCGGGCTGAAGAAGTTATTCAGATGGACTCAAGAGAGATTGCCAATAAAATATTGACACCGAATGTGCCTCGGACAGAAATCATCAAGCTGACCAAGGCCATGACTCCGGCTAAAATCATTGAAGTAGTCAATCAGATGAATGTCGTGGAAATCATGATGTGTCTGCAAAAGATGCGGACCCGTAAGCAAACAGCTACTCAAGCCCACGTCACTAATGTTAATGATAATCCAGTGCAGATTGCAGCAGATGCGGCTGAAGGAGCTCTGCGTGGTTTTGCAGAGCAGGAAACAACGGTTGCCGTAGTGCGTTACGCTCCTTTTAATGCCCTGTCTCTGATGATTGGCTCCCAAGTGGGCCGTCCTGGGGTACTGACTCAGTGCTCCTTGGAAGAAGCGACAGAACTAGAATTTGGTATGCGTGGCTTTACGGCCTATGCTGAGACCATCTCTGTTTATGGTACAGAAGATGTCTTCACTGATGGAGATGATACACCTTGGTCCAAGGCCTTTCTGGCTTCCGCCTATGCCTCTCGTGGACTCAAGATGCGCTTCACTTCCGGTACAGGGTCTGAAGTGCAGATGGGACAAGCCGAAGGCAAGTCCATGCTCTATCTTGAAGCTCGCTGTCTCTATGTTACGAAAGCGGCTGGGGTTCAAGGAACTCAGAACGGATCGGTTAGCTGTATCGGTATTCCAGCAGCTGTTCCAAGTGGTATTCGGGCGGTCGTTGCTGAAAACTTGATTGCCAGCATGCTGGACTTGGAATGTGCTTCATCAAATGACCAAACCTTTACTCACTCAGACTTACGTCGCTCCGTTCGGACTTTGATGCAGTTTGCGCCAGGTACAGACTTTATCAACTCTGGCTACTCTGCTACGCCAAACTATGACAATATGTTTGCGGGTTCTAACTGGGATGCGGAAGACTTCGATGACTATAATGTCCTGCAGCGTGACCTGCGGGTAGATGGTGGTCTTCGTCCTGTACGTGAAGAGGAAGTTGTCAAGGTTCGGAACAAGGCAGCACGCGTTATGCAAGCTCTTTTCAAAGGCTTGGGCTTACCGCCAATTACCGACGAAGAAGTTGAAGCAGCTACCTATGCTCATGGCTCTAAAGATATGCCAGAGCGGGATAAGGTTGAAGACATCAAAGCTGCTCAGGGTATTCTGGAACGCGGCGTTCAAGGGGCTGATTTGATCAAAGCCTTGGCTAATAATGGCTTCCCTGAAGTTGCCAATGAGCTGCTCAATTTGTTCAAGCAACGTGTAGCAGGGGATTTCCTGCAAACATCTGCTATCTTTGATCGGGATTGGAATGTTATTTCAGCGGTGAATTCACCGAATGATTATGTTGGTGTCGGTACAGGCCATCGTCTGGTCGGCGAAGAATGGGAAAAAGTCAAAGACATTCCTAAAGCGATTGACCCGCGTGATGTATAGGAGGAGCTAAGATGACAGAGATAAATGAAACTTTACTGCGCTCCATTATTGCAGAAGTGATGAAAGAGATGAGCGCCAATACCAACGAAACAGCTGCTGAAACAAGCGAAAAGCCTGTCACAAAGCCTGTGTCCAATGAAAAAGCTGTCATCCGTACAGTTGGTGTGGCTAAGCCTAGCCAGTCAACGGATGAAGTTGTTATTGCAGTTGGACCTGCCTTTGGGGAACAGCAGGTGAAGACGATGGTGGACATTCCTCATACGGAGGTGTTGCGTCAGCTGGTGGCTGGTATCGAAGAAGAAGGGCTCAAGGCTCGCATTGTCAAGGTCTATCGTTCTTCTGACGTTGCCTTTGTAGCGGTAGAAGGAGACCACTTGTCTGGTTCTGGCATTTCTATCGGTGTTCAGTCTAAGGGAACAACGGTTATTCACCAACGTGATTTGCCACCGCTCAGTAATCTGGAACTCTTCCCGCAGGCACCTTTGTTAACTCCTGAAACCTATCGTTTGATTGGTAAAAATGCAGCTAAGTATGCTAAGGGTGAAACACCAAATCCGGTGCCAACCCTTAACGACCAAATGGCTCGTCCTAAGTACCAGGCCTACTCAGCTTTGTTGCATATCAAGGAAACGAAACTGGTTAAAAGAGGAAAACCAGCTGATGAATGTCAGGTGATTTAATGCATATGATGTCTACAAGGAGAAATCAGAATGAGTGAATCAGTAGAAACATTAGTAAAACAAATATTAGCCGAGCTAAGCGATAGCGGCTCAGCTAGTCAAGGAGCAGCCAATCGTCCTGTCAGTTCTGATGAAGCGACAGCGGCTGATTATCCTATTTCTAAAAAACACCCAGACTGGATAAAGGTTGGTCAGGATAAGAAATTTGAAGATATTACACTGGAAAATATCTTGTCTGGCTATGTAAAAGCGGAGGATTTGCGGATTAAGCCAGAGATTTTGATCAAGCAAGGTGAAATTGCTAAGAATGCCGGCCGCGAAGCAATACAGTATAACTTTTCTCGGGCTGCCGAACTGACCAAGGTTCCGGATGCGCGTGTGCTGGACATCTACAATGCCCTGCGCCCTTACCGGTCTTCCAAACAGGAATTATTGGACATCTCCAATGAATTGGAAAACCAATATGGAGCTG
>CBDFAZ010000010.1:0-28150 GCA_965245685.1 uncultured Streptococcus sp. | reverse complement strand
AAGATTTTGGTCAGCGCCATTTCATTGTGGATGCGCCGGGTTCTGTTTTGGTTGATGTAATTCAAGTAATTCCACCTAGCGCTGAGTTTGCGGCAAATTATTTGGAGAGTGAAGATGAATAAAAAGCAGCAGGCTTCTCTAGAGACAAGTAAGAAAATATTAGCTATCGCCCGGAAACATTTTTCTTTAAAGGGTTATGCAGAAACTTCCTTGGAAGAAATTGTAGATGAATTGGGAATGACAAGAGGCGCACTTTATCATCATTTCGGGAATAAGAAAACTTTATTTACCGCCGTACTGGCACAAATTCAGTCCGAACTGGGGTCTTATGTAGAAAAAAATGCCCTGGAAGCACACGATTCTTGGGAGCAGTTGGTGGAAGGCTGTGTTGCTTTTGTTCGTTTTGCGACCTTGACCGAAAATAAACGTATTCTCCTGCTTGATGGTCCCAATGTCGTTGAGTGGGAAGAGTGGCGTCGTCAGGACGAGGCTAATTCTTTCTTTCATTTGAGAGAACAATTTGACATTTTATCTAAAGAAGGAAGATTTATCTCTATTGATTTGGATATGGCAGCTCATATGATTTCAGGCGCCTTGAACGAGTTGTCTCTTTTTCTGGCTGAGAAAGAGGAGGAAGCAGAAGTTAGAGAAGCAGTGAGAAGTCTGTTAAGGGGATTTAAAAATCATGGCGAAAAAGGTTAAAGATTATTATGATTTGGTTTATGTGGAGGATTTGAGCCGTCGCTTGCAAGAAGTCACAGATAAATTTGATGCTCAGCATTTTATGTCTCTAGTTGAAAGCGACTTAGAGGCTTTGGAATTTACTCAGCGTCAAGAGCTGTTGGCAAAGAGTATCAAAGAATGCTTGCCGCTTTCTTATGCTGATTCTCTTAAGGTTTTTGAGCAGATACTTGGTCCAGAGTTAGAGGGTGGCTTGGGTATGTTCTCAGAAGGTTACTGGTTGTGGCCGATTGGCAAATACGTAGAACTTTACGGAGGTCAGGAATTCGAGCTGAGTGCGGCCTTCAGTAAGGAGCTGACCAAGCGATTTACTGGAGAATTCTCCATGCGGCCCTTGCTGGCTAATTATCCTAAAGCTACGATGGATTTGCTGTTGGTATGGAGTCAAGATGAGAATATGCGTGTCCGCAGATTAGCCAGCGAATGTATGCGAATTCGTCTGCCCTGGGCTAAGAAGCAGACTGTGGTTTTAGATTATTTTGATGAATTTACCGCTATTTTAACAAATCTAAAGGATGACACGGATAAATCAATCCAAAAAAGTGTCGCTAATAATCTGAATGATTTATATAAAGAAGATCCTGAAAAGTTTGAGAGGGTGATTGGATCTTGGCAAAAGGAAGAATTGAGTCCGAGTTGCGCTTGGATTATTAAGCATGCTTCTCGAACAAAAAATAAAGCAGAAAAATAAGCTTTGCTAATCTAGCAAAGCTTATTTTTTAGTTGTCTTCGTCTGGTGTAAGCACCATCGGAATAATAATAGGTTCGCGCTCGGTGCTTTCGTAGAGGAAAGGACGCAAGGCGTTGACGATAGCGCCGCTGACAGATTGGACGCTGGCATCTTTATTCTTGAGTGCAATGCGAATGGCATTGAAGAGGATGCGCTGGCTTTGGCGAATGAGGTCACCTGATTCGCGCATGTAGATAAAGCCACGGCTGAGAATATCTGGACCGGCTAAAATCATTTTGGACTCAAAGTCAACTGTCGCAACAGCCAGAACAACACCATCCTCTGACAGGTCTTTACGGTCGCGCAGGACTGCAGCTCCGATTTCACCAATGCGGTTCCCATCGACATAGATATCCTGAGCGTTGAAGCTGCCAGCAATACGAGCTGAGTCAGCTGTCAGAGCAAGCACGTCACCATTGCTCATGATGAAGATATTGTCTTTTGGTACTCCAGTATCAACGGCTAGGCCCGCATGGACTTTCTGCATACGGTATTCACCATGGACAGGCATGAAATATTTAGGCTTGATCAAGCGGAGCATGAGTTTCTGCTCTTGTTGGCCACCGTGTCCAGAGGTGTGGATGTTGTTAATCTTACCGTGGATAACCTCTACACCAGCCTCGGAAATGATGTTAATCAGCTTGTTAACGCTGGTCGTATTACCAGGGATAGGACTGGATGAGAAGATGACTGTATCTCCAGGTTGCAGCTGAACCTGACGGTGGGTACCATTGGCAATCCGAGACAGGGCTGCCATAGGCTCACCCTGACTTCCAGTACACATAATCAGCACTTCGCCAGCTGGATAGTCCTTGAGTTCATTTGGCTCGATGAAGGTATCTTTAGGAACCTTGATATAGCCCAGCTCAATCCCGTTGACAATAGCCTTTTCCATGGATCGGCCAAAGACCGCAATCTTACGGCCAGTTTTAACAGCAGCATCTGCTGCTTGCTGGAGCCGGAAGATGTTTGAAGCAAAAGAGGCGAAAATAATCCGTCCATGAATGCCTTCGATAATCTTCATGATAGACTGTCCGACCACTTTTTCGGAATTGGTAAAGGTCGGAACTTCAGCATTGGTCGAGTCAGATAGGAGGCAGAGAACGCCTTCCTCACCCAGAGCAGCCATACGGTGCAAGTCTGCCGGCTCACCGACTGGTGTAAAGTCAAACTTGAAGTCACCTGTACAGACAATCTTACCCTGCGGCGTATGGATGACAATTCCCAAAGGTTCTGGGATAGAGTGGGTTGTCCGGAAGAAAGTAGCTTTCAGATGCTTGAACTGCAGTTCTGTGTTTTGATTGATTTCATAGAGCTTGGCATCGCGCAAAAGTCCATGCTCTTCTAACTTGCCGCGAATGAGGGCCAAGGCCAAAGGACCAGCATAGATAGGAACATTGGCTTGCTTGAGCAGGAAAGGAATACCCCCGATATGGTCCTCGTGCCCGTGGGTGATGAGGACAGCTTTTACGCGGTCAATATTTTCCACGATATAAGAGTAGTCGGGAATGACATAGTCGATTCCTAACAGGTCGTCTTCTGGGAATTTGATACCGGCATCCACGATGATGATTTCATTTTGGTATTCAATTCCGTAGGTGTTTTTACCGATTTCGCCTAACCCACCAATCGCAAAAACGCCAACTTCTTTGGGTTTTAAGGTATATGCCATGGGTTAGAACTCCGTCAATTCAAAAGTGCCTGACTCTTTTTCGTATTCGAGGTGTTTGTCAGACAAGAGCTCGATAAATTCAATATTGTAAGGGGTATTTTCTTCGATGAGCTTACGAGCCTGAATGCGGCCTTCCAATTCATTAGCTGCTTCGACCTCTAAATAAAGGGCACGTGTCTTTTCACGGCGCGGGCTGCGCTCTTTTGTTTCCTGATAAAAAACTTTGTAAATCATTACATTTCCTTTCATATTTTCATGATTAACCTGCAGAAAACAACAGCTGATTAGCTGTTTTCTTTTATTCAATTCTGAGTAGTAGATTAATCCTGATTCGTTACAATTATAATGATTATAACATAAAATAAGGGAATAGTAAAAGGTGGAGATAAGAAAATGTAAGAGTGATTTAGTCTGAAAGCATTCGGATTCCATATTCCTGAAATGCCTGTTCTGGATACTTTTAATCTTATGATAGGTAGCCGTGCTCTTTGTACCAAGCTAGGACATCTTTGAGAGTTTCTTCAAAGGGACGGAAATGGGCTCCCAACTCATTTTGAGATTTTGCAGAATTGAAATGTGTTCGGAGATATTCCTCTTCAGTAGAGGTCACAGCAGCCTTACTCAACAGAATAGGACGTTTTGTTAGACGATGATATAGTTCATTGTATTGAGCAATTATCTTTAGAAGAAAAAGAGGAATCCGTCTAGTTGGAGCGGCAACTCCGCTGACCGCTTCTAGGTTCTTTAATAATTCTTCCATCGTCATATGCCTACCAGCTGCTAAATATCGTTCTCCTTGTCGGCCATACTGCATAGCTAGGATTTCGCAGTCTGCGACGTCTCGGGCATCTACGACGCTGTAGCTGCCGGGAATGATTCCAGGCAGTTTTTTATGAACGAAGTCGAAAATCAACTGTCCCGCAGAGGTAGGACCGATATCGCCTGGGCCAAACATAAATCCAGGCAGGACAAAACTAACAAAAAAATCAGGATGTTTTTTTGAAAAATCTAAGAGAACCTCTTCGCTTAATATCTTACTGCGGTAGTAGTCATTGCTTGTATTCCTGCTGCGTAACATGCTTTCATCAATCAGTTGATTTTGCTCACCATAGAGAACTGCAATCGATGAGGTATGGACCGCCTGACGAATGCCAGCTTTATAAGCGGCTTCAAAAAGTTCCAAACTACCCTTCACATTGGTATTATACAGTTCTTGCCAGTGCTGACCGCCTTTCAAACTATCTCGAAAGAAAGCAGCTGTGTGAAAAAGACTATCACAATCTTGCATATGATTTTGATAGCTGTCTGGCTGGCAAATATCTCCTTCAATGAAATGGATCGGCAGATTGCCAAACTGCTCTAAGGCTTTCTGTCGAGAGCGTACTAAAGCAGTCACCTGAATTCCTTTTTTTAGAAGGGATCGCACTAGATTATTTCCTAGTAAACCTGTTGCGCCAGTAACGAAGGCGTGGTGAATACTTCGGCTTTGGTGTTTTGGGGGCATGGCTCTTCTCCTTAAATTATATTTAGATGACATGTCATCTATTCTCTTATTTTATATTTTGCAAGATTAATTGTCAACAATTAAGGGAATTAGTGTAAAATAGATACAGAAGAAATTTGCAAAGGACGGGAATAGAATGTCATCTTTAGGAGACCGTTTTAGATATTTATTCAGAAGTGCGGAAAATCTAGCGATGAACATTTGGTCACTTGATTTTGAGGGCTGCTTATTTGGCGAAATAGCCGTGCTTGCGGTACCAATCTACCACGTCAGCTAAGCTTTCTTCGAGAGGGCGATGCTGTCCGCCTAGCTCGCTCTCGGTTTTGGCAAAGCTAAAATTACTTTTGAGATATTCTTCGGCCATGAGATGAGCGAGCTCATTGGTAACCAAAATTGGTTTTTTGGTGAGCCGGTGGTAGAGCTCACTTGCTTGGGCATAGATTTTGACGAAAAGAGGGGAGATCTTGCGCTTGGGGGCGGGAACGCCAGTGATTTTTTCCAGTATTTGGTACAATTCTGTCATGGTCACTTGCCGTCCAACTGCCAGATAGCGCTCCTTTGAGCGTCCGTATTTCATGGCGCGGAGATGAATATCTGCTACATCTCTAGCATCCACCATATTATAGCTAGCCTTTAAGATACCTGGAAGTTTTTGCTCTACAAAATTGATAATCAGCTGCCCACTGGAGGTCGGACCAAGGTCTCTAGGACCCAACATTACACTCGGCAAGATAAAGCAACCGAAAACATCTGAATGCTTGTCCAAGAAATCACGAACGGCCTCTTCACTCAAAATCTTGCTGCGATAGTAATCAAAAGGAGTATCTTTTGAGCGAGACATGCTTTCATCGATTAGCTGATTGGCCTCACCTTCCAGTACGACACAGGAGGAAGTATGGACAAATTGGCGGATACCAGCCTCGTAAGCAGCTTCTAGGAGGTTATTTGTGCCTATAATATTAGTGTCGTAGAGCTCCTGCCAGTGCTTGCCGCCTTTATAATTATCGCGGAAAAAAGCAGCGGTATGAAAGAGGCTGTCGCAGCCTGCTAGATAGTCACGATAGCTTTCGGGCTCTAAAATATCCCCCTTGACAATCTGGATAGGCAGGTCGGCAAATTGTTTGCGCGCTTTTTCCTCGGAGCGAACGAGAGCGGTCACTTGAATGTTTTCTTTTAGCAGAGCACGCACGAGATTATTTCCTAAAAGACCGGTCGCACCAGTCACAAAAGCGTGGGTCATTGTTCTAGCTGGTTTTTGATTTGTAGGGTTTGGGGTCATCCGTTTTTCCTCCTTTTGCAAATAGATGATATATCATCTATTTAAGATTTTATATTTTTTAACTAAAATTGTCAACAATTTACCTAATCTAGTGTAAAATAGTATAGAAGTGATTTTTGAAAGGAGAGCAGCGTGGTAGCAGAAGGAATTCGATTTGGCTATTTGTTTAGAAGTGCAGAGAGCTTAGCGACGAGAGAATATGGGAAGTTGCTAGAGCCTTTGGGAATTACGCCCAATCAAAGCGAGGTCTTGCTCGTTTTGGGCGAACATGCTCCGCTGTCTCTCAAGGGCTTGGGGGAATCCCTGATTTGTGAGGAAAAAAGCCCTAGTCGCTTGGTGCAGGCTTTGATTAAAAAAGGCTTGGTCAAGAAGGAAATTTCTAGCAAGGACAAGCGCAGTTCTCGCTTGAGCTTGACTGCTGCTGGAGCGGATTTGCTGCCCAAGATTGCTGAGCAAGAAGCGATTTTTGGAAAACACTTGGCGCAGCAAGTGCCTAATTTGGAGGCTTTTAGCCAGATTTTAGAGGAATTTTTGGTAGATAGTTTCTACGAAGACAAATTAAAACGCCGCTCACTTTGGCGGCAAGAGGAAAAATAGAGGATAAGCATGAAGATTGCAGCTTTTGATACGTCAAGTAAGGCGCTGACGCTCGCGATTTTAGAGGACGAGACCTTGCTGGCGCAGATGACTTTAAATATAAAGAAAAACCACAGCATTACCCTGATGCCGGCTATTGATTTTCTCATGAATAGTCTGGATATGAAGCCGACGGATTTGGATCGTATCGCGGTGGCGCAGGGGCCAGGCAGCTACACAGGTCTGAGAATTGCGGTGGCGACAGCCAAGACCCTGGCGCATACCCTCAAGATTGAGCTGGTCGGTGTGTCTAGTCTGCTGGCTTTAGTCCCAGAGCAGGTGGAAGGGTTGGTTATTCCCATCATGGATGCCCGCCGCAATAATGTCTATGCTGGCTTTTACCAGTCTGGTCAGGCTGTGCGGCCAGAGGCTCATCTGCCTTTGGCAGAGGTTTTGGAAATAGCTGGCGCTACTAACCAACCAGTCACCTTTGTCGGAGAGACAGCGGTTTTTGCGGAGCAGATTGAAGCGGCTCTTCCTCAGGCTGCCATTCAGCCAAGCTTGCCAGATGCGGCAACTATTGGTCGTCTCGGTTTAGACCTGCCAGCCCAGTCCATTCATGACTTTGTTCCTAACTATCTCAAGCGGGTAGAAGCCGAGGAAAATTGGCTCAAGAATCACAAGGAATCCAGCGATTCTTACATTCAGCGCCTATGATTGAGATGAGAAAATGGAGCGCTAACTTGGATGTGGACGCGGCAGTTCTGGCAGAAGAGCTAGAACAGCTCTTACTTGCAGTCTATGAGGTCAGCCCTTGGACAGTGGATCAAGTGGCAGAGGTTCTGCACTCGGATGTGAACAGCTGTGCGCTGGCAGAAGATGAGAATCGGCTTGTTGCCTTTTTAGTCTGGCAGGAGACAGACTTTGAAGCAGAAGTTCTGCAGATTGCTGTATTGCCTAGCTATCAGGGACAGAAAATCGCGACAGCCTTGTTTGACTTTTTGCCAGTAGACAAAGAAATTTTCCTCGAAGTGAGGGAGTCAAACAGGCCAGCTCTGCTATTTTACAAAAAAGAAAAATTTGAAGAAATCGCGCGGCGGAAGGCCTACTACCATGCGCCGGTGGAAGATGCGATTGTCATGAAAAGAGAGATCCATGAAAGATAGATATATTTTAGCTTTTGAGACGTCTTGTGACGAGACCAGTGTGGCAGTTCTGAAGAATGAGACGGAGCTTTTGAGTAATGTCATTGCCAGCCAGATTGAGAGCCACAAGCGTTTTGGCGGGGTGGTACCGGAAGTGGCCAGCCGTCACCATGTGGAGGTCATTACGGTTTGCATTGAGGAGGCCTTGGCAGAAGCAGGGATTAGCGAGGAGCAAGTCACAGCGGTGGCCGTCACCTATGGTCCTGGTCTGGTTGGGGCGCTTTTGGTTGGCTTAGCCGCGGCCAAGTCTTTTGCTTGGGCTCATGATATTCCCTTGATTCCGGTCAATCACATGGCGGGTCACCTGATGGCAGCCCAGAGTGTGGAGGCCCTGGAGTTTCCTTTGCTGGCTCTTTTGGTCAGCGGTGGTCATACTGAGCTGGTCTATGTTAGTCAAGCTGGTGATTATAAGATTGTGGGAGAAACTCGAGATGATGCGGTCGGTGAAGCCTATGATAAGGTCGGTCGAGTCATGGGGCTGACCTATCCAGCAGGTAGGGAGATTGATCAGCTGGCTCATCAAGGACAGGATATTTATGATTTTCCGCGGGCCATGATCAAGGAAGACAATCTGGAATTTTCTTTTTCCGGTCTTAAGTCGGCCTTTATCAACCTGCATCACAATGCCCAGCAAAAAGGAGAGACTTTGTCTAATCAAGACCTGTCAGCAAGCTTTCAGGCAGCGGTCATGGATATTCTCATGGCCAAGACTAGAAAAGCCCTGGAAAAATATCCAGTCAAGACTCTGGTCGTGGCGGGCGGTGTTGCGGCCAATCAAGGCCTGAGAGAACGCTTGGCAGCTGAGATTCAGGATGTGAAGGTGATTATTCCGCCATTGCGCCTTTGCGGTGACAACGCTGGTATGATTGCCTATGCCAGTGTCAGTGAGTGGAATAAGAAGAATTTTGCCAGTTTGGACCTCAATGCTAAGCCGAGTCTGGCTTTTGAAACGATGGAGTAAGGGAGAAGAATGCGCGGACAGACATTTAAACAGGGAGCACAGGCGGCAGTGCCAACGGCTCTGGGCTATATTGGGATTGGTCTAGCCTGCGGCATCATGGCGGCGCCCTATATGAATCCCTTGGAGATGGGGCTGATGAGTATACTGGTTTATGCGGGCAGTGCCCAGTTTGCCATGATTGGTTTATTTGCCCAGCAGGCGCCGGTCTTGGCCATCGCACTGACCGTTTTTCTCATCAATATCAGGCATCTTTTGCTCTGTCTGCATGCATCAACTCTTTTTCGTAAGTCTAGCTTGATGCAGAATATTGTCATTGGCTCTTTTTTGACGGATGAATCTTATGGAGTCTTGATGGGAGAGCGGGCACATACAGAGGAAATCGCTGCTAGCTGGATGATGGGCAATAATTTCATGAGTTATACTGCTTGGATTCTGGGTACTGTTTTGGGAACAGCCCTCGGTGCCCTTCTGCCCAATCCTGAGAGCTTTGGGCTGGACTTTGCCCTAGTCGCCATGTTTATTGGCATTTTTTCTTCTCAGTTTACAATCATGCTGCGACGGGTCAAGATAAAGAAGCTCTTTTTCGTCTTGGGCGTGGTGGGCTTTGCCTACTTGCTCCTGACCATGCTACTTCAAAATTCGTTAGCGGTGCTTTTTGCAACCTTGCTAGGCTGCACAGTGGGGGTGATTTTGGATGATAAGTAAGTATATTTTGCTGGCCATTCTTTTGTCAGCTCTAGTCACTTGGATTCCGCGGGTTTTGCCCTTTATCCTAGTCAAGTACAAGGGGCTTCCACCTATGGTAGAGCGTTTCCTCAAATATCTGCCAGTTTCCATAATCTTTGCCCTTATCCTGTCTAGTGTCACCAATGCTAAAACAGGTCAGCTGCCGAGTTTTAAATGGCTGGATTTAATGGTCGTTTTTCCGACTAGCTATGTGGCATTTAAGTATAAGAACTTAATTACAACTGTTGTGTTTGGTGTAGTCTTGGTGGCCTTGCTGCGCTATCTAGCTGGATTTCTTGGCTTATAAAGAAGACACAAGACAGATTGAATCGGTCGATTCGGTCTGTTTTTTGCTAAATTCTAAGAATTCTCTGAAAATATAATATTTTATGCTATAATGGAAGCAATCAAAATCATGGAGGTTCGGAAATGGCAGAAGCAGGTCATAAATTTTTAGCAAAATTAGGAAAGAAACGTCTTCGTCCCGGTGGTAAGCTGGCAACAGACTGGCTGATTGAGCAGGGACAGTTTTCCAGCGACAAGATAGTTCTAGAAGTCGCCTGCAATATGGGGACCACAACGATTGAGCTAGCTAAAACATATGGCTGCCAAATTACTGCAGTTGATTTGGATAAGTCTGCGCTAAACCAGGCTCGGCTTGCTGGAGACAAGGCTGGTCTTGGTGAGCTAGTTACCTTTGAGCAGGCTAATGCCATGAAGCTGCCTTATGATGATAATTCTTTTGATATCGTTATCAATGAAGCCATGCTGACCATGCAGACGGAGAAGGGAAAAGCCAAATGTATGGATGAGTACTACCGGGTGCTGAAGCCAGGCGGAGTGCTCCTCACCCACGACGTCATGCTCAAGCAAAGAGATGAGAATGTCCGGGAAGAGCTATCTCGTGCGATTAATGTCAATGTGGGGCCTCTAACCGAGGGTTCTTGGATTCAGCTGGCACGCTCTCACTCGTTTGATCATGTAGACACCTTTGTCGGCGAAATGACCTTGATGAGCCTTCGAGGTATGATTTATGACGAAGGACTTGGAGGCACACTGAAAATCTGCTTCAATGCCCTTAAGAAAGAAAACTACAGTCAATTTATGAAGATGTTTAAGATGTTCCAAAAAAATCAGGAAAAACTGGGCTTTATTGCTATGGTTTCCTGGAAATAGAGAATTAACCTTCTAGACTCAATCTAGGAGGTTGTTTTTTTGTTTGTTGAAGTACTTGACATCTTTTATGAAACTTGTTATACTTTTTTAAAAATATTCAATATTGACTATAGGTGTGAGATGATGACAAAATTATTAGTATTAGCTATCTTGGATATGAAAGCGATGTCGGGTTACGATATTCAGCAAATGATGCAGACAACAGATGCTCAAAGATGGGGAGCTGTTCAAGTAGGCTCTATCTATCATGCTCTAAAGAAATTAGAGCATAAAGGATATATTACTATTTCTAGTGTTGAGCAGACAGGTCATCGCCAAAAAGTGGTTTATCAGATAACAGATCAGGGGAGAGTCTATTTAAAAGAACTTGTTCGAGAAGCTTTGGAAAGCCCAGCCCTTACTTATCCTTCGGCTTTATATGCTGGTTTGTCTTTTTATGAGCAATTATCAGATGATGAGGTGAGCTTAGCCCTGCAGGAGCAGGAAAATAAATTAGACCGGGAAGAAATGCTTATTTTACAGGGATGGGAACAAAAACGAGAAGCTTTGAACAATCAAATATCGCCTATGGTACAACTAATTTTTGATCATATGCTGGCGATGGTTCGTGCCCAACGAGATTTTATCAAGCGGGCTCAAGACTATTTGCAAACTGAAGAGAAGAAGAGGGTTAGAAAACATTCTAACTCTTAAAAACTACTCTCATATTCAATTTAGAATATACAAAGAGGAGTAAAAATGAATGATTATCAAAAAAGGATACTGTTGTTTCAGAGTTTTAGACAGTTAACTGAAATGATTGTTATCGGTGGTGGAGGAAGCTGGCAATGGTGGTTTGACAATGCAATCTAAAGATTTATATATTGAAAGGAATCACTATGAAAAAACAAGAAAATTTAAATACCAATCGAAAAAAAGCTTTATTTGTTGTCACTTTAGCCGTTTTTACAGACATGTTTATTCATGGTATGATTGTGCCAATCCTACCAATTTACGCAGGTTCTTTAGGGATTTCCCAGACAGCTTTGGGCTTTCTATTTGGAAGCTATGCTTTAGCCCTATTAATCACAACTCCTATTTTTGGAATGATTTCTGATAAGCTTGGTCGTAGAGGGCCGATGCTTTGGGGAATTCTTGGTTTGGCAGCTGCAACTCTACTCTTTGCTTTTGCAAATACTTTTTGGTTTTTGCTTTTAGCTCGTATTTTACAAGGTTGTGCTGCTGCAATCACATGGACAGCTGGTTTGGCTCTCTTGGCAGATTTTTATCCATCTGAAGAGAGAGGGCAAGCTATGGGAATTGCCTTATCAGGTCAGGCTATGGGGATTCTTGTTGGTCCAAGTCTGGGCGGCTGGTTCTACCAAATCGGTGGTTATATGTTTCCATTTTTTGTAGCAGCAGGTATGGCTGTTTTAGATGGTTTGCTGCGTCTTCTTTTATTGAAAGAAGAGCCGCATAGAGAGAAACAAACAGAACAGCAGCCATTTGAACTGTTAAGAAATCAGCAGTTTCTATTGATAGTCGGCGCTGTCATGATTGGTGCTGCGGTTCCAAGTGCCCTGCAGCCGACTTTACCCGCTAGATTTGAAGCAGTATTTCATGCCACACCACTTGTTATAGGATTACTTTTTGCTGTGCCTACGATTGCTTATGCAGTCATTGCTCCTCTGATTGGGAGACTCTCTACAAAATTAGGTCATGCAAGGATGACTGTTCTAGGTTTCATTATCACTGCGCTAGCCATGGCATTTGTCACTCTTCCTAGCAATATCTATTTAGAAATAGTAGCTTTGAGTCTGATTGGCATCGGTATGGGAATGATTCTTGCACCTAGTCTGCCTCGTATGGCTGATTTAGCTCAGGAAAAAGAAAATGCTAGCTATGGTTTCACATTTGCGATTTATAATACAGCTTATTCTGTCGGTATGATGATGGGCCCTGTATTGAGTGGTCTTTTATCTGAAAACTTTGGTCTGCAATGGGCTTATGTTATTTTGGCAGGTGCCATCGTTCTTTATATGATGGTTTTTGTAAGTCGCTTAAATCATTAAAAAGGAGGTTTCGTTTTGAAAGAATATAAAAAACTTCAGCAGCTATTGCTGTCTATAGATGGGCAAAGCTACTCAGGCTATAAAAGAATAAAAGGTTTTTATCGGTTTCCTGATTATATTTTAGCGATTGATCATGTTCAGGTAGATCCCTACGCTCCACCATCAAAGATGAGAATTCTTATACAGCGTGAAACAGTGGACATTCCCAAAGAGTACATCAATCAAAAGAATAAGAGAATTGCTGTTTCGGATTTTTTAACACGAAACTTTTATAAACAAAGCCAAAAATTTAATCATTCAGTAAAAGGGACAGGTACCAGCGGTCTCATTATGATTGACCGCTGTGGCCAAGAAATGTTGGAGCGAACAGCTGTTTTAATAAAAGATAATCAGATTGAAGTTCGTTTTGAAGTTGGTCTACCGGCTGCTGGGAGACGCATTTTAGGAAAAGCGGCAAATCGAATTTTTCAAGATATTCTTCCAGAAATCATTAAGCAAGCTCTTTTCTATCGTCATCTAAATCAGACAGCTTTACAAACTCAGATTGATCTTATTTTGGATCAAAAATATCTCAGAGAAGAATTATCTAAACAAAATTTAGTCGCGTTTATAGCAAATGGATCAATTTTACCAAGAGAAAGCGGAATTTCAGATGAGCCATTGATAGGGGCCAAACCTTTTCAAAGTCCGGCCAATCTGGAAATAGAATTTCATTTACCAAGCGGAAAAACTGTGACTGGCATGGGCATAAAAAAAGGAATTACCTTGCTCGTGGGTGGCGGTTTTCACGGAAAGTCGACAGTTTTGCAGGCACTTGAACGTGGTGTTTATAACCATATTCCTAATGATGGTCGTGAATTTGTACTAACGGTTTCTGATGCAGTAAAAATTCGTGCGGAAGATGGCCGCTCTATTCAAAAGGTAGATATCAGTCCCTTTATTAATCATTTGCCTGGTAATAAAGTTACAAAACAATTTTCAACCATGAATGCCAGCGGCAGTACTTCGCAGGCTGCGAATGTTGTGGAAGCATTGGAAGCTAGGGCATCTTTGCTTCTCATTGATGAAGATACATCGGCTACGAATTTTATGATTCGTGATAGAAGGATGCAGCAGCTGATTGTCAAAGAAAAAGAACCAATCACACCTTTTGTTGATAGAGTACAATCCCTCTATAAAGATTTAGGGGTATCAACTATTTTAATTATTGGCGGCTCAGGCGATTATTTTGAGGTTGCTGACAGAGTTATTATGATGGATGAATACCTACCTAAAGATGTCACGGCTCAGGCAAAAAATATTGCAGCAGCTGATTCTTATAATCAGGAAGATTCTGTGGAACCCTTTGAAATCCTTAGTAGGCGGGTTCCTCTTAGTTCTAGTTTCCCCTTATCTGGTAAGGAAGATCGTCTAAGAGCCAAGGGAAGACTGCATCTTCTTTATGGTTGGGAAACGATTGATTTATCTGGGTTAGAGCAGTTAGTTGATGACAGTCAAACTAATGCTCTTGCTGTTATGTTAGCCTATTTTAAAAATCGTTTTTTAAATGACCATTCTTCTTTATCAGAAGCGATTGAACAACTTTATCAACACATTGAAAATTTTGGATTAGATGCTGTCTCACCTTATACTGGACATCCCGGCAACTTAGCTTTACCAAGAAAACAGGAATTTTATGCCATGCTTAATCGTTATCGAGGTTTGAAAATAAAGTAACATTATAGAAAATTTTCTAAAAAAACTTGACCCTGACCTTAGGTCAGGGCTTATACTATAGTGGTAAGGAGGTCTATCATGTACCATATCAAAGAAGCAGCACAACTGTCAGGTGTCTCTGTAAAAACCCTGCATCATTACGACAAAATCGGACTTTTAGTACCCGCCAAATCAGAAAATGGCTATCGGACATACAGCCAAGCTGATTTAGAGCGGTTGCAGGTTATCCTTTACTATAAGTATCTGGGTTTTTCTTTGGAGAAAATAGCAGAGCTGCTGAGTCAGGATGAACAGGCTTTATTGTCACATCTGGTTAGGCAGTTAGAGTATTTGCAGCAGGAAAGAGAGCGTTTGGATATCTTGATTTCCACCTTACAAAAAACCATTCAAGACGAAAAGGGAGAAAGAAAAATGACAATGAAAGAAAAATTCGCAGGCTTTACCTACGAAGACAATCACAAATATCATCAAGAAGCCGTCGAAGAATACGGTCAAGAAGTCATGGAGGAAGCATTGGTTCGTCAAAATGGACGGGAGGAAGAATCTGCCGCAGCCTTCAATCAAGTTTTTCAAAGTCTGGCAGAGAATATGCAGCAAGGCTTGCCAGTTGAAGCAGCAGAAAATCAAGAGCAGGCAGCGCGTCTCTTGCAAGCCATTCGCACTTACGGTTTTGACTGCTCACTGCAAGTCTTTGCCCACATCGGTCAGGGCTATGTCCACAATCCAGAATTCAAGAAGAATATCAATCAATTTGGACCAGGCACTGCCCAGTATACAGCAGATGTGATTGCTGCTTATGTTCGGACAAATACGAAATAAATAGGCTAGGAATTTCCTAGCCTATTTATTCTACTTCAAGTCATAAAGCCAGTCGTCACCGTCTTTATAGTAAAAGAATTCACTTAAATCGTCTTCTAAAAAAACACGTAGCATATCAGACATGTCACTGGTTGCCAGCTTTAAATGGGACAGATTTTTAAAATCTTCCCACCAGACCTTTCCTTCATCTGAGGATTGTAGCACACCAGAATAGTGCTTTGTCTTGTAGAGCAGGACGACATAACGAAAATCTTTATCATCATACCAATTCTTTATGCCACAAAGTTGAGGATTGAATATGGTTAATCCAGTTTCTTCTTTGATTTCTCTGATAACTGCATCGGTAAAAGATTCTCCGCGCTCTACATGCCCGCCAGGAAAAGTGATGCCGGGCCAGTCAGACTTGACTCGTTCTTGTACGAGAACTTTTTCTCCGTCATAAATCATGCACATGTTGACGAATTCTACATTTTCCAGTCGATTCATTTGTTTCTTCCTTTTGTTTGAGATGAATGGTGGAATCTAAACAATCACTCATACTGCAAGCTCCCTGCCACCCAGCCGGTGCAGAGGGCAGATGTGATGTTGAAGCCACCCGTGTGGGCATTGATGTCTAGGACCTCTCCAGCAAAGTGGAGGCCGGGAACGAGCTTGCTTTCTAAGGTTTTAGGATTTATTTCTTTGAGGCTGACGCCGCCCTTGGTTACAAAGGACTTGGCCAGGGACATTTTGCCAGTGACAGGGATTGCTAGTTCTTTGATTTGCTTGATGAGCGCATCTTTTTCGCTGATATGAAGTTGTTTGCCTTTCTCGGGAAAGGGCTGGGCAAAAAAGTCTGCCATTCGCTCGGGTAGGAGGATTTTCAGGCAGTTCTTCAGCGATTTTTCCCGATGTTCTTCTAAAAAATCTGCCAAATCCTGCTTCCTCATCTGCGGCAGAAGATCCAGATAGATAGTTTCGCCGCCTTTGACAAAGCTAGACAAGCGCAGGGCTGCCGGACCTGATAGGCCAAAGTGGGTAAAGAGCAGGTCGTGGGTAATGACATGCTTTCCGTAGCTCAGGGTCACATCGTCCAGCGAAATCCCCTGAAGCGCTTTGTGAGGAAAGTCAGTCATAAGAGGACTTTCAGCAGCCTCTAGGTCGGTTACTGTATGCTTGAAGTGTCGGGCAATATCGTGGCCAAATCCTGTCGAGCCTGTTGAAGGGTAGGACTTGCCACCAGTCGTCACAATCAATTTCTGGCAGGTCCAAGTACGGTCGCTGGATCTGACAGTAAAAAGCTCATCAGTTTTTTTGACGGAGACGATTTCGGTATTGGTGATGACAGTGCCACCCAGCTCTGCAATTTTCTTTTCCAAAGCTTCGATAATAGTGCGGGATTTGTCTGTCGCTGGGAAAACACGGCCGTGGTCCTCAACCTTGAGTTTGACACCGTTCTCTGTAAAGAAGTTGATGATATCATGGTTGTCAAACTGGGAAAAAACACTGTAAAGAAAGCGCCCGTTGCCTGGAATACCGGCCATGAGGTCATCCAGGTTTCCGTTGTTGGTCACATTGCAGCGGCCGCCGCCTGTACCAGCTAGTTTCTTACCCAGTCGTTTATTTTTCTCGAGGAGTAAGGTCTTCTGCCCGTAGAAAGAACTGGAAATGGCAGCCATCATGCCAGCCGGTCCTCCGCCGATGATGATTGTGTCGAAATGGTTCATTTATGGTTTCCTTTCAGAGATAAGTTCGGCTAAGACTAGGTTGAGTTTTTTATCAGCTACTATTATCTAGGAGTTAGCCATTGCTTACCTGTTTATTTTGGCTGTGGTATCTTATTCGTTTTTAAGTCACTTAATCTGTCTCATTGTATCATAAAAAAGGGCTAAAAAGATAGGAGTCAGGCTCAAAAAATATTGTGAAATTTGACAGTTAAGGCTTGATATGATAAGATTTAGGTATCTACAAACTAGAAAAAGTTTTTGAGGAAATTATGGCAATTGAAAAGACAGTCAGCGAGTTAGCCGAGATTCTTGGAGTTAGCCGCCAGGCGATTAACAATCGTGTCAAGGCACTGCCGCCAGAAGATACGGAAAAGAATGAAAAAGGAGTCACGGTGGTGACTCGCAGCGGCTTGATTAAGCTGGAAGAGATTTATAAGAAAACTATTTTTGAAGATGAACCTGTTAGCGAAGATGTGAAGCAACGCGAGCTGATGGAAATCTTGGTAGACGAAAAAAATGCTGAGATTGTGCGGCTCTATGAGCAGCTTAAGGCTAAGGACAGCCAGCTAGCTAAGAAAGATGAGCAGCTACGCATTAAGGATGTCCAGATTGCTGAAAAGGACAAGCAGTTGGACCAGCAGCAGCAGCTGACAGCCAAGGCTATGAATGAGCGTGAAACCTTGCTGTTGGAGTTGGATGAAGCCAAGGAAAAGGTGCAGGAGCAGGAAAGCAAGGGCTTCTGGGCACGTTTATTTGGAAAATAAAAATAAGGTTGGGACATCTGTCTCAACCTTGTTTTAAATAAGAATCGCTTTTTAGCAAGTTTTGTATCGTTCACAACATAAAGGAAGAAAATGAAATCACAAAGACTGGGACTTTTACGTCTCTATCGCAATCTTGATAAAATTTTATTACTCTTTTTCACAGTCTTTATGCTCATGGAGCTGGCTTGGGTGCCTTTCAACTCCTTTGCAGCAGAGACTCTGCTCAAGCAGACAGGCTACCTCTTCTTGTCTTATACGAATGCCCTGAAGGTTCTGACTTCAAATGTCTGGGTTGGCTTGGCCTTTCTAGCGCTTTTTGCAGCCAATCTCTTTGTCGCTTATTTTCAGATTGGTCTGATATTTATGGGGCTCCGCAATCTTCTGGACGAGGAAGAACGAAGTGCCTTTCAGTTTATCAAGAAAAGTTTCAAAGACAGCGGATCGCTGATTCGCTACGCCCGACCCAGCAAGGTCCTCTTTATTGCACTGTATATGGGCTTTATCTTTCCCTTTCTGCGGCAAATTCTCAAAATCTACTATTTGAATAAAATTCTGATTCCAGAATTTATTGTGACCTATCTCAAGACGGCCTTATGGATGAAATTATCAATCTATGCTTTAGGTTTTCTGCTTTTTTTGATAGCAGTCCGCCTAATGTTTGCCCTGCCCAAGCTCTTTTTTGAGCATTTCCGCCTACGAGATGCGATTAGGTATAGTTTGGATAAGACCAAGGGGCACTTGATTCGCTATACTTGGCAGCTCTTTTGGATATTGGCCAAGAGCTTTCTCTTCTTTCTTTTAAGCAGCATTCCGATTTTAGTGTTGCAGCAGTATGCGGATGGCCAGTCCAATCAGATAGCCTTGACAGCAGCGGTTGTCAATTACTGCCTCATCAAGCTGGCTTATTACTTTATGGTAGCCTACTTTCTGATTAAGTTTGTGGCTTTTCTGACAGACAGCAAGCTGTCTGAATACCGCTACAGAAAAGGCCTGCCTCTCATGCGTTGGTTTATCCTTTTGGTTACTAGCTCTTTCTTTGCCCTTGAAGGCTTTGTCTATCTCAATCTGCCCTTGGAAAACGTCCCTCTGACTATCTCGCATCGTGGAGTTTCGCAGGGAAATGGTGTTCAGAATACAGTTGAGTCGCTTGAGAAGACAGCTCTGCTCAAGCCAGACTATATCGAAATGGATGTTCAGGAGACCAAGGATGGCCAGTTTGTCATGATGCACGATGCCAATCTAAAAGCCTTGGCTGGCGTTGATGCCAGACCGCAAGAGCTGACCCTGCAAGAGTTGACGGCTTTAGATATTTCAGAAAATGGACACACTGCTAAAATTTCCAGCTTTGATGCTTATCTCAAACGAGCCAATCAAATGGGCCAGCGACTCTTGATAGAAATCAAGACCAGCAGCTTGGACTCAGACGATATGATGGACCGCTTCCTGAGCCGATACGGAGCCAACATCAAAGTTTATGGCCACCAGATTCAGTCCTTGGACTACCAGGTTATTGATAAGACAGTCCAGTATGACGATAGCATACCGACCTTCTTTATCCTGCCCTACAATACTATTTTCCCACGAACACAGGCTTCCGGCTATACGATGGAGTACTCGACCCTCGATGAAAACTTTGTCGATAAGCTCTGGACGATGGATAAGCAGCTCTATGACTGGACCATCAATGATGCAGACAGTATCGGTAAATCCTTCCGCTTGGGCGTTGATGGCATGATTACCGACGATTTGGAGCTGGTGCAGAGCTCTATCAAGGAGCTGCAAAACAATCCAGACTATGCCCTGCTTTTGATGAGTAAGGCAGCCGATTTGCTTAATTTTGTGTAGTGGGCTAGCGAGGAAACGCCTATAAATCAAAAAAGACTGAGATTTTTCAGTCTTTTTTGTTGGTTCGAGTAGCTCTTGACTTATGTTTAGTCAAGAGGTAAGGTTATTTATCTTGCTTAAAAAGGCAATTTACCTGCGAAAGCGCCCATTTTCTTCTGAGTAGCATCATCAATCTGAGCCAGCGCGTGATTCAGAGCTTGCGCAGTCATCTCTGACAGAGTTTCCAAATCTTCAGGATCCACAACGGCTGGATTGAAGTCAATGCTGACTACTTTTTTATCACCTGTCAGTTTAGCAACAACTAAATCTTGGGCTGATTTGCCGGTAAATTCTGTTGCAGCCAGTTCCGCTTGGCCTTTTTCCATTTGCTTTTGAAGCTTTTGCGCTTGCTTCATCATGCTTTGCATGTTCATCATAAGATTTTCTTTCCTTTCTCTCGCAAGGGCTAAGCCCTTGGTAATCTTCACTCTTCAAATTATATCATTTTTTGAAAAAGTGGCAAGAAGAACATTTCTAAGAGGTTTGACAAAGATTTAACATTTATAGTAGAATGGTCATGAATCTATATATCAAGGAGAAGACAACTTGAAAAATAAGAAGATAAAAGGTTTTCTGTTGGTAGTGCTCTCATCCCTCTTCATCCTAATTGGCTGCAGCGGCAGCCCAAAAATTCAGGGAAAATGGAATGTACAGGACGCTAGCGGTGAACAAAAGACCATTGAAATAAAAGATAAGACCATTATTGTCAACGAAGAAGAGTATGAGTATACTCAAAATGCAGTTGGTTTTAAGAATGGGGTGAGTTATTATGGCCTGACTCGGAAAGATAATGGCGGAACATTTTCTATCGTCTTTCCTGAGAAAGATAAAAATATTGCTATTATGCTAATTCCTGATTCAGACGATGACTATCTCACAGGCAGTATGCTCTTTGCTATGAACCGCAAGGAAAAGCCGGATTATAAAAAATATGCAGAGGAATATCTCAATCTACGATAAAAGAAAAGGCGCTGAATTTCAGCCCCTTTTAGGTTTTATTAATGTGATGTCATGATCGGCAAATCCAGACTAGATTGCTCCAAATCTACAGTCAGCTGATAGTCAGTCTTATCACGAACGGTATGCTCAAAGTCTGTAGTGTAGAGGACGAGGCGCAGTTGGTCGCCTTTTTTCATCTTATAGATGGTTGGTTGCAGTTCAAAGGAAAATTCCAGCCATTGGTCAGGAGTGACTTCTTCGACAGTCAGTAGGTTGGTCCGGTTTTGCAGGTTGATGAAGCCTTTGGTGATGACGCGATGAGGCGTTTCAGTATGGGGAAGTTCAACCAGATTGTCCAGCATATAGTAGCGGCCGTTATCCATGACTCTAGGCTCAATAGGAGTAGGAATCGGTGTGAGGCGTTTAGCTGGTCCGAAGTCCAGCAATTGAGCAGAAATTAATCCCTTATCGGTGCTGGATTTGAGGCGAAGATTGAGCTGGCTCGCTCCGTTGAGAAAGAGGTCCTTTTTCAAGGTCCAGTCCAGAGTAATCTGGTTGACCTTACCGTCAAAGAGCTCAGTCTTAAAGCTTTGGTAGTTTTTGGCAAAACGATTATAGTCTTCTTCTGGATATTGATTTTGGATAGATTGGCAGTCTTGGCCTAGTTGGAGTTGAAGTTTCTGCTCTTGTCCACCGAAGTCTTCCAAGGTCAGCCAGCTTTGAGCTTGGCTATTGTCCTGCCAGATGACTGCCGGAAGTTCAAAGTCTGATTCACAAGCTAGTAATTTCTTGCTCAGCAGAGCATTGATAGACTCACGGAAGTCAATGGACTGCCAGTTGTTCATGTAAATATGGGCACCGTTATGGAAGAAGAGATGCTTTTTGATGTGGTGCGGTAAGGCCCGAAACATCTGATAGACGTGAAGGGGTTTGACATTCCAGTCTTGAGAGCCATGGGTAAAGACGACTTCTGCCTTGACCTTATCTGCGTGGAGCAGGTAGTTGCGGTCATGCCAAAATTGATTGTAATCCCCGGTTTGCCGGCCTAGGTCTTTGCGCTGCTGCTCTAGGCTTTGCTGATAAGCGTCGTTGTTGCGCAGGTAGTCACCAGCCCTCAGGTTGCGGGAGTAGGTCAGTTCGGTCAGGGATTCAAAATCCTCTCCTGGATAGCCGCCAGGACTAGTGACAAGTCCGTTTTCGCGGTAGTAATTATACCAAGAAGAAATCCCAGCTTCAGCGATAATGACTTCTAACCCATCTACTCCAGTCGTTGCCAGTCCGTTGGACATGGTGCCCAGATAGGAGATACCGGTCGTAGCCACTTTTCCGTTGGACCAAGTGGCCTTGATTTCTCGTTGGCGAGTGTGGTCGGTGAAGGCTCGGCAGCGGCCGTTGAGCCAATCAATAACGTTTTTATAAGCCTCGATCTGTTGATAGTCGCCGCTAGTCATCAGTCCTTCAGAGTCTTTAGTTCCTACGCCAGACACATAGAGATTGGCAAAGCCGCGAGGCAGCAAGTAATCATTGAGCGTGTAGGTGCCGATATGGCCTAATTTTTCCTCGGCTTCAGAGACTTCTTGGGCAGAATCCGGCGAATCCAGCTGGAGCAATTTGAGCTCAGGATCTTGTACTGTGATTTGATGAGGCTCTTTTTTTAATAAGTCCAGATTCATGTCGTGGAGGGCCTTGTCACTGGCGGGGTCATTGGTTCCTTGATGATAAGGAGAAGCGGTCATGACAGCAGGAACTTGTCCTCGATAGCGGGGCCTGACAATGCTGACTTTGATGAGGTCCGGACGGCCGTCTAGATCAGTATCCACGCGTGATTCCACGTAAACCACTTCTCGGATGGCATCATGGCTGGAAAAGGTTGCCAGGCTCTTGCCGTTGAAGTAGTGGTGGGTATTGTCCTCAGGAATCAAACCCTCGCTGACTAGCTTATCAACTAAGAGGTTGCCATTTTTTGTCCGAGTGTTGAGCAGCTGGTAGAGATTTTCCAACAAGTCTCCAAATGTAATGGGAAAGCCTGTTTCCTTGCGAAAGGCCTCAACATCTGTAAAATCAATAAAGGGCGAGAACTCAAGCAGCTGAAAGGCCACAGTGTAAAAGACAGACGCCGTCAGTTCTCTGTCAGACTGGAAAAAGCTCAGCAGGTCTGTTTGGCTGTCAGCAGCCAAGGATTTCAAGGGATAATCTGTATTTTTATAAGTGATAAAGCTGGTGCGGAGAAAATCTTCAAGATTTTCCTTATCAGAGCGATTGCTGTCATAAAAAAAGCCTAATTCAGCTAATTCTATAAACATATTTTCCCGTTTCGTTCTTGCATAACTATACTGATTAAAACGCATATTCTTCCCTCTTTTTCTTATTTTTATTAAAAATGACCTTTACATTATCCATTATACTTGATAAAATAGACTTTGTCTAAAAAATATTTAAGGAGTATCACTAAATGGATTTCGAATGGGTCGTTAAATACGCCACAGAATTTTTAGGAACAGCTATCCTCATTGTCTTGGGGAACGGAGCTGTTGCCAACGTTGAATTAAAAGGAACTAAGGGACATCAGAGCGGTTGGTTAGTCATCGCTGTCGGATACGGTATGGGGGTTATGATTCCAGCTTTGATGTTTGGTAATGTGTCTGGCAACCATATCAACCCTGCCTTTACTTTGGGACTTGCTGTCAGCGGTTATTTCCGTTGGGAACAGGTTGCACCATACATTGCAGCGCAGATTTTGGGAGCTATCTTCGGACAGGCCTTGGTCGTTGCGACCCACCGTCCTTACTATCTGAAAACAGAAAATCCTAACAATATCTTGGGTACTTTCTCTACTATCTCTAGCCTAGACCATGGCACGCCTGAATCACGTAAAGCAGCCTTGTTCAATGGTTTTATCAATGAATTTGTTGGTTCTTTTGTTCTTTTCTTTGCGGCTATGGGTTTGACCAAGAACTACTTTGGAGCAGAATTGTTGAGCAAAGCTGAAGCAACTATCAATTCTCAAGCTGCTCAGATGGCAGCACAAGGGACTTCAGTTCCTAAAGAACAGATTGCTGCTGCAATATCTCAGGCTAAAGATCAAGTTGCACCATTCCAAGTTGGTAGCCTTTCAGTCGCTCACTTGGCTCTTGGTTTCTTGGTAATGGCTTTGGTAACCTCTCTGGGAGGCCCTACTGGACCAGGACTGAACCCAGCTCGTGACCTCGGACCTCGTATCCTCCACTTCATCCTGCCAGAATCTATTTTGGGCAAACACAAGGGTGATTCAAAATGGTGGTATTCTTGGGTTCCAGTTGTGGCACCGATTCTTGCAGGTATCACAGCAGTCCTCTTGTTTAAAGCAATCTACGGATAAGCACATAAGATCAGAGTTGGGGGATTTCCCCAGCTCTTTTTTCGAACGATAGAGGAGGCAAAGATGGAGATGCAAGTGTCAAAATTTCATAAGATCAGTGGCCGTAGAACCTTACTCTTTGGTCTTTTAGCCCTTGTTTTCGGCCTGATTATCATTGTCAACGGCTTCAGTTTTACCCAGCTGGGCTTCGATTTTATTTCGCTTTATCTGACGGTTGTTGGCTTGGTAAATATTGTTCTTCATGTTTTTACGCGCAAGAAAGAAGGGACTGTCTGGCCTAGTCTACTTCAGATTACAGTCGCTATGGGTATCAGCTGGCTCAACCGAATCAGTGATGTGCCTGTCAATATTGTGATTATCAGTTTGGGTAGCTACCAGCTCTTGACTGCCGGTATTTACGGAGTGACCTATCTCCTTTATCGGCAAAATCATGTCAAGGGTGGCTTGCGCTATCTATTTGATACCGTTCTTTATGGTGGAATTGGTCTGACCAGTATTCTTTCGCCTGCGACTGACGGACATTTGCAGTTTTTGATTTTGGGAATCTATTTGATGATGCTGGGAATGTCCAATATTCGGGATGGCCTCTTTTTTGATAATGACCGGGAAAAACATCGGCTGCGTAGACAAATTCGTATTAACCTACCTATTATTTTTGCAGCCTTTATTCCGGTAGAAAATCTGAAGCACTTTAATCGACTGATTCAGGGAGAAGCAGCTTCTGATCGTAAAAATGTTTATAGTCTTGTTAAGGATGGAGAGAAAAAGACGGACTTAGAGGTCTTGGTTCATACTTCAAAGACAAGTTTATTAGGGGCCATTGGTCATGTAGATATTTGCTATCAGGGACAAGTGATTTCTTATGGCAGCTATGATATTTTTTCTGAGCGATGCAAGGGTATGATTGGAGACGGTGTTCTCTTCAAGGTTCCTAAAGACGCCTATATTGAGCTTTGCAAAAAAGAAAGTAAGAAAACACTCTTTGGTTATTCTTTGACTTTGACGGATAAGGAGAAGGAGTCGGTTGAAAAGCGCTTGGCTGAAATCGATCAGCTGTTGGTGGAATGGGAGCCGCCAGCAGAACTGAAAAATGGTCAGCCAACATACTCCTACAAGTTGAAGCATGAACTAGGAGCGCAGCTATATAAGTTTAAAACCAGTCGTTTCAAGACTTATTTTGTCCTGTCGACCAATTGTTGCCTGCTAGCAGATTCGATTATTGGGCAGGCAGGGACAGATATTCTGGATATTCGCGGGATTATCGCGCCCGGTACCTACCAGTCCTATCTGCAGTACGAGTTTGAGTCCGCTAGAGGTTTGGTCATTGCTCAGACCGTTTACCAATAAATCCAAGGCATTCTTGTTTTAAAAATTGTTTATTTGCGCATAATTTCTTGTCAAAAAGATGAAAATCCATTACAATAAAATGGTTTGGAGGAATTATGAGCGCGAATCATATTATTAGAATTATCCCTGTATTAAAGATAAATAATCGTCATTTAAATCAAGAATTTTTTGTAAATCAGCTGGGCATGAAGGCCCTTTTAGAGGAAGCTGCTTTTCTGTCTTTAGGAGATCAGACTAAGACAGAGAAACTACAGCTGGAAGAATCACCCAGTATGCGGTCTCGGCGAGTAAAAGGTCCTAAAAAATTAGCCAGAATCGTTGTCAAGGTTGCAGATGCTAAAGAAATCGAGTCTCTATTGGCTCAAAATCCTGCTTGGACTAAGCTGTATCAGGGAGAGAAAGGATATGCTTTTGAAGCCCTGTCGCCAGAAGGCGACCTAGTTCTCCTGCATGCAGAAGAGAATAGAGCAAGTCTGCAAGAAGTGGCGGAGGCTCCTGCCTTTGAAAAGCAAGAGGACTTCATCGGTCTTAGCCAATTTGAGATAGAGACAGTAGAAATTCGTGTGCCTGATGCCAATGCAGCCCAAGAATTTTACAGCAAGATTGAAAATGCGCTGGATTTTCTGACCTTTACAGAAGCAGAGGGACAAGACTTGCAGGCAGACAATGCCCTAACTTGGGACTTGGCTATGCTCAAAGCTCAGGTCGATCGTTTAGAAACTGTTGCGCTACGTCCTGTCTTTGAAGGACGCGAGGTCTTTGTACCTAAGTCAGATAAGTTCCTGCTGAGTCAGGATTCTAGCAAGATTGAATTGTGGTTTGAAGCATGACTCTAGAAAAGATCATCAGTAAAATCCAAGAACAGCTGAAAGACTGTATCTATCCCGGTGCTAGTCTGGCCTTGTATCAAGCTGGCCGGTGGCAGGAATTCTACTTTGGTCTGGCAGATCCGCAAGAAAAAAAGGCCACTCAAGCGGGTTTGGTCTATGACTTGGCTAGCGTCAGCAAGGTGGTCGGAGTTGGCACTCTGGCAGCCTTTTTGTATGAGCAGGGTAAGCTGGAGCTGGATTTGCCCTTGCAGCATTACTATCCGGCCTTCTATCGAGAAGATGTGACCTTGCGTCAGCTTTTAACCCACACATCTGGGCTGGATCCCTTTATTCCCAATCGTGATCAGCTGACAGCTGCGGAGTTGAAAGCAGCGCTTAATCATTTGACGGTGCTTGAAGATAAGACCTTTCGCTATACGGATGTGAATTTTCTGCTCTTGGGCTTTATGTTGGAAGAGATCCACGATCAGGCCTTGGATCAGATTTTTCAAAGTCAGATTTTCCAGCCTTGGGGTTTGGCTGAGACTGGTTTTGGACCAGTTTCAGGAGCTGTGCCGACCGTTCGCGGTGTCCAGGATGGTCAGGTTCATGATCCCAAGGCGCGTGTGCTGGGTGTCCATGCTGGCAGTGCTGGCTTATTTTCCACTCTCAAGGATTTGGAAATATTTCTGGAACATTATCTGCAGGATGATTTTGCGGCCAATCTGACCCAGAATTTTTCCAAGGAGCCAGGCAAAAGACGAAGTCTAGCCTGGAATCTGGAGGGCAGCTGGCTGGACCACACTGGCTACACGGGCACCTTTATCATGTATAATCGCAAGGAGCAAAAGGCGGCTATTTTCCTATCCAACCGGACCTATGAAAAAGACGAGCGGGCTCAATGGATCTTGGATCGTAACCAGCTGATGGACCTGATAAGAATAGAACTTTAAAAGACTCCGGCTGCAAGCCCCGGAGTTTTATCATGTCTGCCTATATAAATATCGGTCTCTAGCCCCAGTGATTTTCTCTGAATAAAAATCGCTTTTTTTGCCAAAGTATATTAAAATAAGATAGAAAGAATCTACAGATAAGAGAAGACTATGACAAAAGAAATCGGTGTCGGCAAGGCACACAGTAAAATTATTTTAATGGGAGAGCATTCGGTGGTCTACGGCTATCCAGCCATTTCACTGCCTCTTAATCGCATTGAAGTGACCTGTCAGGTCTTTCCGTCTGAGCGGGCCTGGACCCTCTACGCCGAGGATACGCTGTCTATGGCTGTTTTTGCCTGTCTAGAACATCTCGGTCGGCAAGGGGCTAAGATTCGCTGTCAGGTGGAGTCCATGGTCCCTGAGAAGAGGGGAATGGGGTCTTCAGCCGCGGTTAGTATTGCAGCTATTCGGGCGGTCTTTGACTACTTTGAGGAAGAACTGGATGACCAAACATTGGAGATTCTAGCCAATCGGGCAGAGATGATTGCCCATATGAATCCCAGCGGCCTTGATGCCAAGACCTGCCTTAGCGATGTAGCTATTAAGTTCATCCGTAATTTCGGTTTCAGCGAGATTGAGCTGGATCTGGCTGCCTTTTTAGTCATTGCAGATACTGGTATTCACGGTCATACCCGCGAAGCTATCCGTGCTGTAGAAAGTCAGGGCCAAAAGGCTCTGCCCTTGCTTCAGGAACTGGGGAATTTAACGAAAATCCTTGAGAAGGCCATTTCTATCAAGGACCTGATGACAATGGGACAAGCTATGACCAAGGCTCATGAGAAGTTAGCCAAGCTAGGAGTGTCTTGCCAGAAAGCAGATGAGCTAGTAACGGCAGCTCTTGAAAATGGAGCTTTGGGTGCTAAAATGAGCGGCGGTGGTCTGGGCGGCTGTGTCATTGCTCTTGTAGGAGAAAGAAGTCAGGCGGAGGCCTTAGCCGCCTTATTGAGAGAGAAAGGGGCCATTAACACATGGATCGAAAGCCTGTAAGTGTCAAATCCTATGCCAATATTGCAATTGTCAAATATTGGGGGAAGAAAGATGCAGAAAAGATGATTCCGTCTACTAGCAGTATCTCGCTGACACTGGAAAATATGTATACCGAGACGCAGCTGAGTCCTTTGCCCGCTACAGCGACTGGAGATGAGTTTTATATTGACGGCCAGCTGCAAAGCCCAGCAGAACATGCCAAAAT
>CBDFAZ010000009.1:0-29593 GCA_965245685.1 uncultured Streptococcus sp. | reverse complement strand
TAATTAAGATGGCTGTCAAATCATCTGAAGCAAAAATAGCATCGGGCTTAGTTTGACTCAGGATTTGCTTGATTTCCATTTCCTTTCGGACTGGAGAAAAATCACTGGACACATTGATAATCGGTGCGTCCGGCAGGACGGAAGCAAATCCAGCATGGCGCAGGCCGGTCGGTGAGTTGGAATTGTCATTGCCAGTAATCATGATGATGTTTTGCGCTCCAGCCTTGACCAAGGTCTGAGCCGCCAGCACCCCGCCTCCGTAGTTGTCTGAGGAGACAACAGGGATATCCGGCGAAAGATTGCGGTCAAAGGCAATGATTGGTGCAGTCACACGATTGTAGTCCTCGATGCCTAGATTGTGGCTGCCAGAAATGATGCCGTCCACCTGATTGGCTTCCAACATCTCAAGGTATTCGCGCTCCTTGTCTGAATCATGCTCACTATTGCAGATGATGGTTTTATAGCCTTGTTTAAAGAGCTCATGCTCCAGCTTGTCAATCAATTCTGCATAAAAGACATTGCTGATATTAGGGAAAATGAGTCCAATTAACTTGGCTGATTTTCCTTGGAGACTGCGTGCCAGATTGTTAGGCTTGTAGGCCAGCTCTCGCATGGCTGCTTCAACCTTGGAAATTGTTTTTTCGGACAAGTAGCCTTTTCTGTTGATGACGCGGGAAACAGTTGTGGGGCTGACTCCTGCAAGTTTTGCTACATCAGTTAGCTTTGCGACCATAATCTAATTCATAGTAAGTACCGGTTGGATTGCCCTTAGTAATAGCAATACCTGTCTGGTCTTCTCTCGGGAAGACACGGCCGGAAAATACTTTCTCTCCTTTATTGATGAAAATTTCAAAAATTGATTTATCGATGAAGATAGAAGCACTCGTTGCTTCTTTGTCAATATTACAGCTTCGGCTGGTTCCAAAGTCCAGGGCGAATGGCTCACCCGCTTGACTGCGGTCAACGGTCACTTGACCTTCCTTAAGATCAAAATTGATGCGTAACCCCTTGCCATCCTTGTCTGCAAAGAGGACGATTTCATGCTCAGTGTCCGCAGCGAGATTCAGTTCTAGTTCGTAGCTGTTCTTGCTTTCTGCCAAAGCAGCGAAAGGCTGTTTTTCTGCTCGCAAATTCTTGATAGCAGGCACTGGGTACTGGTAGAGCTTGCCGTCTTTCAGGGTTAATTCCTTGACGAGGGAGAAGGCCCCTTGATGGTCGAAGCGGTCAGATGGGTATTCCACATCAGGCAAGCCTAGCCAGCTGACAGCCAGTGCACGACCGTCAGGTGCATTAAAGGCTTGGGTGGCGTAGCAGTCGAAGCCGTAGTCCAGATTTTGGATAGGGCTAGGATCAATCATAGCAGCTTTGCTTGTGTCAAACGATTGACCTATTTTATACATATTCGGATAAATGTTGTCATAATCCAGTATGTCCTTAGACAAACCTTGAGGGCAATAGAGCAGGACTGGTTGGTCATTGATAAAGACTAGATTAGGACATTCCATCATATAGGCTGTCTTGTCATTGGCGAAGCCTAAATCACCGACGGCTTCCCAGTTGGTATAGTCATTATCGACTGCCTTGTAAAGCTTGACATAGCCTTGCTTGTCTAGGTTTTGCCCACCGACAATGGCATAGAACTGTCCTTTGTAGTTGAAAATCTGCGGATCACGGAAGTGGTCGGTCGCTTCAGCAGGCTGCTCAATCAAGACCTTGTCAATTTTTTCCAGCTTGCCTGATTTATCTAACAAGGCACCGATTTGATAAGGATGGCGCACCCAATTCTCATCACGAACATTGCCAGTATAGAAGAGAAAGAGCTTGTCGTCAAACTGCATGGCAGAGCCAGAGTAGGCGCCGTGGCTGTCCAGAGGAGTATCTGGCAGCACCCGAAGACCAGTTTCCGTGAAGTGAACTAGGTCATCGCTTTCCAACTGTACCCAGCACTTGAGACCGTGAGCTGCTCCGAAAGGAAAGTTTTGGTAGAAAACCACCCACTTGCCGTCAAAATAAGAAAAGCCATTGGGGTCATTGAGCAGACCTGTCTGAGGCTCGACATGGTAGTTAGCCCGCCAAGGAGATTTAGCGATGTTTTCTTTGATGTGCTGTAGCTCTTCCTGAGTCCAGTCTTCATAGCGTTTGTAGCGTTTTTCAGTCGTCCAAGCCAATCTTTTGTCCTCCGAATCATATTATTTCTTATTACTATAGTAAACGTTTTCTGCCGAAAAATCAACATTTAACAGTAAAAAAAAATTTTTTCTGCAAAACGCTTGACATATTTTTGAATCATGGTAAAATAATATTCGTAAAGGTGATAAAATCGCTTTCAAAAAGTTAAAAATGTTTATAAGGAGATTTTTGCAAATGAATAATACTGAAATTGCAAAAAAAGTCATCGAAGCCCTTGGCGGACGTGAGAATGTCAACAGTGTGGCTCACTGTGCGACTCGCTTGCGCGTGATGGTTAAAGATGAGGGTAAAATCGATAAAAACACTGTCGAAAATCTGGAAAAAGTTCAGGGTGCCTTCTTTAACTCCGGCCAGTACCAGATTATCTTTGGTACCGGTACGGTTAATAAAATCTATGACGAAGTTGTAGCCTTAGGATTGCCAACTTCATCAAAAGATGACATGAAAGCAGAAGCTGCTAAGCAAGGGAATTGGTTCCAACGCGCCATTCGTACATTTGGTGATGTATTTGTGCCAATCATCCCAGTTATCGTAGCGACAGGTCTCTTCATGGGTGTGCGTGGACTCTTGAACGCTCTTGGAATGACGCTTCCAGATGATGTGAAGACCTATACAGAAATCCTTACGGATACAGCCTTCATCATCTTACCAGGCTTGGTTGTTTGGTCAACCTTCCGTGTATTTGGTGGAAATCCAGCTGTTGGTATCGTCCTTGGTATGATGCTAGTGTCTGGCTCGCTTCCAAATGCTTGGGCAGTAGCATCTGGTGGTGAAGTGACTGCCATGAAATTCTTTGGCTTCATCCCGGTTGTTGGTTTGCAAGGTTCCGTTCTTCCAGCCTTCATTATCGGGGTTGTTGGAGCTAAGTTTGAAAAAGCTCTCCGCAAGGTTGTGCCAGATGTCTTGGATCTCTTGGTGACACCATTCGTTACACTTTTTGTAATGTCTATCCTTGGACTTTTCATCATAGGACCAGTATTCCACGTTGTTGAAAACTACATTTTGTTTGGAACAAAAGCAATCCTTGCTTTACCGTTTGGTTTAGGTGGTTTGGTGATTGGTGGAGTTCACCAATTGATCGTCGTGTCAGGTGTTCATCATATCTTCAACTTGCTTGAAGTACAATTGCTTGCTGCGGACCACGTTAACCCATTCAATGCTATCATCACTGCAGCTATGACAGCTCAAGGTGCTGCAACCGTTGCTGTTGGTGTGAAAACTAAAAATCCTAAACTTAAAACTCTTGCTTTCCCAGCTGCTCTTTCTGCCTTCCTTGGTATTACAGAGCCAGCTATCTTCGGGGTTAACTTACGTTATCGCAAACCATTCTTCCTTTCATTGATTGCTGGTGCAATTGGTGGTGGCTTGGCATCTCTCCTTGGACTTGCTGGTACTGGTAATGGTATCACTATTATCCCAGGTACAATGCTTTATATCGGTAATGGACAACTCTTACAATATCTCCTTATGGTAGCTGTATCATTTGCGCTTGGTTTTGCATTGACTTATATGTTTGGTTTTGAAGATGAAGAAACTGTAACTGAAGCAGCTGTAACTGAAAAACTGGTCGAAGAAGAAACAACTGGTAATGTGCCAGCTTCCCTCCAAGATGAAACAATTATTTCTCCAATTGTTGGTCAGGCAGTAGCTTTGAGCGATGTTGATGATCCTGTTTTCTCTAGCGGAGCGATGGGACGAGGAATTGCTATCAAACCTAGCGAAGGTGTGGTTTATGCTCCGGCTGATGCAGAAGTTACGATTGCATTCGCGACTGGCCATGCTTATGGTTTGAAGACAGCCAATGGTGCTGAAATTCTGATTCACGTCGGAATCGACACAGTATCTATGGGCGGCGAAGGCTTTGACCAAAAGGTTGCTCAAGGTGACAAGGTCAAAGCTGGCGATGTTCTGGGAACATTTGAAGCTGAGAAAATTGCGGCTGCTGGTCTGGATGATACGACTATGGTTATCGTTACCAACACAGCTGACTATACTTCTGTGACTCCAGTAGCAGAAGGAGCTCTTGCTAAAGGCGACGCAATTATCGAAGTGAAAGCCTAATGGAATTTAGAAAACGAACAAAAGTTGATTTGTTCGTTTTTTTCTAATAACGTAAGTCTATCTATAAGAGTGTTCCAAAGAAAGTTTTTGGCAAGAAGTCTGCAAGAGATATGCTATAATGAATAGAGTAGAAATCAAATGTTAAAAGAGGATTTATAATGACAAAATTGTATGGAAGTTTGGAAGCGGGTGGCACTAAGTTTGTCTGTGCTGTAGGCGATGAACGGTTTGAAGTTGTTGAAAAGACACAGTTTCCAACGACCACACCTATCGAAACACTAGACAAGACGATCGAGTTCTTTTCTCGTTTTGACAATCTAGCTGGTTTGGCTGTTGGATCTTTCGGGCCGATTGATATTGACCCAAACTCAAAGACTTACGGCTTTATCACGACTACGCCTAAGCCACATTGGTCTAATGTAGATATTGTTGGTGCTCTGCGCCGGGCTCTCAATGTGCCAATTTACTTCACGACGGATGTTAATAGCTCAGCTTACGGTGAAGTAGTAGCCCGCAACAATGCTGGCGGCCGTATTGAAAATCTGGTCTATTATACGATTGGGACAGGAATCGGTGCTGGCGCTATCCAGCGAGGCGAATTTGTAGGGGGGACAGGACACCCAGAGATGGGGCATTATTATGTGGCTAAGCACCCTATGGATGTGGAAAAAGAGTTCAATGGCGTTTGTCCTTTCCACAATGGCTGCTTGGAAGGATTGGCGGCTGGACCAAGCTTAGAGGCGCGGACCGGAGTTCGTGGGGAAAATATTAAACTCAATAGTTCTGTCTGGGATATTCAAGCTTACTATATCGCTCAGGCGGCTATTCAGGCGACAGTGACTTTCCGTCCAGATGTCATCGTCTTTGGTGGCGGTGTTATGGCTCAGCAGCACATGCTGGATCGGGTTCGTGAGAAATTCACAGTTCTCCTGAATGGCTATTTGCCAGTTCCCGATGTTCGTGACTATATCGTGACACCAGCTGTGGCTGGAAATGGCTCCGCAACGCTGGGCAACTTTGTACTGGCTAAAGAAGTTAGTGAGCGCCACGCAAAATAAGTTTATAGGGTCTGATTTATCAGGCCCTTCTCTATGAGGAAAAGTAATGGAAAAAGCAATTGTCAAAGATATTTTCTTCCTACAGCAGCCATCAGAGCAGGCTAGCAGAGAAGACCTTTATCTGGCTCAAGACTTGCAGGATACGCTGCAGGCAAATCAAGAAAACTGTATAGGACTCGCAGCCAATATGATTGGCGTCCGTAAGCGAGTCATTATCTTTCTATATGGTTTGGTGCCGGTAGTCATGTTTAATCCGGTGCTGCGCTCTAAGTCAGGCCCTTATCAGACAGAAGAGAGCTGCCTGTCCTTGGTTGGAAGCCGTCCTACCCAACGTTATCAGGAAATCACAATTGATTATCTGGATAAACATTGGCAGCAGCAGACCATGACCTTGAAAGGCCTGCCTGCCCAAATCTGCCAGCATGAATTGGATCATTTGGAAGGGATTATCATTTAGAAAAATTTGACAAAATTGCAAAAAATGTCTAAAATTAGAGATAATTAGCAGAATAATATTGAAGGAGGCAAGATGTAAATGAAAACAAAAACTTTAGCACTGATAAGCGGTCTGGTTGGTTTGATTGGAGGGACTATTTTGCTGCTCTCGAATATCTTTTTTGTTCCTTTTTCAGCCCTACTAGGTGATTCTGGCCTGAATTTACTGGGAGCGGTGATTAAATTGGCAGCTCTGGGCTTGGGAATTACTTCCTTGGCTTATTACAAAGGTCAAATGCGTTTCAGTGTCGCAGCGGGCGTCCTCCTTATCGTCGGAAGCAGCAACATCGCGCCCATTCCATTTATAGGCTGGATTGCAGGCATTCTCCTTATCATTGGAGGGGCTCTATTCCTCGCTTCTTCTTCAAAATTTTAATGCGGGACCAATCAATTTTTAGGCTGTTTGTCAGTTTGAAAGGAAGGGTGAAGAAATTTTCTTCGCTTTTTTTCTTGTTGAAAAAATAGTTCTCATGGAAACTTTTTTCTTGACTTTCTTTTTTCTTGTGTTAAAATAGTTCTCACGAAAACTATTTTTACAAAGGATACAGGTATGGATAAGCCTTTACTGGAATTGAAGCGTTTTGGACGAAAGATTCATCTCATAGCGGAAAAGCTTGCCAAGGAGCAAGGGATTGAGTCCATGGCTGGGCCTCAGGGGCAGGTCTTGCATATTGTCGCCTGTCGTATGGAAGAGGGGAAGGATACCCTTATCAAGGATATTGAGCAGGAGTTGGATATTTCCAAATCGGTGGCCTCTAACTTAATGAAAAGGATGGAGAAGAATGGCTTTATCAAGCTGGAAATGGGCAAGACAGACAAGCGGGCTAAATATATCCGTCTCACTCCGCAGTCGCAGGAAAGAATGAAAAAAATCCGTGACTTTTTTGATGAAATGAACCTTTCTATTTTGAATGGTGTTTCTGAGCAGGAACTGCTGATTTTTTCTCAAGTCATGGCCAAGTTTTATCAGAATATCGAAAGTTTAGAAAATGGAGGGAAAGATGTTTAAGTTATTTAAACGGCTGACGGTAAGGGAAGTGAGCATGATTGTTCTCAGTGTGCTCTTCACCTTCCTAACGGTATATCTGGAATTAGAAGTTCCAACCTATATTTCGACGATTACAGAGTTGCTGCAAACACCAGGGACTGGTTTGGCAGATTTGTGGGAGCCAGGTCTGAAAATGATCGGCCTGTCTTTTGCTAGCTTGCTGTCAGCTGTTGTGGTTGGCTTTTTTGCCGCTCGTGTAGCAGCCAGCTTTACCCAGAGTTTGCGGAGCGATATTTTCAACCGTGTGCTAGACTATTCACAGACGGAGATTAAGAAATTTTCAATCCCTAGTCTGCTGACTCGGACGACGAATGACATTACCCAGGTACAGACTCTAATCACTATGGGGCTGCAGGTGGTGACCAGGGGACCGATTATGGCGATTTGGGCTATGACTAAGATTATCGGCAAGTCAGAGAGTTGGCTGATGGCGGTTCTCATTGCTGTTATAGTCAATATCCTGATGACAGCAGTTTTGATGACCTTGGCCTTTCCCAAACAGTCAGTTGCGCAGCGTTTGGTCGATAAGCTAAACAGCGTCACTAGAGAGAGTCTGACTGGGATTCGCGTGGTCCGAGCTTACAATGCTGAGGATTATCAGGATGAGAAATTTGCGGCAGCCAATGATGAAGTAACCCGGCTCAATCTTTTTATCGGTCGTCTGATGGCTATGATAAATCCAGTTATGATGGGGATTTCCAGCGGTTTGACACTGGCTATTTACTGGATTGGTGCTTATTTGATTCAGGAAGCTGGACTGCAGGAGCGTCTCCCACTCTTCAGTGATATGGTCGTCTTTATGTCCTATGCTATGCAGATTGTGATTGGGTTCTTGCTCATGGGTGCTCTCTTCATCGTCCTGCCTCGAACCATTGTATCGGCTGGCCGGATTAATGAAGTACTGGACCTGCATTCTTCTATCACCAGTCCGGAACAGTCTAAGCCAGCAGCGGATAGCAAGGGAGAGGTAGTCTTTCGAGATGTGTCCTTCCGCTATTCCAAGAATTCAGAAGCAGTCATTGAGCATGTTAGCTTTACAGCGCAGGCTGGTGATACCGTGGCCTTTATCGGTTCAACCGGTTCAGGGAAATCCACGCTTGTCAATCTCATCCCTCGTTTCTACGATGTGACTGAAGGAGAGATTCTGGTAGATGGTGTCAATGTTCAAGATTACCAGTTGGAAGACTTACATAATAAGGTTGGCTACATCCCGCAAAAGGCGGTGCTTTTCTCTGGCGATGTTGAGAGCAATCTGGACTTCGGCCAAAGCAAAGAAAGCCCGCTGGATGAGCAGAAAATGTGGGAGGCTCTTGACCTAGCACAGGCTAAACCCTTTGTCCAAGAGAAGGAAAAGGGGCTGAAAGCAGAAGTGGCTCAAAGCGGGACCAACTTCTCTGGTGGTCAGCGTCAGCGTTTGGCTATTGCCAGAGCATTAGCTCGTAAGCCAGAAATCCTCATCTTTGATGATTCTTTCTCAGCGCTGCACTATAAGACAGACCGCATTTTGCGCAAGGAGCTGGCTGAGCGGACGCAGGATATGACCAAGCTAATCGTGGCGCAGCGGATTTCTACTATCATGGATGCGGATCAAATCTTGGTCTTGGATGCTGGTAAGGTAGTCGGTCAAGGTACTCACCGAGAACTTTTGGCCAGCAACGAAGTCTATCAAGAAATTGCTTACTCACAACTATCCAAGGAGGAATTAGAAAATGGAAAATAAGAAGCCTTCATTATTTAGCCAGATAAGGCCTTATCTCAAAGGCTTCCAGCTTCCTCTTGCTTTGGCATTTGTGGGAGCTGTCTTGTCAAACAATATTAGCCTCTATACGCCAAATAAATTAAAAGAAATTACCAACCTCATCTCTGAAGGTTTGGCTACCAGTATTGATTTAAAAGCTGTGTCTCAGATTGCCCTTCTGCTGACCGTGCTCTATGCAGTCGGAGCCTTGCTCAACTACGGCCAGTCCTTTATCATTAGTACGGTTATCCAGTATTTCTCTAAGCGACTGCGGACGGCCATTGCAGAGAAGATAAACAAGCTGCCGTTGGGCTATTTCGATGGTCATTCTCAGGGGGATACTCTGTCGCGCGTGACTAATGACGTAGATACGGTCGGTCAATCCCTCAACCAGAGTCTGGGAAATGTTATCTCTGCCAGCCTGCTCTTGGTGGCTGTGGTGTTGACCATGTTCTTCATGAACTGGATTTTAGCTTTAGTAACTATCTTGGCTACTGTAGTCGGCTTTGTCTTTGTCGGCCTCATCATGGGCAAATCTCAGGGCTATTTCACCGCCCAGCAAAACGATCTGGCTGCGGTAAACGGTTATGTGGAGGAGATGTACTCTGGTCATAATGTTGTTACCAGCTATAATGCCATTGAGCAGTCAAAGGAGCGCTTTGCAGTTCTCAATCATAATCTCTATAACAGTATTTGGAAATCACAATTTATCTCTGGTATGATGATGCCGCTCATGTTCTTTACGGGGAATTTTGCCTATGTGATGGTTATTTTGGTCGGTGCTGCTCTGGCCATTAATGGCTCTATTAGCATCGGAATTATCGTCGCCTTTATGGTTTATGTGCGGACCTTCTCTCAGCCTTTGTCACAGATTGCCCAAGGTATCGCCGTCTTGCAGCAGGCTGGTGCAGCACTGGTTCGTGTCTTTGAATTTCTAGCTGAGCCTGATATGGAAGACGACCAGCATAAAGAGCAGCAGCTTACTGCTGTCAAGGGAGATGTTGCCTTTGAAGAGGTCTTCTTTGGCTACATGCCGGACCAGACGATTATTCATGATTTTTCAGCCCAGGCCAAAGCCGGACAGAAGATTGCCATTGTCGGTCCGACGGGTGCTGGTAAGACAACTATCGTTAATCTCCTTATGAAGTTCTATGAAATTGACAAGGGACGTATCAGCATTGATGGTATAGATATTAAGGATATGAAACGCTCCGAGGTTCATGATGCCTTTTCAATGGTCTTGCAGGATACCTGGCTCTTTGAGGGGACGATTCGAGAAAACTTGATTTATAATCAGGAGCATGTGACAAATGAAGCAGTTATCGCTGCAGCGAAGGCGGTTGGTGTTCATCACTTTATCATGACTCTGCCGCTGGGCTATGATACAGTGCTGGATGACACGGTCAACTTGTCGGTCGGTCAAAAGCAGCTATTGACAATCGCTCGTGCTCTACTGAAAGATGCACCGCTCTTGATCTTGGATGAGGCAACTTCATCAGTAGATACGCGGACGGAGGAGTTGATTCAAAAGGCTATGGACAAACTCATGGAAGGCCGGACTTCCTTTGTCATTGCCCACCGCCTGTCCACTATCCGAAATGCAGATCTTATCTTGGTCATGCGTGATGGAAATATCATCGAGCAGGGTAACCACGATGAACTCATGGATCAGAATGGCTTCTATGCGGACCTCTATAATAGTCAATTTGTAGAGGAAGATGCAGGTTGATGCTCAAATAAAACATCAGGAATATTCCGTTTCCTGATGTTTTTTTAAATTTAACAGAATTTTAAAAAATGCTCACTTTTCAGTGGAAAAGCGCTTAAATCCTGACTTTTTTCAGAGGTGCTCTAGGAAAAACTTGACAGCTTTTCTTGTTTATATTAAAATAAATTTAATATACGAACTGAAAACGAACACAACGGCGTGTTTGGACGACATATATGTGAGCAACGGTGCTACAAAAAATAAAACTTATTTATTTTTTGTAGTACTTTTTTTATCAGCAAATCTGGAGTAAAGTAATGAAGCAATTTATGCTGGCTGGTGTTTCCAGCGGTGTCGGAAAGACAACAGTTACCCTAGGGATTTTGAAAGCTCTGGCAGACAGAGACTATCAGGTCCAGCCTTATAAGGTTGGACCAGATTATATTGATACGGCTTACCATAGTCGGATTACCAAGCGGCCGTCACGGAATGTGGACAGCTTTATGATACCGGACGATCAGAGTCTGGCTTGGTCCTACTATAAATGGCATGGAGACGCAGATGTGGCAGTAGTCGAAGGAGTCATGGGGCTCTTTGATGGTCTGGGAACGGACAAGGACTGTGCGTCTTCTGCTTCTGTTGCTAAGAAGTTGGGCATTCCGGTTGTCTTGATTATCGATGGGAAGGCAACATCTACCTCGGCAGCAGCCATGGTCCATGGCTTTGCGACTTTTGATCCGGATTTGGATATTGCTGGAGTCATTATCAATCGAGTGGCTTCGCAGAACCACTATGAACTCATCAAGGGAGCCATTGAGCGTTACACGGATGTGGAAGTGCTGGGCTATCTGCCTAAGAATGCAACAGCAGAGCTGCCATCGCGTCATCTGGGTCTCATCCCTGACGTAGAAATGGATGATTTGGATCTTCGATTTGAGGAGTTGGGAGCGGCAGCAGCCAAGCATATAAATCTAGACAGGCTGCTGGAAAAGGCAGAACTGCCCGATAAGCAGATGACAAATCCTTTTCATATCCACAATGATCAGCCCTTGACTTTGGCTTATGCTTTGGATGATGCTTTCCACTTTTACTACGAAGATAATCTGGACTTTTTAAGAGAGCTCAATGTCCAGCTAGTGCCTTTCAGCCCTCTGAAAGATAAGGAACTGCCAGCTGCAGATGCTTATTATTTTGGCGGCGGTTTTCCGGAAGTCTACGCTCAGGAGCTGATGGCAAATGCTGACTTTCGGGCTTCGGTTAAGAAAGCTCACGAGCAGGGTCGGCCAATCTACGCAGAATGCGGCGGACTCATGTATCTGGGAGAGTTGCTGGAAGTAGAGGGTCAGGTCTATGAAATGGTCGGCATTTTCAAGGGAAAGAGCCTGATGACCCCCGGCCTGAAAAGCTTTGGCTACTGCCAAGCAGAAACGCAGGTAGACAGTCTTTTTGGTCCTGAGGGGACAGCTGTTAGGGGACATGAGTTTCACCATTCGGTCTTTGAGACGGAGGAAGATACGGTCCTCAAGCTCGAGAAGGTCAGAGACGGTCAGGTCGTAGCTGCCTGGACAGGCGGTTATCAAAAGGGCCGAACCTTTGCCAGCTACCTGCATGTTCATTTTTATCAGGATGAGCAGCTGCTGGCCAACTGGCTGAACTATATCAAAGAGGCGAATTGATATGACACTCATTGCAATTTTTCTAGCCGTCTTACTGGACTGGCTGATTGGTGACCCCTATAGCTGGCCTCATCCGGTCAAGTGGATGGGTTCCTATATTTATTTATGTATGCGTTTGCAGGAGAAAAGGCAGTTTTCGCCCTATCTATTTGGCTTTTTCCTCTGGCTGACAACGGTTGGTTTGGCTCTGGGAGTGACCTACGGCTTACTCTGGCTGGCTGGTCTGGTCCATCCCGTCCTCTACTGGATCGTCTGGATCTACTTGGCCTATGCTAGTCTGGCAGCTAAAAGTCTGGCTTTCGAGGCCCAGAAGGTTTACCGCACGCTCAAGTTTGGTAGTTTGGAAGAAGCTAGAAAGCAAGTTGGCATGATTGTCGGCCGTGAAACTTCCCAGCTGACACCAGAGGAAATCAGTAAGGCGACCATTGAGACGGTGGCTGAAAATACCAGTGACGGGGTTATCGGTCCTCTGCTCTGCCTCTTTCTAGGCGGCCCCATTCTAGCTATGACATATAAGGCCATCAATACCTTGGACTCTATGGTAGGCTATAAGACGTCAAAATACCGCAAAATCGGCTTGATATCTGCCAAGATGGATGACCTGGCCAATCTGATTCCTGCGCGTTTGACTTGGCTTTTCTTGATTCTCAGCAGTCAGATTTTACTGCTGGATGTCAAAGGAGCCCTGCGGATTGGCTGGCGGGATCGCTACCAGCATGCCAGTCCCAACAGTGCTTTTTCAGAGGCAGTTGTAGCTGGAGCTCTGAGCATTCAGCTGGGCGGACCGCACGTCTATCACGGAGAGCTAATCGAGAAGCCGACCATTGGAGAGGCTTCCAGGCCGGTTGCGGCGGATGATATTCAGACGGCTATCTCTCTCCTTTATACAAGCACCATGACAGGTTTAATCTTGTTCACTCTTTTTTATTTAGTAATGCAAGCATATTTCTAGGAGTATACTATGACATATATCCAAAATCCTTCCTCTATTGAGGAAAAGAGCTTTCAAATTATTCAGTCTATGATTACTGAAAAAGATCCTGATTATGTCTTCCATTCGGAAATGGAAGAATCCATTATCAAGAGGGCTATCCATACGACGGGAGATTTCGATTATCTCTATACTATGCGTTTTGAGCATAATGTCCTTAAAAAAATAGAAGAAGTAATCAGAGCTAAGGGGACTATTCTCCTGGACTCTAATATCTCTCTCAATGGGATTAACAAGCGCGTGCTTGACCAGCTAGGTGTGAGCTACCGATGTTTAATCAGCGATGAAGAAGTGGTTGCGTTGGCCAAGGAAAAGCAGATTACCAGAGCTATGGCGGCTGTTGAGATAGCGGCTAAGATTGAAGGGCCTAAGGTATTTGCTTTCGGTGGTGCTCCTACGGCTCTGTCTTATCTGATTGAGCTAGCAGAGCAGGGACTGGTAGAAGCAGATGCAGTGATTGGGGTTCCAGTTGGCTTTATCAATGTCGAAGAGTCAAAAGAAGAACTGCTTCAGTCAGGTCTTCCTGCCCTGGTAAATGTCGGTAGAAAAGGCGGCAGCACGATTGTAGTAGCCATTATCAATGCAATTATCTACCAGCTGAGAGAAGTGGCGACGGATGACTATGTCCGCTACTCTACACCATCCAGTAAAGAAGGAGGAAAGAACTAGATGTCCTATCTAAAAGCAGCACACAAGATTGAAGAAGCTAGTTTCAGCAAGATTCAGGAAATTATTGACCAAGAGCATCCAGATATTCAGTTTTCGGATCCTTTCGAGGAAGCAGTGCTCAAGCGGGTTGTCTTTACCAGTGCAGACTTTGACTACCTCTACAATATCAAGTTTTCCAATCAGGTGATTGAGAAAATTCTCTACGTCCTCCGAAACAAGGGCACGATTTTTACCGATACGACCATGGTCTTGGGCGGTTTTAATAAGAAGTTGCTGGATGACCTAGGTGTTTCCTATCGCTGTCTGGTCAATGAGCCAGCAATCTTTAAGGAAGCTAAGGAGAAAGGAATCACTCGCTCCATGGCCGCTGTAGAATATTCAGCTAAAGTGGACGGTCCAAAGCTCTTTGTCTTTGGGAATGCTCCAACTTCTATCTTTAAGGTTTTGGATATGGTTGAAGAGGGGAGCTTGCAGCCGGATGCGGTTGTCGGAGTTCCGGTCGGCTTTGTCGGAGCGGCAGAATCCAAGCTCAAACTGCATGAAAGTTCTGTGCCTTCTATTGCGGCACTGGGCCAAAAAGGCGGCAGTACCATTGCAGCAGCGGTCATCAATGCCATCCTCTACCAGCTCAAGCTCGACACTACAGACTATGAGCGTTACAGTGTTTCAGATAAAAAGCAGGCTCCGGAGAAAGGAGAGGGCTAATGATGGATGAATACGCTTATGTCAATGGAAAGAAATTAAGAAAAGGTTTTACAACTGGTACTTGTGCGACGGCAGCGACTGTTGCAGCCTTGAGCATGATTTTAAATCAGGAAAGAGAAGAAAAGGTTACTGTTCATACGGCTTCAGGTGTGGAAGTGACCATGGATGTTCACAATCCTTCCTTTGGAACAGAAGAAGCGACAGCGGCCATTGAAAAAGATGGTGGTGATGATGCGGATGCGACACACGGTCTCTTGATTTATTCGACCGTGACCCTCCTGCCAGATCAGACGGAAATCGAGATTGACGGTGGTCAGGGCGTCGGGCGCGTGACCGAAAAGGGGCTGGCCTGTGATGTTGGCATGGCAGCCATCAATCCGACTCCTAGACGGATGATTGAGCAGCATGTCCGTGAGATTATCGGTCCCAACTGTGGAGCACGGATTATCATTTCCGTTCCTGGTGGGGAAGAAACGGCCAAACTGACCTACAACTCCAGACTAGGCATTGTCGGCGGCATTTCAATCTTGGGAACGACAGGGATTGTCAATCCTATGTCCGAGGATAGCTGGAAGGCGTCCATAACGATCGAGTTAACCATGCTCTATAATCAAGGACATCGCTCAGTCGTCTTGGTGCCAGGGAATTACGGTGAAGATTTTGCTACTAATACTGTGGGGATTCCAGCTGGGCGCATTGTCAATATGAGTAACTTTGTCGGCCATGTCCTCAAAGAAGTCCAGCGCATCGGATTTACCAAGGTTTTGATGATCGGTCACATGGGCAAGTTTGTCAAAGTGGCGGCTGGGATTTTCTCTACCCACAGTAAGGACTCGGATGCCCGTATGGAAACGCTGGTGGCTAATCTAGCCCTGATGGGGGCGCCCATGGAGCTGCTGGAAAAAGTTGACAAGTGCTTGACGACCGAGGCAGCTGGGACAGCCATTAAAGAATTTTCTTATGAGGGGGTCTATCAGGTTTTGGCGAATAAGATCAAGACTAGAAGTGAGCGTCTGCTCCGCTATCGTAAGCCAGAAGTCAGCATTGAAGTGGTCGTCTTTGGGACTGAGGAAGGCTATCTGGCATCAACTCAGCCTTTGGAGCAGATAAAGGAGGAATGGACATGATTTATGTTATCGGAATTGGTCCGGGAGATCCTAGCTATGGTCTTCTGGGACAGGAAGCCTATTTTGAGAAGGCTGACCGCATTTTGGGCAGTGAACGCCATCTGGAAATTTTACCGCCGGCTTATCGGGACAAGGGCCTGGTCCCTCCTAAAAAATTGGCTGCGTTAGCAGAATTGCTGGGGAGCTTTGGTGAGGATGAAGAAATTCTATATCTGGCCTCAGGCGACCCGCTGATTTACGGCTTGGGCAAGTGGCTGTCAGAGAAGTTCAAGGGGCGCGTGGTCATCTCGCCGGGAATCAGTGCCATGCAGTATCTGGCCAGTAGGATTGCTCTGCCTATGAACGATGCTTATCTGACCAGCAGTCATGCTAAGGTGCCTAACTTTGACTTGATTATGAATCTGTCAAAAGTCTTTATGGTGACCGATCAGAAAGTTGGCCCCTACGAGATTGCTCAAGAGGCTGTTAAAAGAGGCTTAGATAAGGTGCTAGTCATCGGTGAGCAGCTGAGTTATGAAGACGAGCGTATTACCATTCTGCCTGCGAATGAGGTAGAAGATAGAGAATATGAAATGAATGTGGTGGTGGTGTTAGATGAGGGATTCGGAATTTATCAGGGCTAAAGTCCCTATGACTAAGGAAGAAGTCAGAGCCATCAGTTTGGATAAGTTGGAGCTGCATCGAGCTAAGCGCATGCTGGATGTCGGCTCTGGCACTGGCAGTGTCACAATTCAGGCAGCCCGAACCTATCCAGAACTGGAAGTAGTGGCAGTGGAGCGAAATGAAGATGCGGTGGCCTTGACGCAGGAGAATATCCAGCACTTTGGCTGCCACAATGTCCGTCTCCATCAAGGACTGGCTCCGATTGAGCTGGAAGGCAGCTTCGATGCCATTTTTGTCGGAGGAACCGGTGGCAATATGCAGGAGATTTTCGACTGGTGTGCCCAGCTCATGGAGCCGGGCGGTCGGCTGGTCTTGAACTTTATCCTGCTGGAGAATGCTCTAGAAGCGGCTCAAATAGCGGAGCAGATGGACTGGGAGGATCTAGAGATTGTCTCGGTTCAGGCTAGCCGCTGGACAGCCATAGGCAAGGGGCACTACTTCAAGCCTCAGAATCCGACTATTATCGTTTCCTGTAAGAAAAAAGAAAGAGAGGCTAATTGATGTCCAAAGTACATTTTGTTGGAGCAGGCCCAGGTGATGTGGAGCTGATTACACTCAAAGGTTACAAGCAGTTGTCTGAGGCTGATGTGGTCATTTACGCAGGCTCCTTGGTCAATCCAGATCTGCTGAACTACTGTAAGGAAGGGGCTGAGATTCACGATAGCGCCAGCATGCACTTGATGGAAATCATTGATGTCATGGAGGCTGGAGTCAAGGCTGGTAAAGATGTGGTTCGCTTGCAGACGGGAGATTTCTCCATTTATGGCTCCATTCGAGAGCAGATCGAAGAGATGAAGAAGCGGGATATAGAGTTTGACTGTACGCCGGGCGTCAGCTCTTTTCTGGGAGCTGCTTCCAGTATCGGGGCAGAGTATACCGTACCAGAGGTTTCTCAAAGCCTCATCATCACTCGGATGGCTGGCCGGACGCCTGTGCCAGATCGGGAATCCCTGAAAAGTTATGCTCAGCATCGGACCTCTATGGCTATCTTCCTGTCGGTTCAAGGCATTGAAAAGGTTGTCAGCGAGCTGATCGAGGGTGGCTATCCTCCAGAAACGCCTGTGGCTGTAATTTACAAGGCTACTTGGCCGGATGAAAAGAAGGTCTTTGGCGATTTGACAAATATTGCTGAGAAGGTCAAGGAAGCTAAGATTAGAAAAACAGCTTTGATTTTGGTCGGTGACTTTTTAGGTCAGGAATTCTACTATTCCAAGCTCTACCATGCGGATTTTCAGCATGAATTTAGACGGGGGAAGAGCAGCCATGCCAAGTAATTCTCAAGCCCGCTACGCAATCGCAACAGTGACAGCAGTCGGCAAGGACTTGGCTCTGACTCTGCGAGAAAAGCTAGGCAAGGAAATTCCTATCTATACGACCCCTCGCTTGGCAGATGACAGGGTCATTGCCATCGAAGGACGAGTGATTGAGGCACTTGGTCAGCTCTTTCAGGAAGTGGATGTTCTCATTTGTATCATGGCTATCGGTGCAGTTGTGCGAGCTATTGCACCAGTCTTGAAAGACAAGGCGACTGACCCAGCAGTGGTAGTCATGGATGAGAAAGCGACCAATGTCATCAGCCTGCTGAGCGGACATCTAGGCGGAGCCAATCAAGTGACGCTAGACATCGCAGAATTGCTCGGTTCCAATCCTGTTATCACGACAGCAACGGATGTGCAGAATGTAACAGCTCTGGACAATCTGGCCCAATCAGTCAATGGCTGGCGGCCGGAATTGAGGGAGTTCATCAAACCTTTCAACAGCTATCTAGGCAGCGGCCGAACCGTCTATTTCTATCAGGAAAAGGACTGGGTCACTGACCTTCGCGGTCTGACTCTGGTGGATGAGGAAGAACTTGCGGCTGTTCTCAAAGGAACGGAACCGCTGATTCTCCTGACTACAGAAAAAAAGGACATTCAAAGAGAAAATCTAGTTATTATCTATCCTCAACCCTATATTTTAGGAGTTGGAGCGAGAAAGGATGTGTCTCCTGCTGTCTTCCGAGAAGGCTTTGAGGAATTTTGTCAGCAGCAGGGGATTTCTGCCAGTGAGATTTCTAAAATCGTCAGCATTGATGTCAAGAAGGATGAAGCAGCTATTCTGGCCTTGGCTGAGGAATTGGGCTGTCCCTTTGAGACCTTTAGTAAGGAGGAGCTGTCTGTTGTAGCAGACCGCTATCCTCAGTCAGATTTTGTCAAAAAGACAGTCGGGGTCGGCAGTGTCGCCTTGGCCAGCGCAGATTTGGCCAGTCAGGGTCAAGTCCTGACAGAGCGCTTTGCCAAGAACGGCTGTACCTATGCGCTTGCAAAAGCAATAACCAAAAAGTAAATCAAAAGGAAAAAGCAGATGGTCCTATGAACCAACTGCCCTTATAAAATTTTATCATACACATAAAGGAGAAAAAATATATGTTATACGTTATCGGATTAGGCCCAGGTAAAAAAGAATTGATGTCACAAGAAGCATTGGCTGCTATAGCCGATTGTGAAATTATCGTCGGATACTCAACTTATATGCGGTTGATTCTTGATTTGGTCAAGGACAAGGAGCTCGTAGCGAATGGTATGCGCCAGGAAATCGACCGTTGTCAAAAGGCCATTGATTTAGCTAGAGAGACTGGCAAAAATGTCGGAGTTGTTTCCAGTGGAGATGCCGGAGTCTATGGAATGGCTGGCTTGATTTTAGAATTGCTGGGAGATGCCAGTGATGTAGAAGTTAAGGTGGTTCCAGGTATCACAGCTAGTCTGGGTGCTGCTGCAGCTATGGGAGCTCCCCTCATGAATGACTTCTGTCACATTAGTCTGAGTGACTTGATGACCCCTTGGGAAATGATTGAGAAGCGTCTGCATGCCGCAGCTCAAGGTGACTTTGTTGTCTGCCTCTACAACCCTCGGAGTAAGGGACGTCCAGACCATTTGGCAAAAGCACTTTCTATCATGTCTGAGTACAAATCAGAGGATACTATTGTCGGTATCGGTAAGGACATTGGCCGTAAGGATGAGGAAATCATCTTGACGACTATCAAAGACTTGGATGAGACTTTGGTAGATATGACGACAATCGTTATCGTTGGTAACAAAGAAACTTATGTTAAAAACGGACGCATGATCACACCTCGAGGATATACTTTATGATGAAATTATTGCTGGGAGGGACATCCGACAGCACCGCTATTTTAGAAGTGCTTGACCGCATGAAGATTGATGTAACAAGCTCTGTTGTCACAGACTACGGTCGGCACTTGGCTTCCAAATACGGCCAGCCGGTCATTCAAGGCCGGCTGACAGCTGAGGACATGGTTGCCTTCATCAAAGAGAATGATGTGGATGAAATCATTGATGCGACCCATCCTTTTGCGGACATCGTATCTAAGGAAGCCATTCGGGCGGCAGAGATGGCTGGTGTATCTTACCTGCGCTTTGAGCGTCAGGCGACCTTGGATTTGAGCGGGGCCATCGTGGTGCATTCGACCCAAGAAGCCATTGATGAGATTGCCAAGCGTGGCTACAAGACAGTCTATCTGGGTACGGGCAGCAAGACCTTGCCCCTCTTTGTCAAGGGGCTGCCAGAGCAGCGGATTGTCGTTCGCGTTCTGCCGACTTCAGAGGTGCTTCTGGCTTGTGAGCAGCTGGGACTGGTAGCGGATCAGATTGATGCGATTAAGGCTCCATTTTCCAAAGAGTGTAATAAAGAACTCTTGCTGCGTTCCGGAGCAGATGTCTTTGTTTCCAAGGAGAGTGGTACAGTTGGTGGTATTCGTGAAAAGATTGATGGCTGTCAAGAGCTGGGGATGGACTGCATTATCATCTCTCGGCCAATTGTGGCCTATCCACAGATGGTTTCTAACTTAGAAGAGTTAGAAGCTTATCTGACAAAATAGCTAATAAAAGGAGAAAAAATGTCCGGTTTAGTAACATTACTGGGAGCAGGTCCAGGCGATGCGGAGTTGCTGACCCTCAAAGGCAAAAGACGGCTTCAAGAAGCAGATGTCTTGGTCTTTGACCGCTTGGTCAATCAGGAACTCTTTCAGCATCTAAAGTCTGACTGCGAAAAGATAGATGTCGGCAAAAAGCCAGGTCAGCCCTGCATCCGACAGGAAGAGATTGAAAAGATTCTCATCGAAAAAGCCCGTCAGGGTAAGCGGGTAGTCCGCCTTAAGAGCGGTGATCCCTATATCTTTGGCCGGGGCGGAGAAGAAGGAGTCAAGCTGGTGGAAGCCGGTGTGGACTTTGAAGTGGTGCCAGGCATCACCTCTGCTGTGGCTGGTCTGACCTATGCTGGGATTCCTATGACCTACCGAGATGTAGCGACGAGTTTCCACGTCTTTACAGCCCATCTCAAGGATGAGACAGAAATGCTCAATTGGGAAGCAATTTCTGAGCTCAAAGGAACTTTGGTCTTCCTCATGGGTATGAAAAACCTGCCTTCCATCGTCCAAGAGCTGACGGCTAGAGGCTATGGCAAGGACAAGCCAGCTGCCATCGTTGAATGGGGAACCCATCCTCAGCAGCGTTCGGTTGACGGAACCTTGGGCAACATAGTAGAACTAGCAGAAGCTGCGGACTTTAAGGCACCGAGTGTCATCGTGGTAGGTGATGTCGTAGCCTATAGACAGCAGCTGAATTTCCATGAGAATCTGCCGCTTTTCGGCCGGAAAATCCTCATCCAGCAGTCAGAGACTGGCAGACTTCCTCGCTTGCTCAAGGATGCTGGAGCTGCGCTGACCACTTTCCCAGCTCGAGATTTGGTTGAAGAATTAGAATTGCAACTGCCGGATTTGGAGCAGGTAGACGGTCTCCTCTTTGCAGATATGCAGAGCTGGCCGCTCTTCTTGAAAGCTCTCCGCAAGGCAGGCAAAGACTTGCGCAGTCTGCCGCACATCCGCTTTGCAGCTATTGGTCATCATACGGCTAAGTCTATCGAAGCGAGCGGTATTGTGCTGGATCGGATGACACCTCAGCAGTCGGATGCGGATTTTGCAGCTGCTCTGGAAAAAGAAGGCGGCAACTGGTATATTCTGACAGCTGAGCATAAGAAAGCCAGTCTGTCAGAACTCTATTCCCTGCCGATTCTTGCTAGTCATAGGTTGGCCTTTGGGAATCAGATTAGCAGTGACAATTGGTCAGAGATTGAAGTAGTCTGTCTTCCGAACTCTGCTGCGGCCATGAACTTTGTAGCAGCTAATCAGGAAGCTGGATTTGACTGGACAGATGTCCCTATAGTTGTCATGGGTGCTAGTACGCGGGCTGTTTTAGAGGAAGCAGGCTTTAGCAATATTGTTGAGACAGATGAAGCGACTATTGCTTCCATCATCGATAAATGTCGGGAAATTCTCTGAAAGGATACAGGTCATGAGTAAAGCTATAGTAGTAGTCAGTTTCGGAACAACCTATCCCGAGACCAGACGCAAAACAATTGAGGCTTGTGAGCAGGCTATTCAGGCACGTTTCCCAGACTATTCGGTCTGCCGAGCTTTTACATCCAATGTCGTTAGACGGCGGATTAAGAAGCAGGAAGGTCTAGATATTCCTACGGTCAAAGAGGTTTTGGAGCAGCTCTTGGAAGCGGGCACTGAAGAGGTCTATATCCAGCCTCTCCATGTCATTTTGGGCAGCGAGTATGAAAAGATTCTCGCCCAAGCCAAAGAGTTTGAATCGGCTTTTAAAAAGCTGGTCGTTGCCAAGCCTCTGCTCAACAGTCAGGAAGACTATGAGGCTGTCAAGGATATTTTGCTGGAACGGTATGGCCATGAAGGTCATGATGCAGCAACAGTTCTGATGGGGCACGGCAGTCAGCATTATGCCTTTACAGCTTATGCAGCCTTGGATCATATGATGAAGGGAAGCTCAGTCTATATCGGCTGTGTAGAGAGTTATCCTCCGGTTGAGCTTATTGAGCAGGAGCTGAAGAAAGAGGGCGTCCGAGAAGTGCATCTGGCACCTTTCATGCTGGTAGCGGGCGACCATGCGACCAATGATATGAGCTCGGACGAGGAAGGTTCTTGGTATCACTTCTTCAAGGAGCAGGGATATGAGGTCAAGGCCAATCTGGTTGGTCTGGGCGAATATCCTGAAGTTCAGCAGCTCTACATCCAGCATTTAGAAGAAATCATCGAATAGGAGGAAGGAATGGCAAAATTTTACGGAATTGGTGTGGGACCGGGTGATAGCGAGCTAGTGACTATCAAGGCCAGTCGGCTTTTGGAAGACTTAGATATTCTCTATACACCGGAAGCTAAGAAGGGAAGCAAGAGCTTTGCATTAGGCATTGCAGAACCCTACCTGAAAGAGCATCTGGAAATTAAGCAGCGGCATTTCCCTATGGTTCGTTCCAATTCGACCAAAGAAGTCCAGTGGCAGGCCATCTCTGCTGAAATCGCAGAGGATGTCAAGTCTGGCAAGAATGTCGGCTTTATCACACTGGGTGACCCCATGGTCTACAGCACTTACAGTTATCTGCTGGCTCTGCTGGAAAAGGAAATTGACTGTCAAACCATCCCTGGTATCACCTCTTTCTGCAGCATGGCTTCTGAGTTAGGTCAGCCCCTGACTATGGATGAGGAGTCTCTGGCGGTTATGCCAGCTACGGCTTCTGCTGAGAAGATTGAGGCGGCGCTTGAGCTGCATGACTCGATTGTGCTGATGAAAGTGGCCAATCATCTGGATACCGTCCTGCCCCTGCTAGAAAAGCTCGGTCTCTTGCAGCAGACTTTTATGGTTAGCAATTCTTCGACGGATAAACAGCAGACTCTGCTGGGACTCGAAGGAATCACACCAGAAACCAAGCTGCCTTATTTTACTACCCTCCTCGTGAAAAAGAAGATTTTTTAATATCAGAGCCCATGTTCGTGGATAAACATTTATCCTTTTGAGCTTAGGTTCTTAGTAAAGGAAAAAAACATGAAACTATTGAAAAATAAAAAAGTAACTTTTGTGGCCTTGCTGGCTATTTTGGCGGTACTGAGTACCCAGTCTGTGTCAGCTATGCATATCATGGAAGGCTATCTTCCACTCTTTTGGTGTATCTTCTGGTTCGCCGTTTTCCTGCCTTTCTTTGTGGTAGGCTTGATGCGCATCAAGAAAATCGTTGCAGAGGATCCAAATTCCAAGACCATGCTGGCCTTGTCCGGTGCCTTTATCTTTATCCTGTCTTCTTTGAAGATTCCATCTGTTACAGGATCTAGCTCGCATCCGACAGGGGTTGGTCTGGGAACTGCTATGTTTGGTCCATCTGTTATCAGTGTTTTGGGTACCATCTGCTTGCTCTTCCAAGCCCTCCTCTTGGCTCACGGCGGCTTGACAACTCTGGGTGCCAATGCCTTCTCAATGGCAGTGGTTGGTCCATTTGTCGGTTATTTTGTCTACAAGTTTGCTAAATCTATCAAGCTGTCTACACCGGTTTCTATCTTTATCTGTGCTGTGATTGCTGACTTGGCGACCTATGCGACAACTTCTATCCAGCTCGGTTTGGTCTTCCCAGATGCTAACAGCGGTTTTGTTGGTTCTGCGTTGAAGTTCATGGGTGTCTTCTTGACCACTCAAATCCCGATTGCTATCGTAGAAGGATTGCTGACAGTTGTCCTCTATAACTTGATCTCAGAAAATATCAAAGAAAGAGCAGGTCTGTTCAAATGAAAAAATATAAGAATCTCATCTTGATCTTGGCTGCAGTAGCCATCACTCTTGCTGCCTTTGTCTTTGCCCCTAAGGGTGTTGAATACAGTGGAACAGATGACGCTGCTGAGCAGGCCATCAGCTCTATCCAAAAGGACTATGAGCCTTGGTTTTCACCGATTTTTGAGCCAGCTGGTCCAGAAGTAGAAAGTTTGCTCTTCACCCTGCAGGGCAGTATCGGAGCGGGTATCATCTTCTATGTCATTGGCTATCATAAAGGGAAAAAACAAGGCCAACAAAAGGAAAACTCTGAACATAAATAAAAGTATTCAACAGTAAGAGCGAGCTCTGGTTCTTGATAGCGATTAAGCCTGTCTGGGACCGGAGTTGCTCTCTACTGTGGTATTGCAAAACATAGCTAGAAAGGAGGGCCTCCTCATGTTTGCGATTGATAAATACGCCTATCAAAATCGGCTGAAAAATCTGCCGGTTGCTTATAAATTTGTCATTTATGTGCTCTTGTTAGCTGTTAGTTTTTCTGGTGTCAGGAGTCTGCAGCTAGGGCTTATCGTCTTGGTGGCGCCTTTGACCTGTTATGTGGCACGACTTCCTTGGCTGCGCTATCTCAAGTGGCATCTGCACGCCAGTATCTTTATCCTGATTAGTCTCTTGACCTTTGTCTTGACTTATCAGAATAGTCAGGAGCAGCTCTTGCTGGCCTTGCCTTTGGGTCAGGGCTATCTAGGCATCAGCCAATCCTCTGTTCAGCAGACCATTTTTATCCTCCTGCGCATCTATTCATCCCTGGTTTCGACTTATTTCTTTGTTCTGACGGTACCTTTTGCTCAGATGCTGCGGCTTTTTAAAGCCATGCACGTGCCACGGGTACTACTAGACTTAATCGTCCTCATGTATCGCTTTATTTTCCTGGTCTTCTATGAGTTTGTGACCATTCGGGATACCTTGGACTTGAAATTCTCCTTTTACAATAAAAGGAAGCAACACCAGGCTTGGGGCAGATTAGCCAATACTCTCTTTGTCAAACTGCTGGATGATAATCAGCATTTAAATGAGGTACTGACGCTAAGATTTGATGCAGAGCATAGTGAATAATGAAAGCGCATTTACAATAAGACTGCTTTTATATTATAATGGAAAGTAGATAGGAAACTTAGATGTTACAAGTGAAGAATATTTCTTTTTCGTATGACGAAAATCCAACGCTGCACGATATTTCTATGGACTTCGAAGAGGGCCGGATTACCGGCATTCTGGGGGTTAACGGATCAGGTAAGTCTACCATCATGAAAATCATCACCCGACTGCTCAAACCGCAGAAGGGCAGCATTTTATATGATGGTCAGCCTGTGGGCGACTCTAAGAAGGCTTTGTTTCAGTATCGGCAGCATGTCAATATGGTCTTTCAGAATCCAGAGCAGCAGCTCTTTTATACCATTGTGAAGGACGATATTGGCATGGCCTTGGAAAACTTAGGCTATGAAGAAGACGAGATAGCAAGCAGAGTAGCGACGGCTTTAGAGATGATGGACATTTCCCATCTGCAGGATAGACCCTTGCAGTATCTGAGCTACGGCCAGAAAAAGCGGGTGGCTATTGCTGGTATGCTGGCGCTGCAGCCCAAGTATTTGTTGCTTGATGAGCCGACAGCTGGACTGGATCCAAAAGGGCGGGACCAGATGGCTGCGACTATGAAAAAGCTGGTTCAGGCGGGAACCAACATCATCGTGTCCAGCCATGATATGGACCTGATGTATGACTGCTGTGACTATGCCTACCTGCTGCAGAAGGGTCATTTGATTGCGGAGGGCAGCAAGTTTGATTTCTTCCAGCAGGGAGAACTACTAGTAGAGGCAGGCTTGGCTGTACCTTGGATTGTCAAGCTTCATCAGACTATTCAGACGCCACTGGCAGAAAATGAAGCTGCTTTCTTTGAGCAGCTAGGAGGAAATGGAACATGGTCAAATCATTGATGGTACAGGGGACTGCCTCAGATGCTGGGAAGAGTATTATAGCGGCTGGGCTCTGCCGGATTTTTAAGCAGGATGGCCTAGAAGTGGTGCCTTTTAAGTCGCAGAATATGGCGCTTAATTCCTTTATTACCAAAAAAGGAGATGAAATGGGCCGGGCTCAGGTCGTTCAGGCTGAGGCAGCTGGTAAAGAGCCGGATGTCCGCATGAATCCAGTCCTGCTCAAACCCACATCTGACCGCAAGTCTCAGGTCGTCTTTTTAGGCCGGGTTCTGCGGGATATGGATGCCGTTGAATACCATGAATACAAGCAGCATCTCTTGCCTAAGATTAAGGAAGTCTATGAGGAGTTGGGTGCTGAAAATGATATCATCGTCATCGAGGGCGCAGGCAGTCCAGCTGAAATCAATCTCAATGACCGAGACATTGTCAATATGGGCATGGCCAAGCTGGTGGATGCGCCAGTGATTTTAGTGGCTGATATTGATAAGGGAGGCGTCTTTGCCTCTATTTACGGAACGATTGAGCTCATGCCGCCTGAGGATCGCAAGCGGATTAAGGGTGTTATTATCAATAAATTCCGCGGCGATGTAGCCCTGCTGCAGTCCGGTATTGACATGATTGAGGAGCTGACCCAGGTGCCGGTCATCGGAGTCGTGCCTTATGCCCAGCTGGATATTGACAGCGAAGACAGTGTGGCATTGGTGCAGAAAAGCCGGCGCTTTGATATAAGAAAGAGTCTGGATATCGCAGTTGTCAGCCTCAAGCGCCTGTCCAACTTTACGGATTTTCACAGTCTAGAAATCCAACCAGATGTTTCTGTCCGCTATGTCCAGCCTGGTGATGCGATTGGTCGGCCGGATCTCTTGATTCTGCCGGGCAGTAAAAATACCATCGAAGACATGAACTATCTGAGAGAGTCTGGTCTTGAAGCCGAGATTCTCAAGTGTCTGGAGCATGGGGTGTCAATCTTTGGTATCTGCGGTGGCTATCAGCTGCTGGGGCAGAAGATTAGCGATCCGCTGCACCTAGAGTCTGACTTAGAAGAGATTAGCGGTCTAGGGATTTTAGAGACAGAGACGGTGCTGAAACCGGTCAAGCGGACGACTCAGGTCAGAGCCCTGCATGAGGGGCAAGAGCTAGAGGGCTACGAGATTCACATGGGGGAAACCCAGCTGGCGGATAGTCTGGAGCCATTCTCCATCATCAAGGAGCAAAATGGTGAGGCAACCGAGCGTCCAGATGGGGCAGTGGCTTATGGAGGACAGGTGCAAGGAACCTACCTTCATGGAGTATTTGACAATCTAGAATGGACTCGTCAGTACCTAAATGAACTTCGTCTAGCTAAGGGCTTAGAGCCGCTAGAGGACCAGCTTGTCAGTATCAAAGACTTTAAAGACAGAGAGTATGATAAGTTGGCAGACGTCCTGCGTCAGTCTTTGGATATGGAGCAGATCTATCAAATCATCAATAGAGAAGAAAAATGAGAATTTATACGAAATACGGAGACAAGGGCTTTACACGGCTCTACGGTGGGGATCGAGTATCCAAGACCCATATTCGGGTCGAAGCTTATGGAACGATGGATGAGCTATGCTCTCATCTAGGCTATGTCGTATCTGAGATGCGTGACTATCCTATCTTGGACGACTTGCGTCTGGAATGCGAGGAAATCCAGCAGCATCTCTTTGACTGTGGCAGCGACTTGGCGACACCGAGGGAATTGCGTCCCTACAAGCAAGAGCCAGCCAATGTCAGCTGGCTGGAGGAGCGGATGGATGAGTATATGCATATTCCTCCGAAAATCGACCGCTTTATCATTCCGGGCGGCCATCGGATTGCCAGTCTCCTGCATGTGGCCCGCACCATGACCAGACGCCTGGAGCGCCGTATGGTAGCTGTTATAGAGGCAGAAGAAGCAGTCAATGAGGTAGGCTTGATCTACATCAACCGTTTGTCGGATTACTTTTTTGTGCTGGCTCGATTGGTTAATGACCGTCTAGAGGAGCCAGATACAGTTTACAAACGCAGCGCGAAAATCTTTCGGGAAAAGAAATAGGAGAAGCTAGCATGTATCCAGTCATGATTAATATCAGAGAGAAGAAAGTCGTGGTAGTGGGAGGCGGCAAGGTTGCAGCGCGGAAGATTAAGACCCTGCTGGCTGAGCAGGCTGCTGTGACAGTGGTCAGTCCGACTCTGCATACTGATATTCCGCAGGCGGAGATCCAGTGGCTAGCTAGATCCTACCAGACAGGTGATTTGGAAGGCGCGAAGCTGGTCTTTGCCTGTACAGATCAGGAGGAAGTCAACCGTCAGATTATGGAGGAGGCGGCACCCAGTCAGCTGGTGAACAATACGGGAGACAAGACCTTCTCTGACTTTTATAATGTAGCCATTGCGCGAAAGAAGGACGTATCTGTCATGATCTCGACCAATGGTCTCTCGCCTAGTCGCTCCAAGGAGATTCGCAAGAAGATAGAAGCAATTTTAGACCAACTTTAAAAGAAAGAAAGAAGCATGCACCTATTATATGTGGGTTTGACCCATCGGGAAACACCGCTGACAATTTTGGAAAAAGCGCATTTTTCAGATCAGGAGGGGCTCAAAGCTCTAAAGCTCCTGAAAAGAGAAAAAAGTATCTTGGAAAATATCATCCTGTCCACCTGCAATCGGACCGAGCTCTATCTGGTGGTGGACCAGCTACACACTGGCCGCTACTATTCCAAGCATTTTTTGGCAGACTGGTTTCAAATTCCTGTCAAGGAACTGGAAGAGTATTTAGTCTTTCGTGAGGGGGATGAGGCTCTGCGGCATCTGCTGCGGGTCTCTATTGGACTTGAGTCAAAGATTATTGGTGAAAGTCAGGTCTTGGGTCAGCTCAAGCAGGCTTTCCTGACGGCGCAAGATGCTGGTACGACTGGAATTGTCCTCAATCAGGCTTTCAAGCAGGCGCTGACCTTTGCTAAGCGCATGCATGATTCTTATCGGATCAATGACCGCCCCATTTCTATCGGCTTGACGGCTATTCAAGAATTGGACCGATTGGGGCTGGATTACAGCACTAAAAAGGTAGCTGTTATCGGTCTGGGAGAGATTGGTCAGTTGGTGACCAAGTATGCTTTGCAGCGTCCATTCGAATCAGTCATGCTGCTCAATCGGACGGTCAGCAAGGCCCAGCCTTTTCTGACAGAGGACAGAGTATCTGCCCATGGCTGGGATGAGTTGGAGGCAGTGCTGGCGGATGCGGATGTGGTCTTTTCAGCGGTTAAAACGGAAGAATACATTATCTTTCCCTCCATGCTTAAGGAGGGTGCGATTGTATTTGACCTCTGTCTGCCTCGTTCCTGCCATCCGAGCTCGTCTCTGAAGCTCTATAATATCGAAAATCTAACTAATCAACTGGAGCAATATAAGGCAGAGCGGCAGGAGATTGCCGGTCGGATTGCTTTGGAGATTGATGAGGAGCTGGTCAAGTTTGCTGACTGGCGTCAGCAGTTGGGCATTATTCCTCTGATTCAGGAAATCAGGGATAAGGCTTTGGAAGCTCAAGCTTCGGCCATGGAAAGCCTCAAGCGCAAGTTTCCAGATATGACAGAGCGGGAGCAGAAGCAGATTTCCAAGCACATGAAGAGTATTATCAACCAAGTCCTGAAGGAGCCAATCTTGCAGCTCAAAGAGCTGTCAGTCGGAGAGCATTCAGACTATGACATTGCCTTGATTGCCAGGATATTTGGCTTGCACAGAGAAAGGGGAAAAGATGAAGGTCATTAAGGTAGGAACCCGCAAGAGTAAGCTGGCCATGACCCAGACCCAACAGTTAGTGGACCAGCTCAAGACGCTCCATCCCGAGCGGGATTTTGTCCTCG